>JBDZUW010000128.1:0-5590 GCA_040255375.1 Luteimonas sp. | reverse complement strand
GGACGCGCGCGCAGCAGCGGCGCAGCGAGCGCGAGCAGGGCCAGGTCGAGCGTGGCCAGCGCCGCCAGCCGGCCGTCGCCCGCCAGCGTCGCCGCGTGCGCGAGCAGCGGATAGGCCACCGCCGCCGCGCAGCGCAGCGCGAACGCCGCGCGCGGTGCGCCGCCGGCGACCCCGCCGGCCTCAGGCGGCCTTGTGCTGTTCGACATGCGCGGCGAGCGCGCGCAGCGAGCCGAAGACGCGCTGGTTGTCCGCGCTGTCCGACCGCAGCTGGAACCCGTAGCGCTTGCCGATGGCCAGCGACAGCTCGAGCGCATCGATCGAGTCCAGGCCCAGGCCGGCATTGAACAGCGGCGCCTCGGGATCGATGTCGCCGGGAGCGACGCCTTCCAGGTTCAGGCTTTCCACGAGCAACTGCGCCAGCGCGCGCTCGGCGTCGGTTTGCGGGGACATCCGGAGTTCCATCGGTGGCGGGGCGCCAAGGTTACCAGTGCGGCGGCGCCACGGACCGGCCGGTATCATTGCGTCCCCGTCCGACGCCAGCCCCCGCCGCCCGATGCAAGCCGCCCAGCCCGCCCGTGCCGCCGCCCCCGCTTCGCTGGCGGTGGATTACGTGCACGGCGCCACGCCCGCGCAGCTGCTGGCGGGCGACGACGTGCTGGCGGTCTTCGGCTTCGGCGACGGCGCGCCGCGCTCGCTCGCGGATCCGCGCTACCTGCACGTGCCGCTGCAGCCGCACGGCGACGCGCCCTGCGAGGTCTGGCGCGGCGGCGGCCTGGTGCGGCGCGGGCGCGACGGCGACATCGCCTGGGCGACCGACGGTGCGTTGTCCTTCGGCGCGATCGAAGTGGACGAGCGTCCCCATGCCTGCGATGCGGACCCCACCGGCATCGTCGGCGCCGCCGCGCACGCGTACGCGCGCATGCTCGGCTTCGTCGGCGCGAGCACGACACCGCACCTGCTGCGCGTCTGGAACTATCTGGACGCGATCACCGCCGGCCAGGGCGACGCCGAGCGCTATCGCCAGTTCTGCGTCGGCCGCGCGCGCGGGCTCGGCGCGTTCGAAGCGATGCGCCTGCCCGCGGCCACCGCGATCGGCCGCTGCGATTCCGCACGCGTGCTGCAGGTGTACTGGCTGGCCGCGGCCGCGCCGGGCACGCCGGTGGAAAACCCGCGCCAGGTCAGCGCCTGGCGCTACCCGCGCGAGTACGGCCCGCAGCCGCCGGCCTTCGCGCGCGCCATGCTGCCGCCCACCGATTCGCGCATGCCGCTGCTGCTGTCCGGCACGGCCAGCGTGGTCGGCCACGCGACGCTGCATGCCGGCGCGCTGCTGGCGCAGCTCGGCGAGACCTTCGCCAACTTCGAGGCGCTGCTCGGCGCGGCGCGCGCGCGCCAGCCCGCGTTGCCGCCGGAGTTCGGGCCCGGCACGCGGCTCAAGGTCTACGTGCGCGACCGCGACGACATGCCGGCCGTCGCCGAGGCGCTGCGCGCCCGCTTCGGCGGCCGCGTGCCGCTGTTCCTGCTGCACGCGGCGATCTGCCGCCGCGACCTGGCGGTGGAGATCGACGGCGTCCACGGCCCGTAGGGGCGATCCATCGCCGGCTCCACGGGGGCGTAGAATCCCCCGCATGAGCCAGTACCCCCTTTTCCGCCCGCGCCGCATGCGCCGCGACGCGTTCTCGCGGCGGCTGATGCGCGAATCCGTGCTCACCACCGACGACCTGATCTACCCCGTGTTCGTGCACGAACTGGCCGGCCGCGCCGCCGTGCCTTCGATGCCCGGCATCGAGCGCGTCTCGATCGACGAGCTGCTCAAGGTCGCCGAACAGGCCAGCGAGCTGCGCATCCCCGCGCTCGCGCTGTTCCCGGTCACCGCGCCGGAGGCGAAGTCGCTCGATGCGGCCGCGGCGTGGGACGACGACGGCCTGTGCCAGCGCGCGGTGCGCGCGCTCAAGCAGCGCTTCCCCGAACTGGGCGTGATCACCGACGTCGCGCTCGACCCGTACACCTCGCACGGCCAGGACGGCCTGGTCGACGACAGCGGCTACGTCGTCAACGACGAGACCGTCGAAGTGCTGGTGAAGCAGGCGCTGTCGCACGCGCGCGCCGGCGCCGACGTGGTCGCGCCGAGCGACATGATGGACGGGCGCATCGGCGCGATCCGCGCCGCGCTCGAGATGGACGGCTTCGTCCACACGCGCATCCTCGCCTACAGCGCGAAGTACGCGTCGAGCTTCTACGGCCCGTTCCGCGACGCGGTCGGCTCGTCCGGCGCGCTCGGCAAGGGCAACAAGCACACCTACCAGATGGACCCGGCCAATTCCGACGAGGCGCTGCGCGAAGTCGCGCTCGACCTCGACGAGGGCGCCGACATGGTCATGGTGAAGCCGGGCATGCCCTACCTCGACATCGTGCGCCGGGTGAAGGACGAATTCGGCGTGCCGACCTACGCCTACCAGGTGAGCGGCGAGTACGCGATGCTGCGCGCCGCCTTCGCCAACGGCTGGCTCGACGAGCGCGCCTGCGCGCTGGAAGCGCTGGGGGCGTTCAAGCGCGCGGGCGCGGACGGCGTCCTCACCTATTTCGCGCTCGACGCCGCGCGCTGGCTGCGCGAAACCTAGGGAGCACCGGCATGGGCAAGCGTTTCGCGGTCATCGGGCACCCGGTCTCGCATTCGCTGTCCCCGCGCATCCATGCGGCGTTCGCGCGGCAGGCGGGCATCGATCTCGACTACGTCGCGATCGACGCGCCCGACTTCGCGGCCGCGCTGGCCGCGTTCGACGGCGACGGCGCCAACGTCACCCTGCCGCACAAGGCGGCCGCGGCCGCGGCCTGCGCATCGCTCGGCGATGCGGCGCGGCGCTGCGGGGTCGCCAACACGCTCACCCGGCAGGGCAACGGCTGGCACGGCGACAACACCGACGGCATCGGCCTGGTGCGCGACCTCACCGGCCGCCTCGGCCTGGACCTGCGCGGCCGCCGCACGCTGCTGCTCGGCGCCGGCGGCGGGGCGCGCGGCGTCGCGCCCGCGCTGCTCGACGCGGGCGTCGCCGACCTGTTCGTCGTGAACCGGACCCCGGCGCGCGCCGATGCCCTGGCCGACATGCTGGGCGCGCCCGGACGGGTGCACCCGCGCTATTTCGAGGATCTGGGCGCGCTGGGCGAATTCGACCTGATCGTGAATGCGACCTCGGCCGCGCGCGGCGCCGGCGGATTCCCGTCGTTGCCGATGTCCCTGGCCGGCCAGCGCAGCGCCGCGGTCGACCTGAGCTACGGCGAGGCCGCCGTGCCCTTCCTGGCCTGGGCGCGCGCCGCCGGCGTCCGCGACGCGGTGGACGGCCTCGGCATGCTCGTGGAACAGGCCGCGGAGAGCTTCCGTCTCTGGCACGGCGTCCTGCCGGACACCGATCCGGTGTACGCCGCGCTGCGCGAGCGCGACGCGGCGCTCGTTTCCGCGGACTGAGCGGCGACGAAGCTGAACGTTGCGCGGGCGCCCTGCGGCGCCGGGCCGCGGCAGCTGGCATCATGCCGGTCGCGGACCGCACGTCGCGGGCCGCCCCTCCGGAGTCCCGATGTCCCCGCTTTTCGAAAACGTGTCCCTCGCCCAGTTCCTCGCCGGCGGCCTGCTCCAGCCGGGCTGGGTCGAGCTCGCCCTGTACCTGCTGGTCGCCACGCAGTTCACGATCTTCGCCGTCACCCTGTACCTGCACCGCAGCCAGGCGCATCGCGGCGTGGACTTCCACCCGGTGGTGGCGCACTTCTTCCGCTTCTGGTCGTGGCTGACGACCTCGATGATCACGCGCGAATGGGTGGCGATCCACCGCAAGCACCACGCGCACTGCGAGACCGAGAACGATCCGCACAGCCCGGTGGTCAAGGGCATCGGCAAGGTGTTCTGGCGCGGCGTGGAGCTGTACCGCGAGGCGCGAGACGACCGCGCGTCGATCGAGAAATACGGCAAGGGCTGCCCGGACGACTGGATCGAGCGCCACCTTTACACGCCGCACGCGACGATGGGCCCGACGCTCCTGCTGTTCCTGAGCTTCGCCCTGTTCGGCTTCGCCGGCGTCGCCGTGTGGGCGATCCAGATGCTGTGGATCCCGTTCTGGGCCGCGGGCGTGGTCAACGGCCTCGGCCACTGGTGGGGCTACCGCAATTTCGAGACCGACGACACCGCGACCAACCTCACGCCCTGGGGCGTGTGGATCGGCGGCGAGGAGCTGCACAACAACCACCACGCGTTCCCGTCGTCGGCGAAGTTCGCGCTGCGCAGGTGGGAACTCGACATCGGCTGGCTCGCGATCCGCGGCCTCGAGCGCGTGGGCCTGGCGAAGGTGCTGCGCACCGCGCCGAAGCTCGACGTGCGCCCCAACATCCCGGTGCCGGACGCCGACACGCTGAAGGCGCTGCTGGCGGTCCGCTTCCAGGCGATGACCGACTTCCAGCGCAACGTGCTCAAGCCCGCCCTGCGCGAGGAAGCCAACCTTGCCGGCGCGAAGTTGCGCGCGCTGCTCCCCCGCAAGCTGCGCCGCGGCCTCGCCGACGACGGCCGCTGGCTCAAGCCGGAGGCGCGCGCCAGGCTGCAGGCCTTCGTCGCGCAGCGCCCGCGCATCGGCGCGCTGGTCGAGCATCGCCGCCGCCTGGCCGCCGTGCTCGAGGCGCGCAGCCACGACGCCAGCGAGCGCCTGCACGCGCTGCAGGCCTGGTGCCACGAGGCCGAGGCGAGCGGCATCCGCGCGCTTCAGGAGTTCTCGATGCGGCTGAAGGGCTACTCGCTGCGCGGCGCCGCCGCCTGACGATGCTGGCCGCGCTGCTCGCGGCCTCGTTGTCGCTCGCAGCCCAGCAGCGCGACGCAGGCCAGGTCCACCACGCGGGCGAGTATCTCGCCCGCATGGACGCCGATCGCGACGGCCGGGTCTCGCTGGGCGAATATCAAGCCTGGATGGGCTACGCGTTCGACGCGATGGACCGCGACCACGATGGCGAACTGTCGGCGCACGAACTGCCCGGCGGTCGCGGCGCAAGCCTCACCCGCGAGGCGCACCGCGCACGGCTGGCGGCGACCTTCTCGCGGCAGGATCGCAACCGCGACGGCTTCCTGGACACCGCGGAACTGGCCGCGCCGCCCGGCTGAGGCATCGGCCACCGGCACCGCAAACGACGACGGCCCGCGAACGGGCCGTCGTTTTCCCGCATTGCCGCGCAGCGCGCGGCCGTGGAAATCACCAGATGCGCACGCGCGCGTCCGGCGCCAGGTACAGCTTCTGGCCTTCCTTCACCCCGAACGCGTCGTACCACGCGTCGATGTTGCGCACGGTCTGCGCGCGGAAGGGCCCCGGCGCGTGGCCGTCGCCGATCACCTGCGCGCGCAGCGCCGCATCGCGGGCCTTCGTGCGCCACGCCTGCGCGAACGCCAGGAAGAAGCGCTGGTCGCCGCTGAGGCCTTCGAGGACAGGCGCCGGCTTGCCGCCCAGCGATTTCACATAGGCCTCGTGCGCGACCTCCAGGCCGGCCAGGTCGGCGATGTTCTCGCCCAGCGTCTGCTCGCCGTTGATGTGCAGGCCCGGCAGCGGCTCGTAGGCGTCGTACTGCG
>JBDZUW010000127.1:0-5661 GCA_040255375.1 Luteimonas sp. | reverse complement strand
CGCGAGCGCCACCGGCACCAGCGTGTCGAAGCGGTCGAGCCAGCGCAGCTCCGGATAGCGCGCGAGATCGGGGATGCGCGACCAGTCGGTGCGGAAACCGCGCCGGGTCAGGAACCAGCCCGCATGGCTCCAGAGGAAGCCGTGCACCGCGGGCGAATGCGGATCCAGCGCGGTGTCGGTGTGCCGGTGGTGGTTGCGGTGGTGCGCGGCCCACCACAGCGGCCCGCGCTGCACGCTGGCCGCGCCGAGCACGGCGAAGGCGAACTGCAGGGCGCGCGAGGTGCGGAACGTGCGGTGCGAGAAATAGCGGTGATAGAACGCGGTGAGCGCGAACATCCGCAGCGCGTACAGGGCCACGGCGACGCCGACGGCGATCGGCGACACGCCGACCGCGAACACGCCCAGGCACGCCAGGTGCATCGCGAGGAACGGCGCCGCGCGCAACCAGTCGATCCGGTCCGGGCCGGAGTCGTCGCCCTCGGCGCCGCCGGTGTCGAACCAGCGCAGCATCGTCGCCGCCATCCGCCGCATTGCCCGCCCTCGGTGCCCGTCTTCTCCTGCATACGGACGGAAGCGGCATTCGGATCCGCGGCATCAGCCGCGCGTGCGCCAGGCCTCCAGCGCGTCGTGCCGGGACGCGGCCAGGTCCACGATCGGCGCGGGATAGCCGCTGCGCCGCAGCAGCGCCGGATCCTTCCACGGCTGGTGCAGCAGCGGCGCCGGCGCATCGCCCAGCTCCGGCAGCCAGCGCCGCAGGTACGCCCCGTCGGCATCGAACTTCGCGGCCTGGGCGACCGGATTGAACACCCGGAAATACGGCGCCGCGTCCGCACCGCAGCCGGCGACCCACTGCCAGCCGAGCGTGTTGTTGGCGAGGTCGGCGTCCACCAGCGTGTCCCAGAACCAGCGCGCGCCGTGCAGCCAGTGCTGGCGCAGGTTCTTCACCAGGAAGCTGCCCGCGACCATGCGCACCCGATTGTGCATCCAGCCGGTGTGCCACAGCTCGCGCATGCCGGCGTCCACCAGCGGGATGCCGGTGCGCCCGCGCTGCCAGGCGTCCAGGCGCACCGGATCCGGCGGCGACCAGCGGAAGTTGGCGAACGCGGGATTGAAGTTCTCGGTCGGCGTGTCCGGGAAGTGGTAGAGCAGGTGATGGGCGAATTCGCGCCAGCCGAGTTCGCGCAGGTAGGGTTCGAGGTCGGGGCGCCGCGCCGCGGGCGCGCGCGCGACCGCATCCGCGAGCGCGTGGTGCACCTGCCGTGGCGAGATCTCGCCGAAGTGCAGGTGCGGCGACAGGCGCGAGGTGCCGTGGCGCGCGGGCAGGTCGCGGGCGCGCGCGTAGTCGCCCAGCGCGTCGTCGGCGAAGATCTCCAGCAGTTCGGCGGCGCCGGCTTCGCCCGGCCGCCAGGTCTCCGCCAGGCCGCCGGCCCAGTCGATGCGCGGGCGCAACTGCAGCGCGTCGACCGCCAGCGCATTGGGCAGCGGATGCCAGCCGCGGATCCTCGGCACGGGCAGCGGCGCTTCGGGCGCCAGCCCGGCGCGCGCCTTCCGCCAGTACGGCGTGAACACGCGATATGGCTTGCCGGCTTCGTTCGCGATGTCCCAGGGCTCGTGCCACAACGCCGCGTTGTGGCTGTGCACGGCGATGCCGAGCGTGCGCAGCGCGGTCTTCGCGCGCCGGTCGGCGTCGATCGCCGCGGGCTCGTAGCGCCGGTTCCAGTACACAGCGTCGACGCCGCCGGCGGCCAGCAGGCCGCGCAGCACTTCGAGCGTGTCGCCGCGATACACCTGCAGCGCGCCGCCGATGCCGCGCAGGCGCGCGTCGAGCGCCTGCAGCGCATGGTGCAGCCACCATCGGCTGGCGCCGCCCTCGACCCACGCACCCTGCTCGGCGGGCGCGTGGACGAATACGGGGAACACCGTCCGGTGCGCCGCGCAGGCCGCATGCAGCGCCGGGTTGTCGGCGATGCGCAGGTCGCGCCGGAACAGGACGATGGCGGCGCCCACGGCGCCGCTCAGAACCGCAGCAGGGGCTGCAGGCCGCGCGCGAGCCAGCCGGAGAAGCGCAACGGCGCGTCCAGCGCGGCGACGCAGACGCAGGGCACGCCTTCGGCCGTCACCGGCTGGTGGCGCACGTGCTCGTCGAGGTCGGCGACGTCGCCGGGCCCGAAGTGGCCGAGCATGTCGGTGTACGCGCCGTCGAGGATCATCGTGAGTTCGCTGCCGGCATGGCTGTGCAGCGGCATGCGGCTGCCGGGCGCGATGCGCAGCAGGAACAGCTGGCCGCCGGCGACGCCGTCGGCGCGGATGCGCTGCACGCCGGGCGCGACGCGGCGCCAGCGCAGCGCGCGCATCGAGTCGCCGAACCAGGGATGCAGGGACGCGGGCAGGCGGTCGGGATCGGGCGCCGCGAGCGGCTCCGCGGCCGGCGGCGGCGCGGGCTCGCGCGGCGTGCCTTCGATCAGCGCCAGCATCGCGTCGCGCGCGCCGGGTGCGAGTTCCGCCGGCTGCTGCAGGCCCACGAGCGCGCCGCCGACGCGGTCCGCCGCGCGCAACCGTGCGCGGCAGTGCGCGCAGCGCTCCAGGTGCGCCGAAGCGACCACGCCCAGCGCCTGCGCCAGCGCGCCGGCCGAATAGGCGACCAGGGTGGAATCGTCGAGATGGCGGTTCGGAGTCATGCCGGCGCTCCCATCGCCGTGCGCAGGCGCTCCATGGCGCGATGCAGCGCCGACTTCACCGAACCGATCGGCATGCCGAGCGCCTGCGCGATCTCGCGGTGGCTGTGGGCTTCCAGGTATGACATCCGCACCAGGCGCGCCTGCAGCGCCGGCAGCCGGTCGATCGCGGCGCCGAGCGCGCGCTGGTCGACGAAGCCTTCGGGCGCGGGGTCCAGCGCCGCCATGCACGCGGCGTCCAGCTGGTCGAGGCCTTCCTGCAGCGGACGCCAGTACGGCTCGCGACGCGCCCGGTCGATGTGCAGGTTGCGGGCGATGCGGAACAGCCACGCGTCCAGGCTCGCCCGGGACGGATCGAACAACGCCGCCTTGCGCCACAGCGCGAGCATCGTGTCCTGCACGAGCTCGTCGGCCTGCGCGCCGCCGGCGCCGAGGTTGGACAGGTAGCGCCGCAGCCGCGGCGCGAAATGGTCGTAGATGCGCATGAATGCGGCCTGGTCTCCCCGCTCGGCGACCGCCACCGCCAATCGTGCCCATGCCGCCGAATCCAGCGCCTCGGCGGCGCCGGGCATGCCGGCCGGTCGGGCAGGGCCGGCGGGCAGCGGGGT
This sequence comes from Luteimonas sp., assembly GCA_040255375.1. Classification (GTDB taxonomy): domain Bacteria; phylum Pseudomonadota; class Gammaproteobacteria; order Xanthomonadales; family Xanthomonadaceae; genus Cognatiluteimonas. The sequence continues at coordinate 2,378 of JBDZUW010000127.1, read as the reverse complement.
CGGCGATGTCTCGCGGTCGTCCATCGATGACACTGTACGCAAGGCGGGGGCGATCGGTTCCTCGCCCCGTTGCGGGCCAGCCGCAAGGCGCGCCGGACGTGACGAATGGGACAAGCGATGCCCCCCCGGCCCGCCCTAAGGTCTCGCAGCTTTCCTGGATCCCGCCCCGATGTCCCGTCGCTGGCTGTTCGTGCCGTTGGTGTTCCTTGCCGTGTCGCCGCATGCCGGCGCCGTTCCCGATGGCACCACCGGCAGGGCGGACGCTGCCGCGATCCACGCCTACGTCGACGAAGCCATCGACGTCCTGCGCAAGCACGCATTGCATGCGGATCGCGTCGACTGGAGTGCGGTCTCCGCGGAGGCGCACCGCATGGCGGCCGGGGCGGACAGCAAGCCGGCGGCCTATCCGGCGATCCGCTACCTGCTGCGGTCGCTCGACGACAACCACAGCTTCCTGCAGTTGCGTCCAGAACTCGCCGCCGCGGAGGCGGAGGCGATCGGCGCGCCGGGCGGAAGCGAAACGCCCGGGCCGGGCGCCGAAGTCGGGTCGCACGCGGCCTCCGCGTTCGCCGGGCGGAAGGCGCCCGAATTCGCGCTGCTCGACCACGCCGGCACGAAGGTCGCCTACGCGTTCATGCCGCAGGGCATGCGCGACGATGCATTCGCCACGTCGTTCCAGCAGCAACTCGCGCAGCAGCGCGATGCGGGCGCCTGCGGCTGGGTGCTGGACCTGCGCGGCAACGGCGGCGGCAACGTGTGGCCGATGGTCGCGGGCCTCGGTCCGCTGCTCGGCGAAGGCGAGCACGGCGGTTCGGTCGGCCCGGGCGGCCGCCGGTACGCCACTCTGTATCGCGATGGGGCGGCGATCCTGCGCCAGCCCGATGGCGAGCAGATCGTCGCCAGTCGGGTGACTGCTGCGCCGGTGCGGTTCGAGCCGCTGCCGCCGGTGGCGGTGCTGGTCGACCGCTCCACCGGCAGTTCCGGCGAAATGATCGCCATCGCCCTGCATGGCGTCGAACGCGCGCGTTCCTTCGGCGAACGCACCTATGGCGCTTCCACGTCCACCGAAGGATTTCCGCTGTCGGATGGCGCGAACCTAGTCGTCGCCACGGCCGTCATGAGCGATCCTGCCGGGCACCTGTTCGCGTCCGGCCTGGCACCCGACGAGGCGCTGCCCGCGCCCGCCTCGCGTCCCGATCGCGACGAGGACGCCGTCCTGCAGCGGGCAGTCGCCTGGCTCGTCCAGGCACCTGCGTGCAGGAGCGCCGCCGCCCGGTAGTGGCGTCCCGCCTCAGTGCCGGCTGCCGCGGGCCAGGCGCAGGGCATTGCCCACCACCGACACCGAGCTCAGGCTCATCGCCAGCGCGGCCAGCATCGGGCTGAGCAGCACGCCGGACAGCGGGTACAGCACGCCGGCGGCGACAGGCACGCCGATCGCGTTGTAGAGGAAGGCGAACAGGAGGTTCTGGCGCATGTTCGCGACGGCGTCCTCCGAGACGCGGCGCGCCTCGAGGATGCGCGCCAGGTCGCCCTTGACCAGCGTCACCTGCGCGCTGGACACGGCGACGTCGGTGCCGTCGCCCATGGCGATGCCGACGTCCGCGGCGGCGAGCGCGGGGGCGTCGTTGATGCCGTCGCCGGCCATCGCCACGCGATGGCCTTCGCGCTGCAGCCGCTGCACCAGGGCCACCTTGTCCTCCGGGCGCACTTCGCCGTGGATCTCGTCGATGCCGAGCCGCGCGCCGACCGCCCGCGCGGTCGCCTGTGCGTCGCCTGTGGCCATGACGACGCGGATGCCCTGCGCATGCAGCGCGTCGATCGCCGCAGGCGTGCTCGCCTTGACCGGGTCGGCGACCGCGATCGCGCCGGCGGCGCGTCCGTCCACGGCAAGGAAGACCACGCTCGCGCCCGCCTCGCGCAGCGGCGCCGTCGCGGCGGCCTGCGCTTCGATGTCGACGCCGACCTCGCGCATGAACGCCCGGCTGCCCAGCGCGAGCATCCGCGCGCCGATGCGCCCGCGCACGCCGAGTCCGGTGACCGAATCGAAGTCCTCGATGCGTTCCAGCGGCAGCGCGCGCTTCCGCGCTTCCGCGACGATCGCCGCCGCCAGCGGATGCTCGCTGCCCTGGTCGAGGCTCGCGGCCAGCCGCAGCAGTTCGTCCGCATCGCCGCCGTCGACGGGCAGCGCGTCGCGGAACGCCGGCCGGCCCTCGGTCAGCGTGCCGGTCTTGTCCACGACCAGCGTGTCGATGGTGCGCAGCCGCTCGATCGCCTCGGCGTCGCGGAACAGCACGCCCGCGTGCGCGGCGCGGCCGGTCGCGACCATGATCGACATCGGCGTCGCCAGCCCGAGCGCGCAGGGGCAGGCGATGATCAGC
>JBDZUW010000126.1:0-5663 GCA_040255375.1 Luteimonas sp. | reverse complement strand
GCCTCCGCGGTCGGGTAGCGCTCGCTGTAGGAGACGAGCGTCCTGCCGTCGCGTTCCTCGAACGTCACGGTGGTGACGGCGCCCTGGTCGCCGCTTTCCTCGTTCGTCCAGGCGATGCGCTGGCCCGGTACGACATCGAGGTAGCGGCCGAAGAACGCCATCGGCTCGTCGAACGCCGGATGGCGGAACACCAGGCGGTAGGTGCCGCCGGTGCGCACGTCCATCTCGCACGACTCCAGCGTCATGCCCGCGCCTTCGGGCACCCACCATTTCCGGAACAGGTCGGGGTTGCGCCACGCCTCGTAGACGAGCCGGGCGGGGGCGTTGAACGTGCGCGTCGCGACGAACTCGCGGTCGGACTTGCGCTCCACTGCGGTGGGATTCATTGCGGCGGCACTACCTGCGCTTGCGTTGCCCACTTGCCTTCTCCTTGTTCTTCGGTTGCTGGCGTTTCAGCTCTTCGACGATCCGGTCCAGAGCGTCGAAGCGCGCGCTCCAGAGTTCGTGGTGGCGCGCGATCCACGCGGCCTCCTCTTCCAGCCGGCGCGGCCCGAGCTTGCAGGTGCGCACGCGCCCGACTTTCTCCGTGGTCACCAGGCCCGCCTGCTCGAGGACGCCGACGTGCTTCTTCATGCCCGTCAGGGTCATGTCGAACTTGTCGGCGAGATCGCTGATCGAGGCGTCGGAACGCCAGAGCTGCTCCAGCACCCCGCGGCGGGTGACGTCGGAGAGGGCGGCGAAGGTGGCGTCGAGGCGGGCTTGATGGTGAACCATGTGGTTCACTGTATGCCCCGCCCCGGGGGATTGCAAGTGCCCCGCCCCGCCCGAGCCGTCAGCGCGCCTCGTACCAGGGCTTGCTGGCGTTGACGATCCGCACCACCGACAGCATCACCGGGACTTCCACCAGCACGCCCACGACGGTGGCCAGCGCCGCGCCCGAGTGCACGCCGAACACGGCCACCGCGGTGGCGACGGCCAGTTCGAAGAAGTTGCTGGCGCCGATCAAGGCCGACGGCCCGGCCACGCAGTGGGCGACGCCGAACCGCCGGTTGAGCCAGTACGCCAGGCCCGCGTTGAAGTACACCTGGATCAGGATCGGCACGGCCAGGATCGCGATGACCAGCGGTTGCGCCAGGAGTTGCCCGCCCTGGAAGCCGAACAGCAGCACCAGCATGACCAGCAGCGCCATCAGCGAGACCGGCTGCAGCCGCTGCAGCAGCGCGGCCAGCGCCGCGTCGCCGCGCTTCCGCAGGATCCACCGGCGCAGCGGCACCGCGACCGCCACCGGCACCACGATGTACAGGCCGACCGACAGCAGCAGGGTCGCCCACGGCACCGTGATCGACGAGATGCCCAGCAGCAGCGCCACGATCGGCGCGAACGCGATCACCATGATCAGGTCGTTCAGCGCGACCTGGCTCAAGGTGAACTGCGGCTCGCCGTCGCACAGGTTGCTCCACACGAACACCATGGCCGTGCACGGCGCCGCCGCCAGCAGGATCAGGCCCGCCACGTAGGAGTCGATCTGCGCCGCGGGCAGGAAATCGGCGAACACATGGCGGATGAAGATCCAGCCGAGCAAGGCCATCGAGAACGGCTTGATCGCCCAGTTGACGAAGACCGTGATGCCGATGCCGCGCCAGTGCCGGCGGACCTCGCCCATCGCGCCGAAATCTATCTTCAGCAGCATCGGCACGATCATCAGCCAGATCAGCACTGCCACCGGCAGGTTGACGCTGGCCACCTCGGCCGCCGCGAGCGCGGAGAATGCGCCTGGCGCGATCGCGCCCAGCGCGATGCCGGCGACCATGCACAGGGCCACCCAGAGGGTGAGGTAACGCTCGAAGACCGTCACAGCGCGGCCAGCAGCTGCCGGACGCGCCGCCCGATCTCGTCGCGCACCGCGCGATAGCCGTCGTCGTCCATGTCCTTCGGATCGGGCAGCGCCCAGTCCTCGCGCCGTTTCGCCGGGACCCACGGGCACTTGTCGCCGCAGCCCATGGTCACCACCGCGTCGAATTCGCCGGTCACTTCGGCGAGCGATTTCGATTCGTGCGCCGAGAGGTCGTAGCCGAGCTCGGCCATGAAGCGGATCGCCTTCGGGTTGATGCGGCCGGACGGGCGCGAGCCCGCGCTCAGCGCTTCCACCGCGTCGCCGCTATGCATGCGCGCGAAGGCCTCGGCCATCTGGCTGCGGTTGGAATTCTCGACGCAGACGAACAGCACGCGCTTGCGCGGCGCGTGCCCCGTGCCGGATGCAGCGACGCCGGCCGTCATGTCAGCAGCAGCCGGATTTCGGCGCGCAGCACGACGCGCCCTTGTCCACCTTCGGCTTGACGTTCGCGACGTCCGGGCTGCACGACGCGCCATCGGTCGCGCAGGCCGCGCCCGCGGCGTGGTAGGTCGTCGCCTCGCCGAGCGTGTGGAAGGTCTCCCAGCGCGTGCCCTGCGGATCCTCCGTCCACAGCTTGTCGGACTGCGCGTAGCAGCAGATCGTGGCTTCCTCCGGCACGACGCTGCCGCCCGCGGCATCGAGGCGGCGGCCGAGTGCGGCGAGCGCCTCGCCGCTGTCGGCCTGGATGCCGAGGTGGTCGATGCCGGGCGCGCGGCCGGTATTGGAGATCGCGAAGTTGACGCGCGGATCCTCGAGCATCCACTTCGCGTAGTCGCCCTTGAGCACGGTGGGCTGCGCGCCGAACAGCTCGGTGTAGAAGCGGACGCTCGCCGGCAGGTCGGCGACGTTGAGGTGGACGTGGAAGCGGTTCATCGGGCGGTGTCCCTGGTGGTTGGCGTGCGCGGCGCGCACGGAGTGCAGGCGGACGCCGGGCTGCAATCCGCGGCACCGGCGCAGCAGTTCTCGGTGAGGTAGGCCAGCAACGCGTCCATGCGCGGGTAGTCGGCGCGCACGCGGATGACGCGGCCCTCGCGCTGGTCCTGGACCATGCCGGCGGCGCGCAGCACGTTGAGGTGCGCGGTCAGCGTCGCCGGGGCGAGGCCCAGTTGCTCGCGCAGTTCGCCGACCGAGAGGCCGCCGTGGCCGGCCTGGACCAGGGCGCGGAAGGCGGCGAGGCGGGATTCGTGGCTGAGGGCGGTGAGGGCGGCGAGCGCCTGGGGCGTGTCCATGATTCCAATGTTCCGGAATCATGGAAATGATGTCAACCGGTCGGTACGTCTTCGGCAACAAGGGTCGGCAGAGGCCATTTTTGCTTCGCAAAAAAGACCTCTGCCTGGAGGTTGCACGACGGGTTCTAATTAACTCCGGGTGATATTCCAGAAGAGGTCCGGAACCGGGCGGACGCTGCTACCATCGGGCTTCCACAACCATTCAAGACAGCGCGGCCACAGGGTCTGCGCGGAGGCCGCTACACCATGAACCAGCTCAACGAGTTGCTGCGCGACGACCCCGATCCGGCCGAGACCCGCGAATGGGTGGAGTCGATCCAGGCCGTCCTGGACCGCGAGGGCGCCGACCGCGCCCACCAGCTGCTCGAGAACGTGGTCGAGGTCACCCGCCGCGCCGGCGCCAACCTGCCCTTCCAGCCGACCACCGAGTACATCAACACCATCCCCGCCGGCCAGGAGGCGCGCAGCCCCGGCGACGCGGCGATGGAGTGGCGGATCCGCTCGCTGATCCGCTGGAACGCGATGGCCATGGTCGTCGCCGCCAACCGCAAGCCCGGCGAGCTCGGCGGCCACATCGCCACCTTCGGCTCGAGCGCCACGCTCTACGACGTCGGCTTCAACCACTTCTGGCGCGCCCCGTCAGCGGACCACCCCGGCGACCTGCTCTACATCCAGGGCCACGGCTCGCCCGGCATCTACGCGCGCTCGTTCCTCGAAGGCCGCATCACCGAGGACCAGCTGCACCACTTCCGCATGGAAGTCGACGGCAAGGGCATCAGCTCCTACCCGCACCCGTGGCTGATGCCCGACTACTGGCAGACGCCGACGGTGAGCATGGGCCTGGGCCCGATCGCCGCGATCTACCAGGCGCGCGCGTTCAAGTACCTCGAAGCGCGCGGCCTGATGCCGAAGACCGACCGCAAGGTGTGGTGCTTCCTCGGCGACGGCGAGACCGACGAGCCCGAAAGCCTCGGCGCGATCAGCGTCGCCGGCCGCGAAGGCCTCGACAACCTGATCTTCGTCATCAACTGCAACCTGCAGCGCCTCGACGGCCCGGTGCGCGGCAACGGCAAGATCATCCAGGAGCTGGAAGGCAACTTCCGCGGCGCCGGCTGGAACGTCATCAAGACGATCTGGGGCAGCCACTGGGATCCGCTGCTCGCCCGCGACACCCACGGCAAGCTGCGCCAGGTGATGATGGAGACCGTCGACGGCGAGTACCAGAACTGCAAGGCCTTCGGCGGCGCGTACACGCGCGAGCACTTCTTCGGCAAGACGCCGGAGACGCTGGCGATGGTCGCGAACATGTCCGACGACGACATCTGGCGCCTGAACCGCGGCGGCCACGATCCGCACAAGGTGTACGCGGCCTACGACGCGGCGGTGAAGACCACCGGCATGCCGACCGTGATCCTGGCCAAGACGGTCAAGGGGTACGGCATGGGCAAGGCCGGCGAAGCGCTGAACCCGACCCACGGCACCAAGAAGATGGACGACGAGGACGTCAAGGCGTTCCGCGACCGCTTCCAGATCCCGGTGACCGACGCGCAGCTCGCCGACCACCAGGTGCCGTTCTACCACCCGGGCAAGGACTCGCCGGAAGTCGAGTACATGCTCGAGCGCCGCCGCGCGCTGGGCGGCTTCCTGCCGCAGCGCCGCCGCAAGAGCAGCGAGTCGCTGCCGGTGCCGCCGCTGTCGGCGTACGAGCGCCTGCTCAAGTCCACCGGCGAGCGCGAGATCAGCACGACGATGGCGTTCGTGCAGATGCTCAACATCGCGCTGCGCGACAAGCAGGTCGGCCCGCGCCTGGTGCCGATCGTCGCCGACGAGGCGCGCACCTTCGGCATGGAAGGCATGTTCCGCCAGCTCGGTATCTACGCGCCGCAGGGCCAGAAATACAAGCCGGTCGACCGCGACCAGCTCATGTACTACCGCGAGGACGCCACCGGCCAGGTGCTGGAGGAAGGCATCACCGAGGCCGGCGCGTTCGCCTCGTGGCTCGCCTGCGCCACCAGCTACAGCACCAACGACCTGCAGCTGCTGCCGTTCTACATCTACTACTCGATGTTCGGCTTCCAGCGCATCGGCGACAGCGCCTGGCAGGCCGGCGACATGCGCGCGCGCGGCTTCCTGCTCGGCGCGACCGCCGGCCGGACCACGCTCAACGGCGAAGGCCTGCAGCATGAGGACGGCCATTCGCTGATCCAGGCCGGCCTGATCCCGAACGTGCGCAGCTACGACCCCACGTTCTCCTACGAAGTCGTCACGATCATCCAGCACGGCATGCAGCGCATGCTCACCGAGCAGCACGACGAGTACTGGTACGTGACGCTGATGAACGAGAACTACGCCCACCCGGACATGCCGGAAGGTTCTGCGGAGGGGATCCTGAAGGGCATGTACCTGTTCCGCGACGCCGGCAAGCCGAAGAAGGGCGAGCTGCGCGTGCAGCTGATGGGCTCCGGCACGATCCTGCGCGAAGTGATCGCCGCGGCCGAGCTGCTGGAGAAGGACTTCGGGGTGAAGGCCGACATCTGGTC
>JBDZUW010000125.1:0-5795 GCA_040255375.1 Luteimonas sp. | reverse complement strand
CGACGTTCTCGAAGATCGTCATCGGGAACGGCACCGGCTTCTGGAACACCATGCCCACCTTGGTGCGCAGGCGGTTGATCGGATACTTCGGGTCGAGCACGTTCTCGCCGTCGAGCAGCACCTCGCCGGTGGCGCGCTGGCCCGGATACAGCGCGTAGATGCGGTTGAACACGCGCAGCAGCGTGGACTTGCCGCAGCCCGACGGGCCGATGAGCGCAGTGACGCGCTTCTCCGGGATGTCGAGCGCGATGTCCCGGACCGCGCGGAAGTCGCCGTACCAGAAGTCGAGCCCGCGCGCGGCGAGCTTCGGCGCGGCCGCGGCGGCGCTCGTGCGTTGGAAGGCGGCTGGGGCGTGGAGGGCGTCGTTCATGGCCGTGGTCGCTTCGGGAAGGGAGGAGGCCGCGTCAGTCATGGCGCACCCGGTTCCGCGCCACGACGGCGCGCGCCAGGAGGCTGACCAGCAGCACGAACAGGGTGAGCACGAACGCGCCGGCCCAGGCCAGCGAATGCCAGCTGTCGTACGGGCTCATCGCGTACTGGAAGATCACCACCGGCACGTTCGCCATCGGCGCCAGCACGTCGGTGGTCCAGTACTGGTTGTTGAGCGCGGTGAACAGCAGCGGCGCGGTTTCGCCCGAGATGCGGGCGAGCGCCAGCAGGATGCCGGTGGCGATGCCCGGCAGCGAGGAGCGGTAAAGCACCTGCACGGTCACCTTCCACTGCGGCACGCCGAGGGAGAGCGCGGCCTCGCGCATCTGCGCCGGCACCAGCTGCAGCATCTCGTCGGTGGTGCGCACCACCACCGGCAGGACGATGAAGGCGAGCGAGATCGCGCCGGCGAGCGCCGAGAAGTGGCCCATCGGCGCCACCACCAGGGTGTACACGAACAGGCCGAGCACGATCGACGGCGCCGACAGCAGGATGTCGTTGACGAAGCGCACCGTGCCGCCGAGCCACGACGCCCGCGAGTATTCGGCGAGGAAGGTGCCGGCCAGCACGCCGACCGGCGCGCCGATCGCGATGCCCAGCAGGCTCATCAGCGCGCTGCCGAAGAACGCGTTGAGCATGCCGCCGTGCTCGCCGGGGGGCGGCGTCATCCGCGTGAACAGCGCCAGGTCCATCGAGGCGATGCCGTTGCGCAGCGTCGTCCACAGGATCCAGGCCAGGAAGAACAGGCCGAAGGCGGTGGCGGCGATCGCGAAGGCGTGCGCGACCAGGTTGCCGGCGCGGCGGCTCGCGTACAGGGACAGGCCGGGCAGGCGCATCAGCGGCCCTCCCGGCGCGCGAGCCGGCGCAGCATCAGGCGCGCCAGCGACAGGACCACGAAGGTGACCAGGAACAGGACGAAGCCGAGGGCGATCAGCGCCGAGCGGTACATCTCCGAATCGGCCTCGGCGAACTCGTTGGCGATGGTCGCGGCGATCGAGTTGCCCGGCATCAGCAGCGAGGCGACGAGCTCGTGCGCGTTGCCGAGCACGAAGGTCACCGCCATCGTCTCGCCGAGCGCGCGGCCGAGGCCGAGGAAGATGCCGCCGATCACCGCCGAGCGCGTGTAGGGCAGGACCACGTCCCACACCACCTCCCAGCGCGTCGAGCCGAGCGCGTAGGCGGACTCCTTCAGGCGTCCCGGCACGGTCAGGAACACCTCGCGCATCACCGAGGCGATGAAGGGCACCACCATGATCGCCAGCACCAGCCCGGCGGTGAGCATGCCGAGCCCGAGCGGCGGGCCGGCGAACAGCGTGCCGACCAGCGGCCATTGGCCCATGTGCGCGTCCACCCAGGGATACACGCGCTCCGAGAGCACCGGCACCAGCACGAACAGGCCCCACATGCCGTAGATGATCGAGGGGATGCCCGCGAGCAGCTCGATCGCGGCGCCGATCGGTCCGCGCAGCCACTTGGGCGCGATCTCGGTGAGGAACATGGCGATGCCGAAGCTCACCGGCACCGCGATCAGCATCGCGATGATCGCCGTGACCACCGTGCCGTAGATCGGCACGAGCGCGCCGAACTGCCGGCCCACCGGATCCCATTCGCGCGACCACAGGAAGCCGATGCCGAAGGTGGAGAACGCCTCGCGCCCGCCCCACAGCATGGAGAGCGCGGCCGCGGCCAGCGCCACGAGCACCAGCACGCCGGCGCCGGTGACCAGCCAGCGGAAGGCGCGGTCGGCGAGGGCGTCGTCGCTGGGCGCGGTGTCCGCGCGGGCGGGGGCGGCTTGCAAGGCGGGGGCTCCGGGCATGCGCCGGGCGGGGCGCGGCGGGTTGCGCACATGGAATGATGTTTCGATGACAACCCGCTTGCGGTTGCATGACAGCGGGATGACAGCGGCCCGCGCGTTCACCCGGCGCCCCAAAAAAAAGCGCGGGCCGTAGCCCGCGCAAGCACGCTTCCCTTGGGGGGGATTCCGATCAATGCATCGGGTCAGAACTTCATCTCGGAGGCCCAGTAGGCCTCGATCTGGCGGACGAGGTCGTCCGGCAGCGGCACGTAGTGCAGGGCCGTGGCCTGGGCGTCGCCGTTGGCGTAGGCCCAGCGGAAGAACTCGCGGGCGTTGCGGGCGCGCGCCGCGTCCTTCGGCTTCTTGTACATCAGGATGAAGTTGGTCGCGGCGATCGGCCAGGCGTTCTCGCCGGGCGCGTTGGTCATGACCAGGTCGAAGTCCTTCGCGTTCTTCCAGTCGGCGCTGGCGGCCGCGGCCTGGAAGGTGTCGTCGCTGGGGTTCACGAAGTTGCCGGCGGCGTTCTTCATGCGCGAATACGTGATGTTGTTCTGCAGCGCGTAGGACAGCTCGACGTAGCCGATGCCGCCGACGATCTGCTTGACGTACGCGGCCACGCCCTCGTTGCCCTTGCCGCCGATGCCGGTCGGCCACTTCACCGACGTGCCTTCGCCGACCGACTTCTTCCACTCCGGGCTGACCTTGGACAGGTAGTTGACGAAGTTGAAGGTGGTGCCCGAGCCGTCCGAGCGGTGCACGACGGTGATGCGGCGGTCGGGCAGCTGCACGCCGCCGTTGAGCGCGACGATGCGCGGGTCGTTCCAGTTGGTCACCTTGCCGAGGAAGATGTCGGCCAGCAGCGGGCCGTCGAGCTTCATCGCGCCGGAGCGCACGCCCGGCAGGTTCATCACCGGCACCACGCCGCCGATGGCGGACGGGAACTGGCCCAGGCCCGCGGCGGCCAGCTCGGCCGGCGGCAGCGGCTTGTCGGACGAACCGAAGTCGACCGTGCCCGCCTTGATCTGGGCGATGCCGCCGCCGGAACCGATGGACTGGTAGTTGATCTTGTTGCCGGTTGCCTCGTTGTAGTCGGCCGACCACTTCGACAGCAGCGGATAGATGAAGGTCGCGCCGGCGCCGGTGATGTCGGCGGCCTGCGCGGCGCCGACGCCCGCGACGAGCGCGATGGTGGCGGCGGCGATGCGGATGGAGCGGAATGCGGTCACGTTGGCTCTCCTGGGAGGATGGGCGTCTGCCACGGGCAGGGCCCGCTTGGCCGGCATTCCAACCCCTGCGCATGACCGTCGCGTGTCGCGCGCATGTCGGAAACATGACAGCGCCCGGACGTCAAATTTCCGTTCAGGTGTAGCGTAATCGTCATGTTCGTGACGGAACCTGCGCCCCGAACCGCCGACCCGCATCCCGCGCGGGGCGTTCAACACAGACCCGGAGAACACACATGCGCCACAACCTCATCGCGACGGCCGTCGCCGCGGGCCTGGGCCTCGCCGCCCTGGCCGCCTCGGCTCCCGCGTCCGCCGGCCCGCAGCAGTCCGCGACGATTTCCGCCGCCGACCTGGAAGCGCTCAAGGCCCAGATCGCCAACCTCCAGGCGCAGCTCGACGCCCTGCAGGAGCGCACCGAGGCCCAGTCCGACATCAACGTCGCGAACGCGCAGGCCGCCGAGACCGCGCAGGCGACGAAGGACAGCCTCGACAAGCTCGCCAAGCTGGTCAACGACACCAAGATCAGCGGCCGCATGTACTACAACCTGTCGAACGTCGACGACACCAGCAAGGGCAAGAAGACCGACAAGTCCGGTTCCGCCTTCGACATCAAGCGCTTCTACCTCGGCGTCGACCACAAGTTCGACGAGAACTGGTCGATGAACCTGACCACCGACTTCCAGTACTCGTCGGCGATCTCCTCGACCGAGATCTACCTGAAGAAGGCCTACATCCAGTACAAGCTCAGCGACGCCTTCGTGCTGCGCGCCGGCGCCACCGACCTGCCGTGGGTGCCGTTCGCCGAGAATTCCTACGGCATGCGCTACGTCGAGAACACGCTGGTCGACCGCCTGAAGTACGGCACCTCGGCCGACTGGGGCGTGCACGCCAGCGGCAAGGTCGCCGGCGGCGCGATGGAATACGCGGTCGCGGCGCTCAACGGCAACGGCTACAAGAACCCCAGCCGCAGCAAGGGCCTGGATTTCGAGGGCCGCGTGAGCTACGCCCCGACCGCCAGCACCGTGATCGGCGTCGGCGCCTACTCCGGCACGCTGGGCAAGGAGAAGGAGACCGTGGACGCGCTGCACACCGCCAACCGCATGGACTTCATGGCGGCGTACGCGTCGGGCAACACCCGCTTCGGCGTGGAGTACTTCCAGGCGAAGAACTGGAACAACGTGCTGACGGCGGCCACGGACAAGGCCAGCGGCTGGTCGACGTGGGGCAGCGTGGGCCTGGGCCAGAAGGGCATCACCCTGTTCGGCCGCTACGACAAGTCGGACGTCAGCAAGACGCTGGATCCGAGCCTGCAGGACACCTACTACAACGTCGGCGTCGAGTTCCCGATGATCAAGGGCATCAAGCTCGCGACCGTCTACAAGCACACCGACCGCAGCAACGACAGCAAGTCCGTCGACCTGAGCACCGACGAGTTCGGCGTGTGGGGCGAGTTCCGCTTCTGACGCAAGCGCGTCGGACTTGTAATCGGAAAAGGGACAGGCCGCCGGCCTGTCCCTTTTTTCATGCCTCGCCTTCCATGAACCTGGCCTTGTCGGGCCAGCGGCAGAGGTCGCGGACCGGGCAGCGCCAGCACTCGGGCTTGCGCGCCTTGCAGGTGTAGCGACCGTGCAGGATCAGCCAGTGGTGCGCGCCCTTGCGGTATTCCGGCGGCACGACGGCGACCAGCCCGTCCTCGACCGCGCGCACGGTCGCGCCGGGGGCCAGGCCGGTGCGGTTGGCGACGCGGAAGATGTGGGTGTCGACGGCGATCGTCGGCTCGCCGAACGCGGTGTTGAGCACCACGTTCGCGGTCTTGCGGCCGACGCCGGGCAGCGCCTCGAGCGCTTCGCGCGTGCGCGGCACCTTGCCGCCGTGCCGTTCCAGCAGCAGCCGGCTCATCGCGACCACGTTCGCGGCCTTGGCGTTGTACAGCCCGATGGTCGAGATGTAGCGCTTCAGGCCGGCTTCGCCGAGCGCGACGATCTTCGCGGGCGTGTTGGCGACGGGGAACAGGCGCTTCGTGGCCTTGTTGACGCCCACGTCGGTGGCCTGCGCGGACAGGATCACCGCGACCAGCAGTTCGAAGGGGGTGGTGTAGGCGAGCTCGGTCTTCGGGTCGGGATCGAGTCCGGCCAGGCGCGCGAACAGTTCGCGGACCTCGGCGGGACGCAGCTTGCCGCGTTTCGCCGCGGGGCGTTTCGCGGGCTTGCTCATCCGCGCGGCGTTGCGGCGGCCCGGGCCTTCGCGCGCGCGAGCGCCGCGGCGGCGGCCGGCGGCAGCGACGGCGACGGCGACGACGAGGCGGCCACGGGTGTCGCAGGCGTCGCGGGCTTGCGGCGTTCCGC
>JBDZUW010000124.1:0-5819 GCA_040255375.1 Luteimonas sp. | reverse complement strand
CCGGCACCGGGCAGCCGTCCGGACCGATGGTCTGGCCAGCCTGCGAACCGGGGCACTTGTCGTCGCAGTTGTTGACGCCGTCGCCGTCGTCATCCATGTCGGAGCAGCTCGGGGCGGCCGGTTCCGGCGCCGGGGCGACCGGGGCCATCGGCTCCGGGCCGAGGGCGATGGTCATGCCGATCGAGGCCAGCAGGTCGGTGAACTGGTCCTGCTGCTTGCCGGCGGTCGCCTGGACGTCGTCGAAGTCGATGCGCGTGCCGACTTCCGTGCGCAGGTCCATGCGGCCGAAGTCGAACTGCAGGCCCGCGCCGAGGTTGGCGGCCAGGTTGGAGTCCTCGTGCTGGTACGGGAAGCCGCCTTCCGGGGTCGCCGGATTCAGGCTGACGTACTCTTCCTCATGGCGCTGCCAGCCCAGGCCCATGCGGACGTAGGGCCACCACTTGGAGTCGGCATTGCGGAAGTGGTAGCGGGCATCGGCCGAAACGCCGTACTGGCTCCACCACAGGTCGGTGCCCTTCTTGTCCGGGTTCTGGTAGTTCAGCTCGGCCTCGAGCGACCAGTTCGGGGTCAGGAAGCGGCCGAAGCCCAGCGTGCCGAACATGGCGTCGTTGGTGTTGCGGTCGTTGTCCTGGAAGTTCACGCCGACGCTGCCGGACACGTACCAGCGGTCGTCGAAGGTCTGCGCGGAGGCCGCCTGTGCAACGCCGAAGCCGGCCAGCAGCGCTGCGCAGAGGAGTTTCTTGTTCATGTTCAGCTCCTTTGATCGTGAGGGTGTTTCTTGTTCCGTTGTGTGCCTGCAGCGTGTATCCGCTGTAAGACGGCCGTTCAGCACGCCATCCCGTGCAGGTTAATGCTGGCGGCGTGAAGGCCTTGTTAACGGTCCTATAACAGTTTACTGCCCCTTCCTACACCCTGTACAGGTTCATGAACTGGTCGACCGGAAGCGCATCGAAGCGGCCCGGATCGGCGGCCAGGGCCATGATCCGGTCGACCTGGCCGGCCGGCAGGTGGGCCCGCAGGGCGGCCTCGCACTTGGCCATCAGGACCGGGATGCCCTCGGCGCGGCGGCGGCGGTGGCCGATCGGGTAGTCGATCGACACCAGGTCCGTGCTGGTGCCGTCCTTGAAGAAGACCTGGACCGAGTTGCCGATATAGCGCTTGTCCGGGTCGAAGTAGTCCTTCGTGAACCCGGGGTTCTCGGCGACGGTCATCTTCGCGCGCAGGGCGTCGATGCGCGGGTCGGCCGCCACGTCGTCGTTGTAGTCGCCGGCGGTCAGGCGGCCGAAGATCAGCGGCACCGCCACCATGTACTGGATGCAGTGGTCGCGGTCGGCGTAGTTGGCCAGCGGGCCGGTCTTGTCGATGATGCGCACGCCCGCCTCCTGGGTGCGGATCTCGATGCGCTCGATGTCGTCCAGGCGGTCCTTGACCTCCGGGTGCAGCTTCATCGCGCACTCGACCGCGGTCTGGGCATGGAATTCGGCCGGGAAGCTGATCTTGAACAGCACGTTTTCCATCACGTAGCTGCCGAACGGACGCTCGAACTCGAACGGCTTGCCGCCGAAGGCCACATCGTAGAAGCCCCAGGTCTTCGCGCTCAGCGCGCTCGGATAGCCCACGACCTGCTTGTCCACCGCGTTCAGCGCATGGATCACGGCGCGGCGGCAGGCGTCGCCCGCGGCCCAGCTCTTGCGCGGGCCGGTGTTGGGCGCGTGGCGGTAGGTGCGCAGCACGCCGTTGTCGATCCAGCTGTGGGAGACGGCGGTGACGATCTCGTCCTTGCCGCCGCCGAGCATCGCGGTCGCGACCGCGGTCGAGGCGAGGCGGACCAGGATGACGTGGTCGAGGCCGATCCGGTTGAACGAGTTCTTCAGCGCGTAGCAGCCCTGGATCTCGTGCGCCTTGATCGCGGCGGTGAGCACGTCGCGCATGGTCAGCGGGGTGCCGCCGTCGCGCAGTTCCCTGCGGCTCAGCCAGTCGGCGACCGCCAGGATCGTGCCGAGGTTGTCGGACGGGTGGCCCCACTCGGCCGCCAGCCAGGTGTCGTTGAAGTCGAGCCAGCGGACCTGGGTGCCGATGTTGAAGGCGGCCTGCACCGGATCGAGCTCGAAGCTGGTGCCCGGCACCGTGGCGCCGCCCGGCAGGATCGCGCCCGGAACGAGCGGGCCCAGGTGCTTCACGCAGCCCTCGAACTTCATGGCCAGCATCGCGCAGGCCAGCGAGTCGAGGAGCATGTAGCGGGCGGTGTCGTAGGCCTCCTGCGAGTCGATCCGGTAATCGACGACGTAGTCGGCGATGTCGACCATGGGCTGGTCGGGCTGGGGGCGGACCGCGGAACGGACATCGTGGTGGCTCATGCGCTGGGCTCGGCTCAGGGGAGCCCGCTATTTTGCCGCATTCGGGGTTCCCGCGGCCCTGGCGGCAGCCCTTGTGGCGGGACCCGCCGCGGACCCCCACCGGTTGGGCCAGCCACCCCGCGTTCAGGCTGGGTTGGGTTTTGTGCCCTTACCTTGCGCCAACTTTTTCTTGCCCGCCGCCTCGTGAGCGGGCACCGGCGCCGGTTCGCAATCCCGCGATCCCTTGCGCCCGGGCATCAAGGCGTGCCGCAGAGCCGCCGCCCTCCCCAGTACGCCAGGCTGGCCAGCGTCGTGAATCCCGTTTGACACCAGCGGGAGCAGCATCGCGGGCCGGCGCAACGGAGCAAGGAGCCCCCAATGAAGCTTGCCTGGATCCTCTGGCTCGCGAGCGTCCTCCCGCCGCCCGCAGCCGACTCGCTGTGCCTGAGCACCACCGTGTACCTGGAAGCCCGCGACCAGTCGGTCCGTGGCCAGCAGGCGGTGGCGGAAGTCGTGATGCGCCGCCGCGACAGCGGCCTGTGGGGCCCGGACCTGTGCTCGGTCGTGACCGCGCGCAAGCAGTTCGCGCCTTCGCTGGTTTCGCCGCGCACCCGGCTGTCCAACGCCGACGCCTGGGCCGAGGCCGTGACCGTCGCGCTGGAATCCGAGCGCAACTGGTCGCTGCCGCCGGGCGAGCGCCGCGAAATCGTGCCGGGCGCGAGCCATTTCGCCGCCACCGCGATCGCCGCGCCGAGCTGGCGCACGGCCTACCAGGTGGCGACGATCGGCGACCACACCTTCTTCAAGGTGCAGTCGCTGCGGCCGCGCAAGTCCTGACGCGCGCAACGCTGCTTTCCACATGGCCCGATTGCCGGGCCTTCGCGCGCCGCCGCATAGTGGCGGGATTCCATCGACGGAACCCCACCCATGAAGCTGTACTACTCCCCCGGCACGTGCGCGCTCGCCGACCACATCGTGCTCGAGTGGATCGGCAAGCCCTACGAGGCGGTGCGCGTCTCGCGCGAGGACCGCAAGAACGCCGCGTACCTCGCGATCAATCCCGCCGGCGCCGTGCCCGCGCTCGAGCATGACGGCTGGGTGCTGACCCAGAACGCCGCGATCCTGGGCTACCTCGCCGACCTCCATCCCGAGGCGGGCCTGCTCGGCGATGGCAGCGCGCGCGGCCGCGCGGAAGTCACGAAGTGGCTGGCGACGGTCAATTCCGACATCCACCCCGCGTTCAAGCCCCTGTTCGGCGCGACCGCGTGGCTCGAGGACGAGGCGCTGGTCGCGAAGAGCAAGGACGTCGCGCGTGCCGCGCTGCGCGGCCTGTTCGCCCGCGTCGACGCCCAGCTCGCCGGGCGCGACTGGATCGCCGGCACGCGCTCGATCGCCGACCCCTACCTGTACGTGGTGCTGCGCTGGGCGAAGGCGCAGGGCGTGGACCTGTCCGGCTTCGGCAACCTCGAGCGCTTCTTCGCTGCGATGCAGGCCGATCCAGGCGTGCGCCGCGCGTTGGAGCAGGAAGGCCTGGCCTGACCGTCGCCGTCCTCAGGGACGGCGTTCGAGGGCGGCGAGGTCCTTGGCCTTGGGCATCAGGTCCTGCTTGGTCACGCCCAGCCACATCAGCAGCGGGCAGGCCACGAAGATCGAGGACAGCGTGCCGATGATGATGCCCATCATCTGCGACTCGGCCATGCCCTGCAGCGAGCCGCCGCCGTAGATGTACAGCGCGAGCACGGTCAGGAAGGCCACGAACGAGGTGATCACCGTGCGCGACAGGGTCTGGTTGACCGAAGCGTTGAGGATCTCGCGCGGCGTGGCGCGCATGCCGCGGAAGTTCTCGCGGACGCGGTCGAACACCACGATCGTGTCGTTGATCGAGTAACCCATCACCGACATCACGCCCGCCAGGACGGTCAGGTCGAACTCGTGGCCGCTGATCGCGAACCAGCCGGCGACCACGACCACGTCGTGGAGCGTCGCGATGATCGCGGCGACCGCGAACTTCCACTCGAAGCGGAACGAGATGTAGGCCAGGAAGCCGATCACCACGAACAGCATCGCGTAGATGCCGTTCTGCGCGAGCTCCTTGCCGACCTGCGGGCTGATCTCGGCGCTGCTGCGCTTCTCGGCCGGGTTGCCCGGCAGCGAGGCCGCCTTCGCGACCGCGTCGCCGATGCTCTCGGTGTCGGCGCCGGAAGTGCCCTCCTCCTTCGGCGCCTGCAGGCGGACCAGCAGGTCCGCGCCGCTGCCGAAGGTCTGCACGACGGCGTTGTCGAAGCCGGCGCGCTCGAGGTTGTCGCGCACCGTGTCGACGTCCGGGGCCTGCCGGTAGCGCAGCTCGACGCCGACGCCGCCGGTGAAGTCCAGCGCGAAATTGAAGCCCTTGGTCGCCATGCCGCCGACGGCGACGATGAGCAGCAGGGTCGACAGCGCCGCCGACACCCAGCGCAGGCGCATGAAGTCGATCTTGGGGCTGTGCGGGAAGATTCGGAACTGCATGGGTCGTCTTCCGTCAGATGGCGATGGACTTCAGCTTGCGCCGGCGTCCGTAGATGAGGGTGGCGATGCCGAGCGAGACCGAGACCGCGGTGTACATCGAGGTCACGATGCCGGCGATCAGGGAGACCGCGAAGCCCTTGACCGGGCCCGTGCCGAAGGCGAACAGCGCGACGCCGGCGAGCATGGCGGTCAGGTTCGCGTCCACGATCGTGCCGGAGGCGTGCTGGTAGCCGGAGACGATCGCGGCCTGCGGGGGCAATCCGGCGCGCAACTCCTCGCGGATGCGTTCGTTGATCAGCACGTTCGCGTCCACCGACATGCCGACCGTCAGCGCGATGCCCGCCAGGCCCGGCAGGGTCAGCGTGGCGCCGAGGAAGGACATCACCGCGACCACCATCAGCAGGTTGACCAGCAGCGCGACGCAGGTGATCAGGCCGAACATGCGGTAGTACACGAGGAAGAAGCCGAGCGCGAACAGGAAGGAGTACTTCACCGCGGTCAGGCCGCGCTCCACGTTCTCCTTGCCCAGGCTCGGGCCGACCACGCGCTGCTCGACGAAGTCCATCGGCGCGGCGAGCGCGCCGGCGCGCAGCAGCAGGGCCAGGTCCGCGGCTTCCTTCGGGCTGTCCAGGCCGGTGGTCTGGAACTCCTTGCCGAACACGCCCTGGATGGTCGCCGCCGAGATCACCTGCTCGCTGGTGCGGGTGGTGCGGATCTCCTCCCCGTCCGGGCCGATGGTGACCTCGGGCACGCGCTCGACGTAGACCACGGCCATCGGCTTGCCGACGTTCTCGCTGGTGAAGTCGAACATGCGCTGGCCGCCGATGCCGTTCAGCCGCACCGACACCGCGGGCGTACCGGACTGCTGGTCGTACAGCGACCTCGCATCCACCAGCTGGTCGCCGGTGGCGATCACGCGCTTGTTGAGCAGGATCGGGATCGGCTTGCCGTCCGGGCCGATCTCCTTGCGGTAGTAGA
>JBDZUW010000123.1:0-5824 GCA_040255375.1 Luteimonas sp. | reverse complement strand
CGCCACCCGCGCCGCGCGCAGCAGCGTGGCCGATGCGCAGCCGCAGTTCGCGGTCGCCGCGGCGACACCGTTGCCGGCGGCCGCGCTGCCCGCCGCGGTGTCGCCCGACAACCCGTTCGCGCCGGCCGACGCCGCGTCGCACCCGGCCGTCGCCGCGCGGCCGTGGCCGCGCGCGCTGCTCCCCAGCGCCGGCACCTTCAATGTCGGCTACGGCACGCTGCAGCCGGGCGCCGCGCAAGCCGGCAGCGATGCCTTTCATCCGTTCCGTCCGCAGGTGAACCAGGAGACCACCCCTTGATGACCCCCACGCTTCGCACGCGCGTCGGCGCGCTTGCCCTGGTTGCCGCCGTCTCGGCCGGCGCCACCGCCGTGGTGCTGCCGCAGGCGACCGCGCAGTCGCAGCCGGCTGCCGCGCCCGCGCCGCAGCTGGTGCAGGGCCTGCCCGATTTCACCAACCTCGTGGCCGCGGTCGGCCCGGGCGTGGTCAACATCGAGGCCAACTACGACGGCAGCAGCAAGCGCGACGACGCGGCTTCGGACCAGGGCGACGACGAGGGCGGTTTCCCCGACGGCGAGCAGATGCCCGAGATCTTCCGCCGCTTCTTCGGCCCTGACATGCCGTTCAACGGCGCGCCGTTCCGCGGCGCGCCGGATCCGGCGCAGCGCCGCGGCACCTCGCTGGGCAGCGGCTTCATCGCCTCGGCCGACGGCTACGTGCTGACCAACGCGCACGTCGTCGACGGCGCCGACAAGGTCACGGTCAAGCTGTCCGACAGCCGCGAGTTCGCGGCCAAGGTCGTCGGGACCGATACCAAGTCCGACATCGCGCTGTTGAAGATCGACGCGACGGGGCTCCCGGCGCTGCGGCTGGGCGACTCGAAGGACCTGCGCCCCGGGCAGTGGGTCGTCGCGATCGGCTCGCCGTTCGGCCTCGACCACTCGGTCACGGCCGGCATCGTCAGCGCGGTCGGCCGTTCCGCCGGCGCCAGCCAGCAGTACGTGCCCTTCATCCAGACCGACGTCGCCATCAACCGCGGCAATTCGGGCGGCCCGCTGCTCAACACGCGCGGCGAGGTGGTCGGCATCAACTCGCAGATCTTCAGCAACTCCGGCGGCTACATGGGCGTGAGCTTCGCGATCCCGGTGGACGTGGCGATGAACGCCGTGCAGCAGCTCAAGGCGACCGGCAAGGTGCAGTACGCGATGATCGGCGTCGGCCTGCAGCCGGTGACCTCCGACCTCGCCCGCGCGATGAAGCTGCCCGACAGCCGTGGCGCGCTGGTGCGCGACGTCACCGCCGGCACGCCGGGCGCGAAGGCCGGCCTGCAGCCGGGCGACGTGATCCGCAGCGTGGACGGCCGGGCCGTGCGCCAGTCCAGCGACCTGCCGCCGATCATCGGCGCGATGGCGCCGGGCACGCGCGTCCAGCTCGGCGTGCTGCGCGACGGCAAGTCGCTGCAGGTGCCGGTGGTGCTCGCGCCGCTCGACGACAAGCTGCTCGCCGGCGGCGCCGCGAACGACGACGACGGCGCGCTGCCGGGCGGACAGCCCGCGCCCGCCGCGAAGCCCGGCAATCCGCTCGGCCTGGTCGGCGAGGCGCTGGATGCCGCCGACCGCCGCCAGCTCGGCCTCGATCCGGGGCAGGGCGTCGCCCTCGCCCGTGTCCAGGGCGATGCCGCGCGCCGAGCCGGCCTGCGCCCGGGCGACGTGGTCGTCCGCGTCGGCCGCGCCGCGGTCGGGTCCCCGGCCGAGCTCGACCGCGCCCTGCGCGACGTGAAGCCCGGCGACAGCGTGATGCTGCTGGTCAACCGCGGCGGCAACGCCCAGTTCGTCGCGATCGTTCCCTGATCCAAAACGGCATGATCGGCGCCGCCGCGCCCGGCCTCGCAGCCCGGGCGCGGCGGCCATCCGCCGGCCGGGGGCCGCGGCGCCATGCGATAATGCCGCGTTTGGCCCGGCACTCCGGGCGTTTCCAGCCCGGACCGATGCGCAACATCCGCAATTTCTCCATCATCGCCCACGTCGACCACGGCAAGTCGACGCTGGCCGACCGCATCATCCAGCTTTGCGGCGGCCTGACCGAGCGCGAGATGGAAGCGCAGGTCCTCGACAACAACCCGATCGAGCGCGAGCGCGGCATCACCATCAAGGCGCAGTCGGTGTCGCTGCCGTACACGGCGCTCGACGGCCAGGTCTACCAGCTCAACTTCATCGACACGCCGGGCCACGTCGACTTCAGCTACGAGGTGAGCCGTTCGCTCGCCGCTTGCGAGGGCGCGCTGCTCGTCGTCGACGCCGCGCAGGGCGTGGAGGCGCAGTCGGTCGCCAACTGCTACACCGCCGTCGAGCAGGGCCTCGAAGTGGTCCCGGTGCTCAACAAGATCGACCTGCCCACCGCCGACATCGAGCGCGCCAAGGCCGAGATCGAGGCGGTGATCGGCATCGACGCCGAGGACGCGGTCGCGATCAGCGCCAAGACCGGCCTGAACGTGCGCGACGTGCTCGAGGCGATCGTCGCCCGCATCCCGCCGCCGCAGCCGCGCGACACCGACAAGCTGCAGGCGCTGATCATCGATTCCTGGTTCGACAACTACCTCGGCGTGGTCAGCCTGGTGCGCGTCATGCAGGGCCAGATCCGCAAGGGCGACAAGCTGCTGGTGATGTCCACCGGCCGCGCGCACGAGGTCGACAACGTCGGCGTGTTCACCCCCAAGCGCAAGGTGCTGGACAAGCTCGGCGCGGGCGAGGTGGGCTGGGTCACGGCGAGCATCAAGGACGTGCACGGCGCGCCGGTCGGCGACACGCTGACGCAGGCCAGCGACCCCGCGCCGAAGCCGCTGCCCGGCTTCCAGGAAATGCAGCCGCGCGTGTTCGCCGGCCTGTTCCCGGTGGACGCCGAGGACTATCCCGACCTGCGCGAGGCGCTGGAGAAGCTGCGCCTCAACGACGCCGCGCTGCGCTTCGAGCCGGAAAGCTCGGAGGCGATGGGCTTCGGCTTCCGCTGCGGCTTCCTCGGCATGCTGCACATGGAGATCGTGCAGGAGCGCCTGGAGCGCGAGTACGACCTCAACCTGATCACCACCGCGCCGACGGTCGTCTACGAAGTGCTGAAGACCGACGGCACCGTGATGCCGCTCGACAACCCGGCCAAGCTGCCGCAGGCGAACCTGGTCGAGGAGATCCGCGAGCCGATCATCCGCGCCAACATCCTCACGCCGCCCGACTACGTGGGCAACGTGATCACCCTGTGCGAGGAGAAGCGCGGCAGCCAGGTCGGCATCCAGTACCTGGGCAGCCAGGTGCAGGTGAGCTACGAGCTGCCGATGGCCGAGGTCGTGCTCGACTTCTTCGACCGGCTGAAGTCGGTGTCGCGCGGCTACGCCTCGCTCGACTACCACTTCGTGCGCTTCGAGGCCGGCCCGTTCGTGCGCGTGGACACGCTGATCAACGGCGACCGCGTCGACGCGCTGTCGCTGATCACCCACCGCAGCCATGCCGACCGCCGCGGCCGCGAGCTCACCGAGCGGATGCGCGAGCTGATCCCGCGGCAGATGTTCGACGTCGCCATCCAGGCCGCGATCGGCTCGCAGATCATCGCCCGCTCGACGGTCAAGGCGCTGCGCAAGAACGTGCTCGCCAAGTGCTACGGCGGCGACGCCACCCGCAAGAAGAAGCTCCTCGAGAAGCAGAAGGAAGGCAAGAAGCGGATGAAGCAGGTCGGGCGGGTCGAGATCCCGCAGGAGGCCTTCCTCGCCGTGCTCCAGGTCGACAACAAATAAGGACGCCGCATGCGCTGGTTCGAAATCGCCCTGGTCGCGCTGACCGTCTTCACCGGCCTGGTCTGGCTGGCCGACAAGCTGTGGCTGCGCAAGCGTCGCGAGGCCGCCGCCGGCCTGCTCGAGGCGAAGGAGCCGATCCTCGTCGACTATTCGCGCGCCTTCTTCCCGGTGCTCGCGGTGGTGCTGTGCCTGCGCAGCTGGGTCGCCGAACCCTTCCGCATCCCGTCGAGCTCGATGATGCCGACGCTGGAGATCGGCGATTTCATCCTGGTCAACAAGTTCGCCTACGGCCTGCGCCTGCCGGTGACCAACACCAAGTTCCTGCCCATCGGCGGGCCGGAGCGCGGCGACGTGGTCGTGTTCCACCCGCCCATGCAGCCCGACCAGGACTGGATCAAGCGCGTGGTCGGCCTGCCGGGCGACACCGTGGCCTACCGCAACGACACCGTCTACCTGAACGGCCAGCCGTTCGCCTACCGCCCGATGGGCCGCTACGTCGGCAAGGGCCAGGGCGCGGAGGCCACCGGCGCGAAGGTGCTGCTGGAGGAGATGCCGGGCCGCCCGCACCAGGTGCTGGAGCGCGACGACCAGCCCTTCTTCGTGCAGGGCGAGGGCGAATGGGTGGTGCCGCCCGGCCACTATTTCGTCATGGGCGACAATCGTGATAATAGCGAGGACAGCCGCTTCTGGCCGGAAGGCATGCACTTCCTGCCCGAGGAGAACCTGCGCGGCAAGGCCTTCCTGGTGTGGATGCACTGGGACGGCAGCGCGGGCGGCGTCGATTTCGCCAGGCTGGGCCGCAGGATCAAGTAACGCCCGGTCATCACCGTCGCAGCCGCGACATCGCAGGAGGGGAGTGGGATGAAGCGCACGCAAGGCGGCATGACCCTGATCGGTTTCATCATCGTGCTGGCGCTGGTGGGCTTCTTCGCCTACATCGCCATGAAGCTGGTGCCGATGTACTCGGAGTACTACGCGGTGAAGCAGGCGCTGAAGGGCCTGAAGGCCGAGCCGGGCATCGCCAACAAGGACCCGGCCAAGGTCCAGGACCTGTTCTTCCGCCGCCTGTACATCAGCTACGCGGAGAACGTGAAGCCGGCCAACGTCACCATCGAGCGCGCCGACGGCGGCTGGCTGATGAGCGTGGAATACGAAGTGCGCAAGCCGCTGGTCGCCAACCTCGACGTCGTCGGCAAGTTCTCCACCTCGGAGACGCTGACCAACGCCTCGCGCGACTGAGCGCGCCGGCGCCGTCTGCCATGGCGGGGCGCGGGCCCGAGCGGGGCGTGGCATGACCGACGAGCGTACGGGCGGTGCCGGCTTCGGCGACCATCGCTTCGCCGACGCCGCCCTGCTGCGGCAGGCGCTGACGCATCGCAGCGCCGGCAGCCCGCACAACGAGCGCCTGGAGTTCCTCGGCGACGCGCTGCTGAACCTGTTCGTCGCCGAGCAGCTTTACCAGCGCTGGCCCAATGCCGACGAAGGCGCCATGACCCGCGCCCGCGCCGAGCTCGTGCGCGAATCCACGCTGGCCCGCATCGCGCGCGACCTCGGCCTCGGCGAGCGCCTCACCCTCGGCCCCGGCGAGATGAAATCCGGCGGCCACCGCCGCGATTCGATCCTCGCCGATGCGGTCGAGGCGGTGATCGCCGCGCGCTACCTCGACGCGGGCATCGACGCCTGCCGCGAGCTGGTGCTGTCCTGGTACCTGCCGCTGCTGGACGCGCTGCCGCCCGCCAACCGCGTCGGCAAGGATCCGAAGACGCGGCTGCAGGAATGGCTGCAGGCGCGCGGCTGGCCGCTGCCAGCCTATGCGCTGCTGGCCGAACGCGGCGACGAGCACGAGCGCATCTTCCAGGTGCGCTGCACGCTGGCGCAGCCGCCGATGTCCGCCGAGGGCGAAGGCACCTCCCGCCGCGCCGCCGAGCAAGCCGCCGCGCAGTCCGTCCTCGACCTCCTCCCCTAGATTCGCCGCTTCGGGGCTGGGCGGCGGAGGCCGTGAGACAATGGCGGCATGAGCGAGAAAGCGCATCGGGCAGGGCAGG
>JBDZUW010000122.1:0-5859 GCA_040255375.1 Luteimonas sp. | reverse complement strand
GTGCAGGTAGAACACGTCGCCCGGGTAGGCTTCGCGGCCCGGCGGGCGGCGCAGCAGCAGCGAGATCTGGCGGTAGGCCACGGCCTGCTTGGACAGGTCGTCGTAGATGATCAGCGCGTCCTCGCCGCGGTCGCGGTAGTACTCGCCCATGGTGCAGCCGGAGTAGGCGGCGATGTACTGCATCGCGGCCGACTCGGAGGCCGACGCGGCGACGACCGTGGTGTAGGCCATCGCGCCGTGCTCCTCGAGCTTGCGCACGATGTTGGCGATGGTCGAGTTCTTCTGGCCGATCGCCACGTAGATGCAGCGGATGCCGGAGGTCTTCTGGTTGATGATGGCGTCGACGGCGACCGCGGTCTTGCCGGTCTGGCGGTCGCCGATGATCAGCTCGCGCTGGCCGCGGCCGATCGGGATCATCGAGTCGATGGCCTTGTAGCCGGTCTGCACCGGCTGCGACACCGACTTGCGCCAGATCACGCCCGGGGCGATGGTCTCCACCGGCGAGCTGGTCTTCGCGTCGATCGGGCCCTTGCCGTCGATCGGCTCGCCCAGCGCGTTGACCACGCGGCCGAGCAGCTCGGGGCCGGTCGGCACTTCGAGGATGCGGCCGGTGGTCTTGGCCACGTCGCCCTCGCGCAGGTGCTCGTAGTCGCCCAGGACCACGGCGCCGACGGAGTCGCGCTCGAGGTTCAGCGCGAGCGCATACGTGGACGCACCTGTAGAAGCCGGCGGCAGCTCGATCATTTCGCCCTGCATCACGTCGGCGATGCCGAAGATGCGCACGATGCCGTCCGACACGCTGGTGACGGTGCCTTCGTTGCGCGCTTCGGCGGCCAGGCCGGCCTTCTCGATGCGGCTCTTGATCAGTTCGCTGATTTCGGACGGGTTGAGCGTGGTGGTAGCCATCGGTGTTTCCCTTGGTGCCGGCGTCGCCGCCGGTGTTGCTAGGTTGTCAGTTGGCGAGCGCGGCCTGGAGCCGCTCCAGCTTGCCCTTGAGCGAGCCGTCGATCACGACGTCGCCGGCGTCGATCACCGCGCCGCCGATCAGGCTCGCGTCGATCGCCGTCTCCACCTCGACCTCGCGGCCGAAGCGGCGGCGCAGCGAGGCCTTGATCGCGTCGAGCTCGGCCGCCGGCAGTTCCGCGGCCGAAGTCACCGTGGCCTTGACCACGCGCTCGGCTTCCGCGCGCAGCTCTTCGTACAGGCCGGCGATCTCGGGCAGCAGGGCGAGGCGGCGGTTGTCCGCCAGCATCGCCAGGAAGCGCCCGAACGCGGCCGGGGCCTGCGGCGGGGCGAGCAGCTCGACGGCGGCGGCATCGGTCAGGCGCGGGTCGCCGAGCAGGCCGGCGACGCGCGGGTCGCCGGCGACCTGCGCGGCGAAGCCGAGCGCCTGCGACCAGCCGGCGTAGCTGCCGGAGGAAGCCGCCGCTTCGTCGCGCGCGATGCCGAAGGCGGCGCGGGCGTACGGACGGGCGAGGGTCAGGGCCTGGGTCACGGCGTCAGATCTCCGCGGCGAGCTCGTCGAGCAGCGCCTTGTGGGCGTTCGCGTCGATCTCGCGGCGCAACAGCTTCTCCGCGCCGGTCACGGCGAGCGCGGACACCTGCTTGCGCAGGTCCTCGCGCGCGCGGTTGGCGGCGGCGGCGATCTCGGCCTCGGCCAGCGCCTTCTGCCGGCCGGCCTCGGCGAGCGCGTCGGTCTTCGCCGCGTCGACGATCTGGCTGGCGCGCTGGTGCGCCTGCTCGATGATCTCGTTGGCCTTCGCGCGCGCTTCCTTCAGCGCTTCGTTGGCCTTCTCCTGCGCCTGCGCGAGGTCCTTCTGGCTGCGATCGGCAGCCGCCAGGCCTTCGGCGATCTTCTGCTGGCGCTCTTCGATCGCACCGATGATGTGCGGCCAGCCGAATTTCATCACCAGCCAGGCGACCGCGAAGAACGCGAGGCCCTGAATGACGAGGGTGAGGTTGGGTAGCATGGTCTTGCTCCTGGTGCCGGCGGCGGGGGGCCGCCGGCGATGCCGTTACCGGTTGCGGTTCGCGGGGGCCGATCAGCCGGCCAGCGAGCCCAGCAGCGGGTTGGCGAACAGCAGCAGCAGCGCGATCGCGACGCCGATCATCGGCACGGCGTCGAGCAGGCCGGCGACGATGAACATCTTGGTCTGCAGCATCGGGGTCAGCTCCGGCTGGCGCGCCGCGCCCTCGAGGAACTTGCCGCCGAGGATGGCGAAACCGATCGCGGTGCCGAGGGCACCCAGGCCGATCAGCAGGCCGGCCGCGATGACCGTGAACTTCAGCACTTCAGCGATGAGGGCAGCGTTTTCCATGGTGTACTCCGGTTGGATCCGATCGTGTTGCTTGGTGGAAAGGAAGGGGGAACGGGTGGAACTGGACTCTTAGTGGCTCTCGGCCGACATGCTGAGGTAGACGATCGTCAGCATCATGAAGATGAAGGCCTGCAGGGTGATGATCAGCACGTGGAACGCGGTCCAGGCGAAGCCCGACAGGAGCTGCGCGCCGCCCATGATCCAGGTCGAGACGTGGCCCAGCGACGAGCCCAGCGTCATCAGCGCGATCAGGATGAAGATCAGCTCGCCCGCGTACATGTTGCCGAACAGTCGCAGCGACAGGCTCAGCGGGCGGACGCCTTCCTCGATCAGGCGCAGCAGCACGTTCGCCGGCGCCAGCAGGATCTTCATGCCGGCGGACTCGGCATGGAACGGCGCGGTGAAGATTTCCTTGGTGAAGCCGCCGACGCCCTTGTGCGAGATGCCGAACACCTGGATCAGCAGGAACACCGCCAGCGACAGGCCGAGCGTGGTGTTGAGGTCGGCGGTCGGCACCACGCGCAGGTAGGCGTGCGCCGGGTCGTGGCCGGTGGCCTCGTGGCCGGCGGCCCACATCCACGGCAGGAAGTCGACCGGCACCATGTCCATGAAGTTCATCAGGAACACGAGGCAGAAGATGGTGATCGACAGCGGCGCGATCAGCTTGCTGCGGCCGTGGAAGGTCTCGCGCACGAGCCCGTCGACGAAGCCGACGACGATCTCGACCAGCGACTGGAACTTGCCCGGCACGCCCGGCGTCGCCTTGCGCGCCGCGCGCAGGAAGAAGAACACGAACAGCGCGGACAGGACGAAGGTGAAGAACAGCGTGTCCACGTTCAAGGTCATGAACGCGCCGTCGCCCACCTTGACCTGCAGGTGGTGCAGGTGGTGGTTGATGTATTCGGTGGAACCGCCGGTGGCCGGTTCCGTCGCCGCGATGTGCTCAGTCGGATTCAACGCTGCCGCCTCTGTGTCCTAAGGTTCAACGCCAGCAGGTAGGCGAGCATTCCGGCCGCCAGTCCCGCCAGGAGCGGCAGCGGAGGCAGCCGCAAGGGCCCCAGCGCCACCACGATTACCGCCAGTGCCACGACCCACTTGCCCAGCGTGCCCAGCAGCAGGCGCGCGAACGCGGCCCCCGCCGGCTGGATCCCGCCGCCCAGCGCCACCGCAGCCGCCAGGCCGTTGCCGGCCAGCATCGCGATGCCCCCCGCCGCCGCCGCCAGTCCCTGCCGCGGACCCGCCGCGACCAGGACCACCAGCGCGACCAGCAGCGCCACGGCGGCCTGGATGGCTACCGCGCGCATTGCGGCGCGGCGACCCGTGGCGATGGGATCGTGCACGCGTCTAGCCGTCGTCAGTGGAGGTTGGGTGCCGGTAGCCATTAAAACGGCCCCGCCGAGCCGCAAAATTATAGCAGTGGGGTGTTTTCAGCGGCAACCGCCGGAAGCCCTGAATGGGCAAGGGGCGCGGGCTCCCGCCGAACCGTGGGCCACGGCGGCCCGGGCCGCGGAACCTTTCGCCGGGAGCCGGGTCAATCCGGGGGAAGGCCTGCGCCTTCCTCGTCGAATGGCAGGCCCCAGGCCCCGGCCCCCCACGGCCGGGGCCATTTTTCGTGGCGCCGGCCCGTGGCGGGCTCAGCCCTTCTTCGGGATGTAGAGGTCGGTGATGGTGCCTTCGAACGCCTCGGCCGCCATGCCGACCGATTCGCTGAGGGTCGGGTGGGGATGGATGGTGTGGGCGATGTCGGCCCCTTCCGCACCCATCTCGATCGCCAGCGCGATCTCCGCGATCAGCTCGCCGGCGTGCACGCCCACGATGCCGCCGCCGACGATCCGGTGCGTCCGGGCGTCGAACAGCAGCTTGGTGAAGCCCTCGGTACGGCCCAGGCCGATCGCGCGGCCGGACGCGCCCCACGGGAACTTGCCGACTTCGATTGCGAGACCCTTGGCCTTCGCCTCGGCCTCGGTCACGCCGACCCAGGCGATCTCCGGGTCGGTGTAGGCCACGGACGGGATCACGCGCGCGGTCCACTCGCGCTTGTGGCCGGCGGCGACCTCGGCGGCGAGATGCGCTTCGTGCGTGGCCTTGTGCGCGAGCATCGGCTGCCCGACGAGGTCGCCGATGGCGAAGATGTGCGGGACGTTGGTGCGCATCTGCGCGTCCACCGCGATGAAGCCGCGCTCGTCCACGGCCACGCCGGCCTTCTGCGCATCGAGCTTGCCGCCGTTGGGCGCGCGGCCGACGGCGACGAGGACGCGGTCGTAGGTGTTCGCGGCGGGCACGCTGGCGCCCTCGAACGTGCATTCGATGCCGGCCTTCGCCGCCTTCGCGGCGACGACCTTCGTCTTCAGGTGCACGGCGACGCCCTGCTTCCTCAGGCGGTCGGCGAGCGGCTTGACCAGGTCGGCGTCGGCGCCGGGCATCAGCTGGTCCATGAACTCGACCACCGTGACCTGGCTGCCGAGCGCGCGGTACACCGTGGCCATCTCGAGGCCGATGATGCCGCCGCCGACGACCAGCAGCGACTTCGGCACGTCGGCGAGGTCGAGCGCGCCGGTGGAATCCATCACGCGCGCATCGTCCCACGGGAAGATCGGCAGGCGCACCGCCTGCGAGCCGGCGGCGATGATGCATTGCGCGAAGCGCAGCAGCTGCACCTTGCCGTCATGGGACAGGATCTC
This sequence comes from Luteimonas sp., assembly GCA_040255375.1. Classification (GTDB taxonomy): domain Bacteria; phylum Pseudomonadota; class Gammaproteobacteria; order Xanthomonadales; family Xanthomonadaceae; genus Cognatiluteimonas. Next base: position 860 of record JBDZUW010000122.1, on the reverse strand, counting down.
GAGCTCGTTCGCGGACACGAATTTCGCCGTGCCCTGCACCACGCGCACCTTGCGGTGCTTCGCCATGCCGGCGAGGCCCTTAGTGAGCTGGGCGACGACCTTGTCCTTGTAGGCGCGCAGCTTGTCGAGCGCGATCTTCGGCTTGCCGAACTCGACGCCGTAGTCGCCCGCGTGCGCGGCCTGCTCGATCACGTCGGCGGCATGCAGCAGCGCCTTCGACGGGATGCAGCCGACGTTGAGGCACACGCCGCCGAGGGTGGCGTAGCGTTCGACGAGCACCGTGTCGAGGCCGAGGTCGGCGGCGCGGAACGCGGCGCTGTAGCCGCCGGGGCCGGCGCCGATGACGACCATCGCGCACTCGATGTCGGCCTTGCGGCCGGTCGTCGCCGCGGCTTGCGGCGCGGGCGCGGGCTCGGCGGCGGTGGCCGGCTTGGCGGGCGCGGCGGGCGCGGCCTGCGCAGCGGCGGCCGGCTTCGCAGCCGCAGGTGCCGCCGCCGGCGCTTCCGCGGCGCCTTCGGCTTCGAGCACCGCGATCACGCTCCCTTCCGACACCGCATCGCCGACCTTGACCTTCAGCTCCCGCACCACGCCCGCGAAGGACGACGGCACTTCCATCGTCGCCTTGTCCGACTCCAGCGTGACCAGGCCCTGGTCCTTCGCCACCTTGTCGCCGACGGCGACCAGCAGTTCGATCACCGGCACGCCGTCGAAACCGCCGATGTCGGGAACCTTGACTTCAACCTTGCTCGCCATGGCCGCGCCCCGTTACAGCATCGCCCGGCGCATGTCGCCGAGCAGCTGCGCGAGGTAGGCGGTGAAGCGCGCGGCGGCGGCGCCGTCGATCACGCGGTGGTCGTAGC
>JBDZUW010000121.1:0-5873 GCA_040255375.1 Luteimonas sp. | reverse complement strand
CTGCCTCTCCGGAAGGCCGCGGACCAGCGAAATGAGGCCCAGGAGGGGCCTCGTTTTCGCCAGGCATGGAAATGCCGCGCGGCAGCGCTCCGTCCGTCCCGAAAGATAGTTCGGGCGCCAGTGACGGGGCTCTTTTTGCGCTTGCCCGCTCCGGCGGGCCGTTCCAGACCTGGCGGGCCGGGCAACCGGCCTGCCTTGTTTTTCGCCCGGGACGGGCGGCTCCACCAGCTCCATAAGGGGGTTCGGCGCACCCAGCCGCCGGCCCGTCGCTCTTTACTCCGAGGAACTCCTCATGGCGGACCAGAAGATTCGCATCCGGCTGAAGGCCTTCGATCATCGCCTGATCGACCGCTCGGCCAGCGAGATCGTCGAGACGGCCAAGCGGACCGGCGCGCAGGTGCGCGGCCCGATCCCGCTGCCGACCAAGATCGAGCGCTACACCGTCCTGGTGTCGCCGCACGTCGACAAGGACGCGCGCGACCAGTACGAGACCCGCACGCACAAGCGCGTGCTCGACATCGTCGACCCGAACGACAAGACCGTGGACGCGCTGATGAAGCTCGAGCTCGCGGCCGGCGTCGACGTCCAGATCAAGCTGACCTGAGGACTGGCACGATGAGCGCGAAGAAGCATTCGCTGGGCATCGTCGGCCGCAAGGCCGGCATGAGCCGCCTGTTCACCGAGGACGGCAAGTCCATCCCGGTGACCCTGATCGAGGCGACCCCGAACCGCATCACCCAGATCAAGACGGTCGAGACCGACGGCTACAGCGCCGTGCAGGTCGCGGTCGGCAGCAAGCGCGCCGCGCTGGTCAACAAGCCGGAAGCCGGCCACCTCGCCAAGGCGAAGGTGGAAGCGGGCCGCGGCCTGTGGGAACTGCGCGTGGAAGCCGACCAGATCGGCGGTTTCGAGGTCGGCGGCGAGATCAAGGCCGACATCTTCGAGGCCGGCCAGATCGTCGACGTCCAGGGCGTGACCAAGGGCAAGGGCTTCCAGGGCACGATCAAGCGCTGGAACTTCCGCATGGGCGACGCCACCCACGGCAACTCGCTGTCGCATCGCGCCCCGGGCTCGATCGGCCAGCGCCAGACGCCGGGCCGCGTGTTCCCGGGCAAGAAGATGGCCGGCCACATGGGCGCCGAGCAGCAGACCACGCAGCGCCTGCAGGTCGTGAAGGTCGACGCCGAGCGCGGCCTGATCGCGATCCGCGGCGCGGTGCCGGGTGCGCCGGGCGGCGACGTGATCGTGCGTCCGTCGAGCAAGGCATAAGGAGAGATGACGATGGAACTCGCCATCAACAACGGCAAGTCGCTGTCGGTCTCCGACGCGGTCTTCGGCCGTGAGTTCAGCGAAGACCTGGTCCACCAGGTCGTCGTTGCCTACCGCAACGCGGGCCGCGCCGGCACCAAGGCGCAGAAGACGCGCTCGGAAGTCAACGGCACCACCAAGAAGTCGAAGAAGCAGAAGGGCGGCGGCGCCCGCCACGGCGCGCTGACCGCGCCGATCTTCGTCGGCGGCGGCGTGACCTTCGCGGCCAAGCCGCGCAGCTTCGCCCAGAAGGTGAACCGCAAGATGTACCGCGCGGCGATGGCCGCGATCCTGTCCGAGCTCAACCGCCAGGGCCGGATCACCGTGGTCGAGTCCTTCGACCTGGATGCGCCGAAGACCTCCGGCATGGTCGCGAAGCTGAAGGACCTCAAGGTCGGCCAGCGCCCGCTGATCGTCACCGAGGACGCGAGCGAGAACCTGTTCCTGTCCGCGCGCAACCTGCCGTACGTGCAGGTCCGCGACGTGCAGGGCCTGGATCCGGTCGCCCTGGTCGGCGCCGACTCGGTGGTCCTGACCTCCGACGCCGTCAAGAAGATCGAGGAGTGGCTGGCATGAACGACGCCAAGCTCTATGAAGTGATCCGCGCCCCGCGCGTGTCCGAGAAGACGGCGCGCCTGCAGGAGGTCTCGAACCAGTACGTGTTCGAGGTCGCCGGCACCGCCACCAAGGCGGACATCAAGGTCGCGGTCGAGAAGCTCTTCGACGTCAAGGTCGAGGCGGTGAACGTGGTGAACGTGAAGGGCAAGGGCAAGGCCTTCAAGAACCGCATGGGCCGCCGCGGCGACTGGCGCAAGGCATACGTGAAGCTGGCCGACGGCCAGTCGATCGACGTGATGGCCACGGCCTGAGGAAAGATCCATGGCATTGATGACCTTCAAACCCACTTCCGCCGGCCGTCGCTCGATGGTCCGCGTGGTCACGCCGGGCCTGCACAAGGGCGCCCCGCATGCCGCGCTGGTGGAGAAGCAGGGCAAGACCGGCGGCCGCAACCACCACGGCCGCATCACCACCCGCCACATCGGCGGTGGCCACAAGCAGCATTACCGCCTGATCGACTTCAAGCGCGACAAGGAAGGCATCCCGGCGCGCGTCGAGCGGATCGAGTACGACCCGAACCGCACCGCGCACATCGCGCTGCTGTGCTACGTCGACGGCGAGCGCCGCTACATCATCGCGCCCAAGGGCCTGAAGGCCGGCGAGCAGGTGATCGCGGGTGCCGACGCGCCGATCAAGGTCGGCAACACGCTGCCGCTGCGCAACATCCCGGTCGGCTCCACGGTGCACTGCATCGAGATGAAGCCGGGCAAGGGCGCGCAGATGGCCCGTGCCGCCGGCGCCGGCGTGCAGCTGGTCGCGCGCGAGGGCGTCTACGCGATGCTCCGCCTGCGTTCCGGCGAGATGCGCAAGGTGCCGTCCGAGTGCCGCGCCACCATCGGCGAGGTCGGCAACGACGAGCACAACCTGGAGAAGCTGGGCAAGGCCGGCGCCAAGCGCTGGCGCGGCGTCAAGCCGACCGTCCGCGGCGCGGCCATGAACCCGGTCGACCACCCGCACGGCGGCGGCGAGGCCAAGGCCGGCCAGGGCAACCCGCACCCGGTCACCCCGTGGGGCGTCCCGACCAAGGGTTACAAGACCCGCAAGAACAAGCGCACGCAGCAGTTCATCGTGCGCGACCGCAGGAGCTAATCGGCCATGGCACGTTCACTCAAGAAGGGCCCGTTCGTCGACCACCACCTCATCAAGAAGGTGGAAGCCGCGGGCAGCAGCAAGAAGCCGATCAAGACCTGGTCGCGCCGTTCCATGGTGATGCCGGAGATGGTCGGTTTCACCATCGCCGTGCACAACGGCAAGAACCACATCCCGGTGCTGGTCAACGAGAACATGGTCGGCCACAAGCTGGGCGAGTTCGCCATGACCCGCACGTTCAAGGGCCATGGCGGCGACAAGAAGGCCGGGAAGTAAGGAGATGACCGTGGAAGCCAAGGCAATCCTGCGCACCGCGCGCATCTCCCCCCAGAAGGCCCGCCTGGTCGCCGACCAGGTGCGCGGGCTGTCGGCCGAGCGCGCCGTCAACCTGCTGAAGTTCTCCGACAAGAAGGCCGCCCACATGATCCGCAAGGTCGTCGAGTCGGCGATCGCCAACGCGGAGAACAACCAGGGCGCCGACGTCGACGAGCTGAAGGTCACCACCATCATGGTCGACGAAGGCCCGTCGCTGAAGCGCTTCATGGCCCGCGCCAAGGGCCGTGGCACGCGCATCCTGAAGCGCACCAGCCACATCACCGTCGTCGTCGGCGAGGGCAAGTAACCATGGGTCACAAAGTTCATCCCACCGGCATCCGCCTGGGCATTTCCAAGGACTGGAATTCCAAGTGGTATGCGGGCAAGAAGGAATACGCCGGCTACCTGGCCGCCGACCTCAAGGTCCGCGACATGCTGCGCAAGAAGCTGGCCGCCGCCGGGATCTCGAAGATCCTGATCGAGCGCCCGGCCAAGACCGCGCGCGTGACGATCCACACCGCCCGCCCGGGCGTGGTGATCGGCAAGCGCGGCGAGGACATCGAGAAGCTGCGCAAGGACGTCAGCGACCTGATGGGCGTCCCGGCGCACATCAACGTCACCGAGGTCCGCAAGCCGGAGCTCGACGCGCAGCTGGTCGCCGAGTCGATCGCGCAGCAGCTCGAGCGCCGCATCATGTTCCGCCGCGCGATGAAGCGCGCCGTCGGCAACGCGATGCGCCTGGGCGCGCTGGGCATCAAGGTCAACGTGGCCGGCCGCCTGAACGGCGCCGAGATCGCGCGTTCCGAGTGGTACCGCGAGGGCCGCGTCCCGCTGCACACCCTGCGCGCGGACGTGGACTACGGCTTCGCCGAGGCGAAGACGACCTACGGGATCATCGGCATCAAGGTCTGGGTCTACAAGGGCGAGATCTTCGACTTCGCCCAGGTCGGCCAGGAAAAGCAGGACGACACGCCGCGCGGCGACCGTGGCGATCGTCAGGACCGTCCGCGCGGCCCGCGCCGCAACGATCGTAACGACCGCGGCGAGGCGAGGGAATAAACCATGCTGCAACCCAAGCGAACCAAGTTCCGCAAGATGCACAAGGGCCGCAACGAGGGCCTGTCCTGGAACGGCAATGCCGTCAGCTTCGGCGAGTACGGCCTGAAGGCGACGGCGACCGGCCAGCTGACCTCGCGCCAGATCGAGGCCGCGCGCCGTTCGATCAGCCGCTACGTCAAGCGCGGCGGCAAGATGTGGATCCGCGTGTTCCCCGACAAGCCGATCACCAAGAAGCCGATCGAAGTGCGAATGGGCTCGGGCAAGGGCAACGTCGAGTACTGGGTCGCGCAGATCCAGCCCGGCCGCATGATCTACGAGATCGAGGGCGTGGACGAGGCGACCGCGCGCGAGGCGTTCCGCCTGGCCGCCGCCAAGCTTTCGGTGACCACCACTTTCGTGACCCGGACGGTGCGCTGATGGACCTCAAGCAGATGCGTCAGAAGTCGGCCGCCGAGCTCCAGGCCCACCTGGTCGAGCTGCGCAAGGAGCAGTTCTCCCTGCGCATGCAGAAGGCCACCGGCCAGCTCGCCAAGACCCACGAAGCCCGCCGGGTGCGCCGCGAGATCGCGCGCGTGAACACCCTGCTCGGCGCGCAGAAGTAAGGACGGCAGAGATGACCGAGAACAACGGCAAGAAGCTGCACACGGTCGAAGGCCGCGTGGTCAGCAACAAGATGGACAAGACGGTGACGGTGCTCGTCGAGCGCCAGGTCAAGCACGCGCTGTACGGCAAGTACATCCGCCGCTCGACCAAGCTGCACGCCCACGACGCGGACAACGCCTGCAACACCGGCGACATGGTCCGCGTGGCGGAGTGCGCGCCGATGTCCAAGACCAAGAACTGGCGCGTGGTCGAGATCCTCGCCCGCGCGGCCGAATAAGGGAGGCCTTGCAATGATCCAGATGCAGAGCCACCTCGACGTGGCCGACAACTCCGGCGCCAAGGAAGTGATGTGCATCAAGGTGCTCGGCGGCTCCAAGCGCCGCTACGCCGGCATCGGCGACATCATCAAGGTGTCCATCAAGGACGCCATCCCGCGCGGCAAGGTCAAGAAGGGCGAGGTCTACGACGCCGTCGTGGTCCGCACCCGCAAGGGCGTGCGCCGCGCCGACGGGTCGCTGATCCGCTTCGACGGCAACGCCGCGGTGCTGCTCAACAACAAGCACGAGCCGATCGGCACGCGCATCTTCGGGCCCGTGACCCGCGAGCTGCGCTCCGAGAAGTTCATGAAGATCGTCTCGCTCGCGCCCGAAGTGCTCTGAGCGGAGGAAGCATATGAACCGTATCAAGAAGGGCGACCACGTCGTGGTCACCGCCGGCAAGGACAAGGGCAAGCGCGGCGACGTCGTGAGCGTCGCCGGCGACAAGGTCGTCGTCTCGAACGTCAACCTGGTCAAGCGCCACACCAAGCCGAACCCGCAGGCCAACCAGCCGGGCGGCGTGATCGAGCGCGAGGCGCCGATCCATGTTTCGAACGTGATGCT
>JBDZUW010000120.1:0-5875 GCA_040255375.1 Luteimonas sp. | reverse complement strand
CTGTGCCAGGAGCAGGGCCTGGTGCCGATGGTCGAGCCGGAAGTGCTGATGGACGGCGACCACGACATCGAGACCTGCTTCGAGGTCACCGAGGTCGTGCTGCGCTCGCTCTTCGACGCGCTGTTCAACCAGAACGTGATGCTCGAGGGCACGATCCTGAAGGCGTCGATGGTCGTCTCCGGCAAGGATTGCGCGGAGCAGGCCAGCGTCGAGGAAGTCGCCGAGTCCACGCTGATGTGCCTGAAGTCGTCGGTGCCGGCGATCCTGCCGGGCATCGTGTTCCTGTCGGGCGGGCAGTCGGACGCCGACGCCACCGCGCACCTGGACGCGATGAACCGCATGGGCCCCAACCCGTGGCCGCTGAGCTTCAGCTACGGCCGCGCGATGCAGTCGGCGGCGCTGAAGATCTGGGCGCAGGACATCCACGCGAACGTGGCGAGGGCGCAGGCGATGGTGCTCGAGCGCGCGCGCGACAACGGCCTGGCGGCGCTGGGCCGCTGGTCGCGGGCGGCCTGAGCCCGGCGCAGCCTGCGATAACGTCCGGACGGCGGCCCGGTTGACATCGCCGGGCCATGCCGGAAGGCATGCGTCCAGCGTCATGGGCGCCGACTAGAATGCGGCCCATGACCGCAAACGATCCTGGAATGCGCTGGCGCGTCGCCGGCGGCCTGGCCTTGTGCCTGCTCGCGGCGGGCTGCCAGCGCGCCGCGGATGCCCCGGCGCGCGGCGGCGACCGCAACCAGCCCGTGCCTGTCGCGATCGAGGTCGTGCGCGAGCGCCCCTGGCGCGACGAACTCCGCGCCCTCGGCACCGTGGCGGCGCACGAATCGGTGACCGTCACCGCCAAGGTCAGCGAGACCGTCGAGCAGGTGCACTTCGAAAGCGGCCAGGCCGTGGCGCGCGGCGCCCCGCTGGTCACCCTGTCGGGCCGCCAGCAGCAGGCCGCGCTGGCTTCCGCCGAGGCGACCGCCGAGGAAGCGGAGCGCCAGTACCAGCGGCAGTCGCAGCTTGCCGGCCAGCAGCTCATCGCGCGTTCCGCCCTCGATGCGCAGCGGGCGACGCGGGATGCGGCGCGCGCGCAGGTCGCGCAGGTCCGCGCCAACCTGTCCGACCGGGTGATCCGGGCGCCGTTCGCGGGCGTGCTGGGCATCCGCCAGGTGAGCCCGGGGGCCCTGGTCACGCCGGGCACGGCGGTGGCGACGCTCGATGACGTGCACCGCGTCTACGTGGACTTCCCGGTGCCGGAAACCGAGCTCGCCGGCGTCGCGCCCGGCCAGGCCGTGGCCGGCACCACCGGTGCCTGGCCCGGCCGCAGCTTCGACGGCACCGTGGAAGTGGTGTCGGCGCGGCTCGACACCGCCTCGCGCGCGGCGATGGTGCGCGCCGACTTCCCGAACCCCGACCGCGCGCTGCGGCCGGGCATGCTCGTCGAGGTGCGGCTGACGCGCGGCGAGCGCCCGGCGCTGGTCGTGCCGGAGATCGCGGTGCAGCAGGTGGGGACCGAGACGTTCGTGTGGCGCGTCGGCGCGGATGGCAAGGTCGCGAAGGCCGACGTCGTCGTGGGCGGGCGCGTGCCCGGGCAGGCGATGATCCGGTCCGGCCTGGCCGCCGGCGAGCGCATCGTCACCGACGGCGTCGGCAAGCTGCGCGAAGGCGACCGCGTCGAGGCCGCCGCGCCCGCCCCATGAAGATTTCCGACCTCTCGATCAAGCGGCCGGTGCTGGCCGTGGTGATGAGCCTGCTGCTGATCGTCCTGGGCGTGATGTCGTTCCTGCGGCTCACCCTGCGCGAACTGCCCGCGATCGACCCGCCGATCGTCTCGGTGAGCGTCGACTACCCCGGCGCATCGGCGGCGGTGGTCGAGACGCGCATCACCCAGTCGCTCGAGGACGCGCTGGCCGGCATCGAGGGCATCAACACCATCGAGTCGCGCAGCCGCAACGGCTCGTCGAACGTCAGCATCGAGTTCCTGCCCACGCGCGACATCGAGGCCGCGGCCAACGACGTGCGCAACGCGGTCAGCCGCGTCGCCGACCGCATGCCGGACGAGGCCGACGCGCCCGAGATCCGCAAGGTAGAGAGCGACTCCGACGCGATCATCTGGCTCAACCTGCGGTCCACGAAGATGGACACGCTGCAGCTGAGCGACTACGCGAACCGCTACATCACCGACCGCTTCTCGAGCCTGCAGGGCGTCGCCCAGGTGTTCCTCGGCGGCAGCCAGCGCTACGCGATGCGGATCTGGCTCGACGGCGACCGGCTCGCGGCGCGCGGGTTGACCGCCGCCGACGTCGAAGCCGCGCTGCGCCGGGAGAACGTCGAGCTCGGCGCCGGGCGCATCGAGTCGAAGGACCGCGACTTCCTGCTGCGCGTCTCGCGCGACTACACCAGCGCCGAGTCGTTCGCGCGCATGCCCATCGCCAAGGGCAAGGACGGCTACGTCGTCACCCTGGGCGACGTCGCGCGCGTCGCGCTGGAGTCGGCCGAGCGCCGTGCCTATTACCACAGCAACGGCGAGCCGGCCGTCGGCATCGGCATCGTCAAGACCTCCACCGCGAACAGCCTCGACGTCGCGCGCGAGGCGCGCGCGGAGGCCGATCGCATCCGCGCCAGCCTGCCCGCGGGCATGGACATCTACGTCGCGTTCGATTCCACCACCTTCATCGATGCCGCGGTGGAGCGCGTCTACGCGACGCTGCTCGAGGCGATCGTGCTGGTGCTGGTGGTGATCTGGCTGTTCCTCGGCAGCGTGCGCGCCGCCCTGATCCCGGCGGTGACCGTGCCGGTGTGCCTGGTCGCTTCGTTCATCGCGCTGTACGCCTTCGGCTTCTCGATCAACCTGCTGACCCTGCTCGCGCTGGTGCTCTGCATCGGCCTCGTGGTGGACGACGCGATCGTGGTGGTGGAGAACGTGCAGCGCCGCGTGGACCTCGGCGAACCCGCGCTGGTCGCCGCGCGGCGCGGCACGAAGCAGGTCGCGTTCGCCGTGCTCGCCACGACCGCGGTGCTGATCGCGGTGTTCCTGCCGGTCGGCTTCCTGCAGGGCAATACCGGGCGCCTGTTCCGCGAACTGTCGGTGGCGCTGGCGGCGGCGGTGGCGATCTCGGCGTTCGTGGCGCTGACGCTGACGCCGATGATGGCGTCCAAGCTGCTGCGCCCGCACAGCGGGCCGCATGCCGTGCACGGCAACCGTGCGAGCGAATGGCTCAACGCGCGCTTCGCCCGCGTCGCCGGCGGCTACCGGTCGCTGCTGTCGCGCAGCGTCCACCGTGCCTGGCTGTTCGGCGCGATCATGCTCGCCGCGATCGCGGCGACGGTGCTGCTGTTCAGGCTGCTGCCGTCGGAACTGGCGCCGGCCGAGGACCGCGGTTCCTTCCAGCTGGCCATCGAAGGCCCGGAAGGCGCGGGCTTCGACTACACCGTGGCGCAGACGCAGAAGGTCGAGAAGATCCTGGCCGGCGAGATCGGCCCGGGCAAGCCCATCGTGCGCGTGAACCCGCGCGTGCCCGGCAGCTTCGGCGCCAGCGAGGAGATGCATACCGCGCGCGCCAGCGTGTTCCTCGCCGACTGGCACGAGCGCAGCGAAAGTACCGCCCAGGTCGCCGCCGGGCTGCAGAAGAAGTTCGACGGGCTCACCGGCGTGCGCGTGCGCAGCCAGGTCGGCGGCGGGCTGGTCCGCACGCGCGGCCAGCCGTTCCAGCTGGTGCTCGGCGGGCCCGATTACGCCGAGCTCGCGCGCTGGCGCGACATCATGCTGGCGAAAATGGACGCGAACCCGGGCCTGGTCGGCGCGGATTCGGACTACAAGGAAACGCGGCCGCAGATGCGCGTGGCCGTCGACCATGCGCGCGCCGCGGACCTCGGGGTGAGCGCCTCGGCGATCGGGCAGGCGCTGGAGACGATGATGGGCGGTCGCCGCGTCACCACCTTCGTCGACGACGGCGAGGAATACGACGTGGTCCTGCAGGCGGGCCGCGATGCGCGCGCGTCCGCCGCCGACCTCGCCGCGCTGCAGGTGCGCGCGGCCGACGGTTCGCTGGTGCCGCTTTCGAACCTGGTGACGCTGCGCGAGATCGCCGAGCCCGGCACCTTCAACCGCTTCAACCGCCTGCGCTCGATCACGCTGAGCGCGGGCCTCGCGCCCGGCTACCGCCTCGGCGACGCGGTGGCCTGGGCGCAGCAGGCGGTGGACGAGAGCCTGCCCGAGTACGCGCAGGTGAGCTGGAAGGGCGAGTCGCGCGAGCTGCAGCAGTCCGGCGGCGAGGTGCTGGTTACCTTCGCGCTGGCGCTGCTGATCGTGTATCTCGCGCTGGCGGCGCAGTTCGAAAGCTTCCTGCACCCGCTGGTGATCATGCTGACCGTGCCGCTGGGCGTGCTCGGCGCGCTGCTCGGGCTGTGGCTGACCGGCGGCACGCTCAACCTGTTCTCGCAGATCGGCGTGGTGATGCTGGTCGGCCTGGCGGCGAAGAACGGCATCCTGATCGTCGAGTTCGCGAACCAGCTGCGCGATGCGGGCCGCGGCGTCCACGACGCGATCGTCGAGGCGGCCGCGATCCGCCTGCGCCCGATCCTGATGACCTCGATCGCGACGATCATGGGCGCGGTGCCGCTGGTGCTCGCTGGCGGCCCCGGCTCGGCGAGCCGGGGCACGATCGGCATCGTCATCGTGTTCGGCGTGGCGGTGGCGACCTTCCTGTCGCTGTTCGTGATCCCCGCGTTCTACGCGCTGCTCGCGCCGTACACGCACTCGCCCGAGGCGGTCGCGCACGAGCTGGACGCGCTCGAGGCGTCCACTCCCGACGCCGGCGGCACGGCATGATCGCCGCGCCGGCGAAGCGATGACCCCCGAGCTGCGCCTCTACGGCCTCAACGCCGTGCGCGCCGCGTTCGCGCGACGTCCCGACGCGCTGCGCAAGCTGTACCTGGCCGAGGCGCGGATCCCGCAGCTGCAGCCGATGCTGAAGTGGTGCGTGGCGCACCGCATCGGCTACCGCGTCGTCGCCGACGGGGACCTGCGCAAGCTCGCGGCGAGCAGCCACCATGAAGGCGTGGTCGCCGACGTGCTGCGCGAGGAGGCGGTGCCGCTGACGACGTGGCTGCGCGATCTGCCGGCCGGCCCGGCGTGCGCGCTGTGGCTCGATGGCGTCGGCAACCCGCACAACCTCGGCGCGATCCTGCGCTCGGCCGCCCACTTCGGCGCATCCGCGGTCCTGCTGCCGAAGCAGTCGACGCTGGCCCTGTCCGGCGCGGCGGCGCGCGTCGCCGAGGGCGGCGCGGAGGCCGTGCCCTTCGTGCGCCTGGGCCGCGACGACAACGCGATCGCGCAGCTGCGCGGTGCCGGCTTCGCCCTCGCGGCAACCGTGGTGCGCGGTGGCGCGGACCTGTTCGCGACGGCGCTGCCGCGGCGGCTGGTCTACGTGCTCGGCGCCGAGGGCGAGGGCATGGATGCGGGCCTCGCGGCGGCGTGCGACCTGCGCCTGTCAATCCCGGGCACCGGGGCCGTCGAAAGCCTCAACGTCGCCGCTGCGACCGCCGTGCTCCTCGCCGCCTGGGCGCGCGGCTGACCGCTGCGTCGCGGCCTTCGGGGCTGGGCAGCGGAAGCGTGCGTGGTTTCGGTTCGCTTCGGAGCGGGTCGCCGCGGAGTGCGCAGGCCCTTCCGGGGCACGGCACAAGTACATCCCTGTAGCCTCTTCGTCGCCATCCATGGCTCCGACGGCCCCGGAAGGGCCTGCGCACTCCACGGCGACCATCCCAAGCGCGTAGCGCGGCTTCGAGACACCGCTCTTCGCTCTTCCGCTTTTCAAAGAAGCGGGGAGCGCTGTCGTGCGGAGGCGGTGGAAGCGTGCGCGGACTTTCGGGGGCGTCGGCGGCATGG
>JBDZUW010000119.1:0-5932 GCA_040255375.1 Luteimonas sp. | reverse complement strand
CTGCTGCCGCAGCTGCCCTACTGGCTGCAGGCGGTGATCGGCGGCATGCAGGCGGGCGCGCTGCTGTTCGTCGACTACGGCCACGCGCGGCGCGAGTACTACCAGCCGCAGCGCAGCGAAGGCACCGTGCGCGCGTTCCGGCAGCACCACGTCGTCGCCGACGTCTACGACTGGCCGGGGCTGCAGGACATCACCGCGTCGGTGGACTTCACCGCGCTCGCGGAAGCGGGCACGGGCGCGGGCTTCGATCTCGCGGGCTACTGCAGCCAGGCCAGCTTCCTGCTCGGCAACGGCCTGGCCGAGCGCCTGCAGGAGGCGGAGGCGAAAGCGCGCGACGAAGCCGCCCTGCTTCGCCTGCGTCAGGAAGCCAAGCAGCTCACCCTGCCGGAGGCAATGGGCGAGCGCTTCCAGGCGATGGGCTTCGCGCGCGATGTCGAGTTCGGCACGGCGTTCCTGGCCGGCGACCTGAGCCACCGCCTGTGAGCGCGCGCTCCATGAACGGTCGCGCGTGGCTCAAGCCGTTGCGGCACCGCAATGCCTGGCTCGCGCTGTGGCTGGCCGGGGTGACGGTGCTGGTCGTCGTGTGCCTGGTGCCCAGCCCGGACCTGCCCGACCTGAAGGTGAGCGACAAGCTCGAGCACGCGCTCGCGTTCGCGCTGCTCGCCGGCTCCGCGGTGCAGCTGTTCGAGCGCTGGCGCGCGCTCGTCGCCGTCGCCTTCGGCCTGCTCGCGCTGGGCATCGGCATCGAGTTCGCGCAGGCGCTGTTCACGACCACGCGCGCGATGGAGGCCGCCGACGTCGCCGCCGACGCCGTCGGCATCGTCGCCGGCCTGGCGACCGCGCTCACTCCGCTGCGCGACCTCCTCCTCCGCATCGCCGGCCGCCGCGTCTGACAGCCTTTTTGGCCACAGATCACACAGATCCAAAAGGATCAAAACGGATAGAGCATTGGCAGCTTGCTCCAGGCGACCCCGAGCCGCCGGGAGCCACCATGGTTTGCTCTATCTGCCCTGATCCTTTTGGATCTGTGTGATCTGTGGCAAAAGCGGTCGCCTCAGCCGCGGCGCAGGGTGCGGGCGGCGGCGATGGCGGCGATGCGGGCGCGGCGGAGGGCTTCGCCGAGCTTCGGGCCCTCGAGGCCTTCGGCGACCACGTCGGCAGCGCGCACGGATTGCGCGGCCGCGAGCAGGCGCAGCAGCTCCGGGCCCTGCGGATACGGGTCGTCGTGGTGCCCGGTGCGGCCGCGCTTGTCGGCCTCGCACACCAGCGCGAGCTGGGCGATGCGCTCCGGCTGCCGGAACGCGTCGCAGCGCTGCAGCAGGTCGTGCACGGTGTCGTCGCGCAGCTCGGCCAGGCGGTGGATGTTGAGGTGCTCGCGGCATGCGACTTCCGCGAGCCGCCGGTGCGCCAGCGGCACGCGCAGCCGGTCGCACAGCGCGGCGAGGGGCTTCAGGCCGCCGTGCTCGTGGCCGATGTGCTTCGGCAGCACGTCGGCCGGCGTGCGCGCCTTGCCGAGGTCGTGGGTGAGCGCGGCGAAGCCGGCGACGGCATCGCCCGGCGCGAGCGCGGCGGCCATGTCGCAGACCAGCTCGATGTGCACGCCGGTGTCGATTTCGGGATGGAATTCGGCGCGCTGCGGCACGCCGTAGAGCGCGTCGACCTCGGGCAGCACCACGGCCAGCGCGCCGCACTCGCGCAGCGTGCGCACGAATGCCGACGGGGCCGCGTAGGCGAGCGCGCGCGAGAGTTCCTGCCAGACGCGCTCGGGCACCAGCTCGGACAGCTCGCCGGATGCGACCATGCCGCGCATCAGCGCCATCGTTTCGTCGGCGACGCGGAAGCCCAGCGGCGCGAACCGTGCCATGAAGCGCGCCGCGCGCAGCACGCGCAGCGGATCCTCGGCGAAGGCCGGCCCGACGTGGCGCAGCACGCGCGCCTCGACGTCGCGCGCGCCGCCGTACGGGTCGACCAGCGAGCCGTCGGCGCGCCGTGCGATCGCATTGACGGTGAAGTCGCGCCGCCCGAGGTCTTCCTCGAGCGTCACCGACGGATCGGCGTCGACGACGAAGCCGCGGTAGCCGCGCCCGGACTTGCGCTCGGTGCGCGCGAGCGCGTACTCCTCGTTCGTCCGCGGGTGCAGGAAGACCGGGAAATCGCGCCCGACCGCGCGGAACCCGCGCGCCAGCATCGCTTCGGGCGTCTGCCCGACGACCACGAAGTCGCGGTCGCCGCCGGCGAGGCCGAGCAGCGCATCGCGGACCGCGCCGCCGACGAGGTAGACCTCGAAATCATCCATGAGGGGATGATGGCACGGCCGGTGGGTCGGCCGACCATGGGTCGGCTCTACTGGGCGAGGGGGCAGGTGAAGGGCTTGCGGGGGGCGTCGAGGACGCCGGCCATGCGCGCCTGCAGCGGCAGCGCGTTGCCGTTGAGGCGCCAGTCGTAGATGGCGCTGAAGGCGAGCACGCGCGCCACGTAGTCGCGCGTTTCCTTGTAGCTGATGGTCTCGATCCAGAAGTCCGGGTCCATGTCCGGACGCTGCGACTGCCAGCGCTGCAGCGGGGTCGGGCCGGCGTTGTAGCCGGCGATGGCGAAGTAGGGCTTGCCGCCGTAGCGGTCCAGCACCTTGCGCAGGTAGGCGGCGCCGATCGCGATGTTGGTGTCGGGGTCGTACAGCGTGTCGGCGCCGTGCCAATGCAGGCCCAGGCGCTTCGCCTCCGCGGCGCCGGTCTCCGGAACCACCTGCATGAGGCCGCGGGCGTTGGCGCTGGAGCGCGCGTTGATGTCGAACACGCTCTCGGCGCGGATCTCCGCCGCGACCCAGGACGGGTCCAGGCCGTTGCGCGCGGCCTCGCGGCGGATCGTCGCGTCGTGGTGCAGCGGGAAGCGCAGCGCGTACAGCCGGCGCTCGTCCGGCGTGCGCCCCAGGCCGAACAGGCCGCGGTCGAACCAGCCGTTGTCCTGCGCGACCTCGACGGCGTAGCGGCGCTGCGTGTCGTCGAAGCGCGACAGCGCGTCCTTCCACTCGCGTTCGGCCCAGTCCTTGCGCTCGATGGCGTACAGCCGCACCGCGCGGCCGAGCGCGGGATCCGCGGCGACGCGCGCCTTCGCCGCGGCGTCGGAAGGCGGCAGCCACGGGCACAGCGCGTACGGCGCACCGAGGCGGTCCGCGGCGAGGAAGCCGTGGAATTCCGGCTCGCGCGCGGCGCGCTGCCAGGCCGCGCGGGCGCCGGCCTCGTCGCCGGCCATCGCCAGCAGGCGGCCCTCGAAATACGTCCAGCGCGCATCGGCGCGCTGCGCCGCCGGCATCGCGCGGATCGCGGCGAGCGCGGCCGGCCAGTCGGAGCGCGCCATCGCCTCGCGCACGCGCCATTCGTGCAGGCGCTCGTCGTAGGCCGAAGCCGGCACCGCCGCGAGCCGCTGCTGCGACTTCGGCAGGTACGAGGCCACCGTCCACAGCGCGACCTGGTACAGCACGCGCCCGCGGTCGGCTTCGGTGAAGGCCAGCGCCTTCGCGATCGCGGGCAGCTTCGCTTCGGCGGCGTCGGGATCGGCCTTCGCGAGCGCGGACAGCGCCTGCACCGCGACCGCGCGGCTGCGGTCGGTCGCGGGCCATGCCAGCACGTCCGCGGCCGCGCCTGCCTGCGCGGGCTTGCCGAGGAACGCGGCATAGCGCTGGGCGAGCGCGCGATCCGCATCGGCCATGCCGGCGGCGATGTCGCGCGCCACGGAGACGTTGCCCTCGGCCACCGCCTTGTCGAAGCGCTCCCAGCGCAGCGCCGGCGTGATCCCGCCCTCGCGCGCGGCCAACGCGGCGAACGCCGCATCGCAGGTCTCCGGCAGGGCATCGGCGCTGGTGCGCCAGAGCGCCTGCGCGTCCGACACCCACTGCGCATCCGCCGCGCCGGTCGCCAGGCGCGCGTTCAATTCCGCGCAGCGCATCGCCAGCGGCTGGCCGGCGGGCGTCCAGGCCGCGCGGAAGGCCTGCCATTCCTCGCGGCGCGAGAGCGCCGGCAGCCAGATCGCGCGGAATGCGGCGCCGACGGCGTCGCCGGGATGTTTCGCCAGGAACGCCTGGCCCGCGGCGAGCGGCAGCGTGTCGGCGTCGCGGCGCAGCGCCGCGTATTCGATCCACGGATACAGCGGATCGTCGGCGAGCGCGCCATAGCGCGCCGCGGTGAAATCGCCGCGCTCCGCGGCCGCGATGGCGTCGCGGACCTGCGCGAGCCGCGGATCGCGCGACGCTGCGGACAGCGACGGCGACGGCGTGGCCGCAGCGAGCGGCAGGGCCGCGCATGCGAGGGCCAGCGACAGGAGGGCGTTGCGGTGGGTGCGCAGCGTCATGCGCGGAACTATAGCCGGGCTGCGATGAACGGCGCTTTCGCGCGCGCCCGCGCGGGGCTTGCGCGAACGGCGCCGGCGGCTCAGGCCGCGCGCAGCGCCTGGGTGGGCACGTCGAGGTCGATGGACAGCGCGAGGTGGTCGGAATCGGCCGCCGGCATCGCGCGCATGCCCTGCAGGGCCAGCGGCGCGCTCACGAGGATGTGGTCGATCGCCTTCTGCGGGCGCCAGCTCGGGAACGTCGGCACGCACTGCGACGGCGGCTGCAGCGAGGTGCGCTTGTACAGCAGTTCCATCTCGGGCCGGTCGGGCATGCAGTTGAAGTCGCCCATCAGCACCGCGTGGCGGTGGCCGTGCAGCAGTTCGGCGATGAAGGCGAGCTGGCTGCGCCGCGAGCCCGCGCCCAGCGAGAGATGCGCGACCGCCACGGTCAGCGCGTCGTCGCCGTCGCCGAAGCGCGCGAGCAGTACGCCGCGGCCGGCGATGCGGCCCGGCAGCGCGTGGTCCACCACGTCCACCGGCTCGAGCTTGCTCAGCAGGCCGTTCGCGCTGGAGGCCACGCCGCCGACGCTGCGGTTGGGCTGGTGGCTCCAGTAATCGAAGCCGGCGCGCTGCGCGAGGTAATGCGTCTGGTTGGTGAAGCCGGAGCGCAGGCTGCCGGGGTCGGCCTCCTGCAGGCCGACGATGTCGTGCTCGCCGGCGAGGCGCGCGATGCGGTCGAGCGCGCCGCGCTTGTTGCCGGCCGGCAGCACGTGCGACCAGCTGCGCGCGACGTAGTCGCGGTAGCCGCGGGTGCTGGAGCCGGCCTGGATGTTGGCGCTGAGCAGCTTGAGGCGGCGCGTCGGCATGTCCACGGAGATGGGGCCGGCGCCAGCCGCGCTCAAGGGGCCGCGGCGCCCCGCGCGGCGCGCTCGCGGGCGACGAGCGCGTCGGTGATGCGCAGCATGTCCTCGTAGCTCTTGCCGAGCACGCGGTACTTGCCGTCCACGACCAGCGTCGGCGTGCCGCCCACCTGGCTGCGGACCATGAACTGCATGCCGCGCTTGATCTTGGCCTCGGTGCCGAAGCTGTGCATGTCCGCGAGGAACTTCTTCGGATCGGCGCCGTACTGCCCGTACCACCTGGCGACCGCGTCCTCGTCCGGCTTCTTGCCCTCGCCGGGCAGGGTCTCCGCGATGTGGATCGCATGGAAGAGCGCGGTGTGGGTCTTCCCGACCAGGCCCATCGCGTCCGCCACGTAGAACGAGCGTGCATACGGCACCCACTGCGGGCCATACGGCGCGGGCACGTAGGTCACGCGCACGTCGGCGGGCTGGCGCGCCTTCCACTGGGTGAACTGCGACTCGAAGCGCGCGCAGGCGGGGCAGACGTAGCCGAAGACCTCGACCACCTCGATCTTGCCGTCCAGCGGCTGGTAGGGCTGGCCGCCTTCGATCACGGCGTAGTCGACGCCCTCGACCGGCCAGCCGGCCTGGGGCGCAGCCTCGGCCGGCGCGGGCGCGGCGGCGGCCGCATCGGCTTCGGAGGCGGCCGCGTCGGCGGCGGGTGCCGCGGCGCCTGCGGCAGCAGCCGCCGAAGCCGCGGCGGCTTC
>JBDZUW010000118.1:0-5958 GCA_040255375.1 Luteimonas sp. | reverse complement strand
GCGTGCCGCACCTGGGACGCCGTCGATTACCTGACCGAGGACGCGACGCCGCCCGAACGCTGCGCGCCGCTGCAGGTGGTCGGCATGGACGGCGCCGCGCGTGCCGACGCCGCCGCCTGCGAGAAGGTCGTCGACCAGTGCGCGGCCGTTCCCGCCGACGGGCTGTGCACGGCATGGCGCCGCCGCGTCGACGAAGCCGAATTCCGCTGGAAGTTCGCGGGCGCGCGGCAGGACGATGCGCGGCGCCGCGAATACGAACTGCTCGCCGCCACGCTGGCCGCCAGCGACTGCCCCCGCTGACGCCCGGTCGCCGGCGCCTAGAAGCCGTAGCGCAGGAAGCCGCCGTCCACCGCGATGCATTCGCCGGTGATGTAGGCCGCCGCCGGCAGGCACAGGAACGCGACCGCCGCGGCGACTTCCTCCGGCTCGCCGACGCGGCCCATCGGCGTGCGCAGCAGCACGTCGTCGAGGTAATCGGGATCCGCGAGCTTGGCCGACGTGCGGCGGGTGCGGATGTACCACGGCGCCACCGAGTTCACGCGCACGCCGTCCTCGGCCCATTCCACCGCGAGGTTGCGCGTCATCTGGTGCAGCGCCGCCTTGCTCATGCCGTAGGGCGCGCCGCTGCGCACGTGGGTGATGCCGGAGACGCTGCCGACGTTGACGATGCTCGAGGCCGCGTGCTTCGACAGCAGCGGATAGGCGTAACGCGAAAGCTCGAAGGCGCTGAACAGGTTGAGTTCGAAGATGCCGCGCCACTCGTCCTCGGTGTAGTCGGTCGCGGGGCGCGTGAGGTTGCCGCCGGCGTTGTTCACGAGGATGTTGAGGCCCTCGCCGCGGTCCTCGACCCAGTCCAGGACCTCGCGGCGCTGCTCGTCGTCGGCGATGTTGGCGGCCAGCGCGAACACGCGTTCGTCGCCGAATTCCTCCGCCAGCTCCTGGCGCACGCGCTCGAGCGCATCGCCGTCGCGCGCCACCGCCAGCACGTCGGCGCCGAAGCCGAGCAGCTCGCGCACGATCGCCAGGCCGATGCCGGCGCTGCCGCCGGTCACCAGCGCGAGTTGTCCGTCCAGCCGCCAGCGGTTCGCACCCATGCGGCGTAGCATAGCGCCGCACCCCTTGCCGGAGGACCGCACGATGCCGATGCCCCGCCACGCCATGGCGACCGCGATGGCCACGGCCGCCGCGACCGTGCTGCTGCTTTGCGCGGCCTGCACCAGGCCGGAACGCCCCGACACCGAGCGGCCACCGGAACCGCAGGCGGCCGGCGCCATCCACGCGCCGATCGACCGCGCGAAGGCGGCCGAAGGCCAGGTCGAGGATGCAGCCGCGAAGCAGCGCGCGGCGATCGACGCGCAGACGGGCGGCTAGCGCCGCCCCCCGCTTCCTACGGGCCTTCTCACGGTCCGCAGAAACAGTAGGCCAGCGCCTTCACCGGCATCCCGGTGCCGCGGGCCTGCAGCGCTTCCTGCAGGAAGCGCAGATCCTGCGCGCCGCGCGGCAGCGCGCGCGCCAGCATCGCCTCGCCCAGGCCGCTGCCCCGCAGCACGGCGGCGCCGGCGCGGCTCTCCGCGAAGCGCGAGAAGAAGCGCTCGAACGGCGTCGTGCCGCCTTCGAGGTAACGCACCTGGTAAGCCTCGGGCTTGCCGAGCTTCGCGCGCTGCGCCGCGTCCGCGACGGCCTCGGCGATGCCGCCGAACGCGTCCACCAGCCCGCGCTCGCGCGCCTGCGCGCCGCTCCACACGCGGCCGCGCGCGACCGCGTCCACCTGCGCGACGCTGCGGCCGCGCGCCTTCGCCACGCGCCCGGTGAAGTCGCGGTAGCCCTTCTCGATCACCGCCTGGATCACGGTGGCGACGCGCGGATCCAGCGGCCGGGTGATGTCGAACGCGCCGGCGAGCGGCGTGGTGCCGACGCCGTCGGTATGCACGCCGATCTTGTCGAGCGCGCGCGGGATCGTCGGGATCATGCCGAAGATGCCGATCGAGCCGGTGATCGTCGACGGGTCGGCGTAGATGCGGTCGGCGTCCATGCCGATCCAGTAGCCGCCGGACGCGGCGAGGTCGCCCATCGACACGACGACGGGCTTGCCGGCGTCCTTCAGCGCGACCACCTCGCGGCGCACCTGTTCGGACGCGAAGACTTCGCCGCCGGGCGAGTTGACGCGCAGGACCACCGCGCGCACCGCATCGTCGTCGCGCGCCGCGCGCAGCAGCGCCGACGTGGACTCGCCGCCGATGGTGCCGGGCGGCTGTTCGCCGCCGGTGATCTCGCCCTCGGCGACCACGATCGCGACTTCCGGCCGCTCGTCCACGGCCTCGATGCCGCGGTCGACGTGCCGCAGGTAGCCGGCCAGGTCGATCTCGCGGAAACCGTCGGCGGCGCTGTCGTCGGCGACGCCGCGCTCGGCCATCAGGTCGTCGACCTGCTGCGCGGTCTTCAGTCCGTCGACGAGCTTCTGCCGCAGCGCGTACTGCGCCATGTCGCCGCCCGCCGCCTCGATGCCCTCGGGCGCGCCGTCGATGCCCGCGGCGACGCGCGCCGGATCGATCCGGCGCGCCTTCGCCACATCGGCGACGTAGCGCTGCCAGACATCGTCCATCCAGTACAGGTCGGCTTGCTTCGACTCCGGCGACGCGGCATCGAGGATGAACGGCTCCGCCGCGGACTTGTACTCGCCGACGCGGAACAAGTGCACGTCCACCCCGAGCTTGTCCTGCAGCCCCTGGCGGTAGTACTGCCGGTAACGGCCGAGCCCCTCGAGCAGCAGCCCGCCCATCGGGTCGAGATAGACCTCGTCGGCCTGCGCGGCGAGCAGGTACTGCCACTGGTCGAAGCCTTCGCCGAACGCGACCACCTGCTTGCCCGAGGCGCGCAGCGCCTGCAGCGACGCCGCGACCTCGCGCACCGACGCGTAACCCTGGAACGAGAGCGCGTCGGTGCGCAGCAGCACGCGCTCGATGCGCTTGTCCTTCGCCGCCGCGTCGAACGCGCGCAGCAGGTCGCGCAGCTGCACCTCGCCCGCGCCGCGGTCGCCGTACATGCGTGCGAGCGCGCGGCTCGCGGGATCGGAACTGTACTGCTCGACCAGGCGCCCCTCGGGCGCGACCACCAGCGTGGTGCGCGCGGCCAGCGGGCGCGCGCCGTCGCCGGAGGCGAACAGCCCGGCCACCAGCAGCACCAGCGCGACGAACAGCAGGTTGAACACCAGCCGGCGGCTGAAATCGACCGCGTCCCACAGCCCCTTGAAGAACCGGAAGATCGGGCCGCGGCGGGACTCGTTCATGCGCTTGCTCCAGGCATCAGGCGCACAGGATATCGGCTGCGGCGTGGGCCCCGCATGATCCGGACGTCACCTGCCCAAGGTCACGGCCGCGCCGGCAACGGGCAGGCGCTCGCGCGCAGGAAGCGCCAGCCCAGCAGCACCGCGGCGACGCCCAGGCCGGCGATCAGGCCGACCCACATGCCCTTCGGGCCCCAGCCGAGGCCGAGGCCGAGCCCGGCGCCCAGCGGCATGCCGACGCCCCAGTACGCCGCCGCGGCGAGGAACATCGGCACGCGCGTGTCGCCGAGGCCGCGCAGCGCGCCCGCCGAGACCACCTGGATGCCGTCGGGGAACTGGAACGCCGCGGCGTACAGCAGCAGCGAGGCGGCCAGCGCGGCGGCCGCGGCGTCGCGGGTGTACAGCGACACCACCAGGTCGTTGCCGGCCAGCAGCAGCAGCGCCGAGCAGGCCTGGGTGAACAGCGCCAGCGCATAGCCGGCCATCGCCGCGCGGCGGATGCCCTCGGCGCTGCCGCGGCCGCGCGCGTGGCCCACGCGCACGGTGGTGGCTTCGGCGAGCCCGAACGGCACCATGAAGCACAACGCCGACACGTTGATCGCGATCTGGTGCGCGGCGACCGGCAACGCGCCGAGGCGGCCGATCAGCAGCGCGGTGACGATGAACAGGCCGCCCTCCATGGCCACGGTCACGCCGATCGGCAGGCCGTTGCGCAGCAGCGCGGCGATCGGCGCGCGCTTCGGTGGTTCGAAATGCGAGAACAGCGCCAGCGGCGCGAAACGCCGCGAGCGCGCGAGGTAGAGCGCGAACCCCAGCGCCTGCGCCCACAGCATCGCCGCCGATGCGAGGCCGAGGCCGCCCGCGCCCATCTCCGGGATGCGCACGCCGGGCAGCCCGTCGTAGCCGAACGTCAGCAGGTAGCCCATCGGCACCAGCACCAGCAGCCCGCCGAAGCCGAACAGCATCGTCGGCAACGACCAGTGCAGCCCGTCGCTGAGGTAGCGCATCGCGAGGTACAGGGTGAGCGCGGGCGCGCCCCAGCGGATGCCGTGCAGGAAATCGCGCGCGCCGGGGCGGACGTCGGCGGCGATGCCCATCGGATCGAGCGCGTGCGCGGCGATGGTCATCACCACGAACATCGCCACGCCGAGCGCCAGCGCGAGCCACAATCCCTGCCGGAACAGCGGGCCGATCTCCGCGCGGCGGCCCGCGCCGTCGAGTTGCGAGATCGCCGGCGGCAACGCCATCAGCGTGCCCATCGGCAGCATCATCGGCAGCGCGTACAGCGCCGCGCCCACCGCCACGGCGGCGAGCGTCCGCGTGCCGTGGTGGCCGGCGATGGCCGCGTCGACGAAGCCGATCAGCCCGGTGGCCAGGTGGCCGGCGACCAGGGGCGCGGCGAGGACGGCGGTGGCGCGCGCCTCGGTGGCGAAGCGCGGGGCGGCGTTCGGGGAATCCATGGGGCGACCGTGCGGAGGATGCGCGCCGTGCCGGCACAGCGGCCCGGCGGCTCGGGTATCTTAGCCCGGCCAGAGGGGAGCCACGACGATGACCGACACCGCCGCCACCGGCAGCGAAGCCGTCCCGCCCGGGCGCGCCTGCGCCAACTGCGGCACGCCGCTGCTCGGCCCGCACTGCTACCGCTGCGGGCAACCGGTCGACGGCCTGGTGCGCCACTTCGGCAGCATCATGGGCGACTTCCTCGACACCGTGCTCAACATCGACGCGCGCGTGTTCCGCACGCTGTGGCCGCTGCTGGCGAAGCCCGGCTACCTCAGCAAGGAGTATTTCGCGGGGCGCCGCGTGCGCTACGTCAGCCCGGTGCGGCTGTTCGTGTTCCTGAGCATCGTGACGTTCTTCGTCGCGCAGCTGATCTGGACCATGGACCCGGGCACGGTGAACTTCGACGACGGCGACAGCATCGAGGCGGCGACCACCGTGGCCGACGTCGAGGCCGCGCGCGACCAGGCGCTCAAGGGCCTGGAGACCGCGCGCGGCAGCGTGCCCGACGTGCCCGGCGCGCGCGCCGGCATCGAGCGCGGCGCGGCGGAGGTGCGCGCGAAGGCGGCCCGCCGCATCGCCGAGCTGCAGGACAAGCCGCAGGCCGCCGCCGCGGCGCCGGCGAAGGAGGACGTGCCCGCCGTCCGCTTCAACGGCAAGCCCTGGGACGCCACGGCCAACCCGGTGGAGATCCGCTGGCTGCCCGCCTTCGCCAACGGCTGGATCAACCGCCAGATCGGCAAGGGCCAGGCCAACATGGCCGGGCTGCAGAAGGATCCGGACCGGTTGAAGGACGCCGTGCTCGGCGCGTTGCCGTCCACGCTGTTCATCCTGCTGCCGATCTTCGCGCTGATGCTGAAGATCGCGTACTTCTTCAAGCGCCGCCTGTACATGGAGCACCTGATCGTGGCGCTGCACAGCCACGCGTTCCTGTGCCTGGCGCTGCTGCTGGTGTTCGGCGCGTCGGAGCTGGGCGAAACGGTGCCGGCCCTGTCGACGCCGACGGGGTGGATCGAGGCGCTGCTGTTCCTGTGGATGCCGCTGTACCTGCTGCTGATGCAGAAGCGCGTCTACGGGCAGGGCTGGACGATGACGATCCTCAAGTACCTGGTGCTGGGCATGTGCTATTTCATGCTGCTCAGCTTCGGGGTCGCCGCGACCATCCTCGCCAGCCT
>JBDZUW010000117.1:0-5963 GCA_040255375.1 Luteimonas sp. | reverse complement strand
GTACTCGACCTGCCGCCAGCGTTCAGCATGAGCCGTCCATCGCCGTACGCGAGCTCTGCCCACGTCGCCTCGCCATCGTCCTCGCCCAGGTCGACGAGGGCGAATCCCGCTGCCTTGTACCAGTCCACCGTCTCCCGCACGTCCGCAACGTGGAGCATCGGGGTGAGTCGGTCGGTCATGCGCTCGCTCCGCGCCGGGTTCGAGGCCAGCCTAGGGAGGCCGCTGCCGAAGGCAATAGGAAGGAAGCTGGTTTCCGACAAGTGGTCCGGGGTTTCCTGTGCGCCGTCGCGGCGGGTGCGCGACGGGGCCTGCACGCGCGCGGTGTACCATCGCCGCGATGAAGAAGACCCTGAAGGGCGGCCGCAAGTCCGCAGGCAAGGCCGGCGGCGCGCCGGGCGGCAAGGCTCCCGGCAAGGCTCCCGGCAAGGCTCCCGGCAAATCCGGCGCCAGGCCCGCTGCGAAACCCGGCAATCGCGGCGGTGCGGCGCCGGGCGGGCACGGCCCCGCCGGCAAGCGCGCGCTTCCGGGCTGGTTGCCCGATCCGGGCCTGGCCCGGGCGATGGGGGCGCCGCGCCGAGCCGGCGAAGGGCACGGCCACGGGACCGCGCATGGCGCTCAACGGCCGCTGCCGCCGCGCGAGGATCCGCAGGCCGCGCGCGAGGCCACCCGCTACGCCGAGCCCATCGCCAGCCGCGAGATGATCCTGCAGGTGCTCGCCGCGCAGGACGGCCCGATGGACGCGCAGGCGCTCGCCGAGAAGCTCGCGCTCACCGCGCCGGATCGCTTCGATGCGCTCGGCAAGCGCCTGTCGGCGATGCTGCGCGACGGCCAGCTGCTGCAGAACCGCCGCGGCGGCTTCGTGCCCGCGGGGCGCAACCAGAACCTGATTCCCGGCACGGTCATCGCCAATCCGGACGGCTTCGGCTTCCTGCGCCCCGAGAGCGGCGAGGGCGACGATCTGTTCCTGCCGCCGTACGAGATGCGCAAGGCGCTGCACGGCGACCGTGTGCTCGCCAGCGTCACCGGCGTGGATCGCCGCGGCCGCCGCGAAGGCGCGATCGTCGAGGTGCTCGAGCGCCGGCTCAACCGCCTGATCGGCCGCTTCATCGTCGAGGCCGGCATCAGCTACGTCGAGCCCGACGACCGCCGCATCCAGCGCAACGTGCTGATCCCGCCGGGCGAAGGCCGCGACGCGAAGCCGGGCCAGCTGGTCGTCGCCGAGATCGTGCAGGCGCCGGACGCGCGCAGGCCGCCGATCGGGCGCGTGCTCGCGGTGCTCGGCGACAAGCTCACCGCCTCGCTCGCGGTCGAGGCCGCGATCCACGGCCACGAGATCCCGCACGAGTTCCCGCCGGAAGTGCTGGCCCAGGCGACCGCCGTGCCGCTGGAAGTCCAGGACGCCGAGATCCGCAATCGCGTCGACCTGCGCGACGTGCCGCTGATCACCATCGACGGCGAGGACGCGAAGGACTTCGACGACGCGGTGTGGTGCGAGCCGAACCGCGAGGGCTTCCGCCTCATCGTCGCGATCGCCGACGTCTCGCATTACGTGCGGCCCGGCACGCCGCTCGACGACGAGGCGCAGAAGCGCGCGACGTCGGTGTACTTCCCGGGCTTCGTGGTGCCGATGCTGCCGGAGACGCTGTCCAACGGCATCTGTTCGCTCAATCCGAAGGTGGATCGCCTGTGCTTCGTCTGCGACATGCAGGTCGGGCGCGACGGCATCCCGGCCGGGGCGAGGTTCTACGAAGCGGTGATGAATTCGCACCTGCGCCTGACCTACAACCAGGTCTGGAACGCGGTGGGCGAGGGCGTCCCGGACGAGGACCGCGACGCCGCGCTGGCGAGGGTCGGGCCGCTGCTGCCGCAGGTGCAGCGCCTGCACCAGCTCTACCGCGTCCTCGACAAGGCGCGTGCGAAGCGCGGCGCGATCGAGTTCGAGACCAGCGAGGTGCGCTTCGTGCTCGGGCCGCAGGGCGAGGTCACCCAGGCCGGCATGATCCAGCGCAACGACGCGCACAAGCTGATCGAGGAATGCATGATCGCGGCCAACGTGCAGGCCGCGGAGTTCCTGCTCGAATCCGGCATTCCGGCGCCGTACCGCGACCACGACAAGCCGCCGGAGGCCAAGTACGCCGACCTCGAGGAGTTCCTCAGGGAATTCAAGCTGCGCCTGCCGCCCTGGGGCAAGGTCGTGCCGAAGGACTTCCGCAACCTGCTCGAGAAGGTGCGCGACCGCCCGGATGCCGCGCTGCTGGAATCGGTGATCCTGCGCAGCCAGTCGCTGGCGGTGTACGCGCCGGAGAACATCGGCCACTTCGGCCTCGCGCTGGCGGCGTACGCGCACTTCACCTCGCCGATCCGGCGCTATCCGGACCTGCTGGTGCATCGCGCGATCAAGTACGCGCTGACCGGCCGCCGCCCCGACCAGTACGCGTATTCGCCGCACGCGATGGCGAACCTGTCGCTGCAGTGCTCCGAGCGCTCGCGCCGCGCCGACGAGGCGCAGCGCGAGGTCGACGAGCGCTATCGCGCCGCATGGATGGAACAGCACGTCGGCGGCGAGTTCGACGGCACCATCAGCGGCGTCACCAGCTTCGGGCTGTTCGTCGAGCTCGACGAGTCCAAGGTCAACGGGCTCGTGCACGTCACCCAGTTGCCGCACGACTACTACCAGTTCGATCCGGTGCGCAAGATGCTCACCGGCGAGCGCCGCGGCCGCGAGTTCCGCCTCGGCGACCGCGTCCGCATCGTCGTGCTCAAGGCCAGCCTCGAGGAGCGCAAGATCGACTTCCGCCTCGTCGAGGACCGCGGCCGCGTCGAAGCCCCGCCGCCCCCGCCCCGCGGCCAGCCCGCCAAACGCAAGAAGAAGCCTTATTAGCCACAGATTCCACAGATTGAAAAGGATCGGGTCCGGGCGAGCGGAATGTTCCGGGCCGCCGGGACAAAATCCTTATAAAATCTGTGTGATCTGTGGCAAGGCTGTTGCCTTCCCGAGGGCAGGATGAGCAAGGACAGTCAGTGGGTCGCGGGCATCAACGCGGTGTCGGCGGCGCTGGAGCACGATGCCGACAACGTGCGCGAGGTGCTCCTCGAGGCGGGCGCGAAGAATCCGCGCATCCTGGCCATCGAGGGCGAGGCCCGGCGCAAGGGCATCGACGTGCGCCGCGTCGCGCAGCAGGCGCTCGACGGCGTCGCCGGCGGGCTGCGCCACCAGGGCGCGGTCGCGCGCTACGCCGCGGCGAAGACCTGGGACGAACACGAGTTGCCGGCGCTGGTCGAGGCCGCGCAGGGCCGCGCGCTGGTGCTGGTGCTCGACGGCGTGCAGGACCCGCACAACCTCGGCGCCTGCCTGCGCAGCGCGGCGGCGGCCGGCGTCACCGCGGTGGTGATCCCGCGCGACAAGGCGGTGCAGGTCAACGCGACGGTGCGCAAGACCTCGGCGGGCGCCGCCGACAGCATCCCGGTGGTCCGCTGCACCAATCTCTCGCGTTGCCTGCGCGACCTGCAGAAGCTGGGCGTGTGGATCCATGGCCTGGCCGGCGACGCGGACGCGTCGCTGTACGCGCTCGACCTCACCGGCAACGTCGCGCTGGTCCTCGGCGGCGAAGCGGAAGGCCTGCGCCGCCTCACGCGCGAGCATTGCGACAGCCTGGTGAAGATCCCGATGCCGGGCGCGACCGAAAGCCTCAACGTCTCCGTGGCCACCGGCGTGGCCCTGTTCGAAGCCGTGCGCCAGCGCGGCGCGGCCTGAGCCCGGGGGCAGCCGCGATGCCGTGGCTGGTGCTGGTGCTCGCGGGCCTGTTCGAGATCGGCTGGGCGATCGGCCTCAAGTACACCGATGGGTTCACGAAGCTGTGGCCGACGGTCGGCACGGTCGCTTCCATGGCGGTGAGCCTGGGCCTGCTCGGCGTCGCGATGAAGTCGCTGCCGGTGGGCACCGCCTACGCGGTGTGGGTGGGCGTCGGGGCCGTCGGCACCGCGATCCTCGGCATCGTGCTGATGGGCGAGCCGGCGAATGCGGGCCGCATGGTCAGCCTCGCGCTCATCGTCGCCGGCATCATCGGCCTGAAGCTGGCGTCCCCGTAGCCCAGGCGTTGGCGATCTTGCAGAACAGCTCGGCGGTGCGCTCCGCGTCGTACACCGCCGAATGCGCCTCGTCGCTCTTCCAGGTGAAGCCCGCCGCCTGCACCGCGCGCGCCAGCACCGTCTGCCCGTAGGCGACGCCGCCCAGCGTCACCGTGTCGAACACGCTGAACGGGTGGAACGGATTGCGCTTGTGCTGCACGCGCGCCACCGCCGCGTTGAGGAAGTTCAGGTCGAAGTGCGCGTTGTGCCCGACCAGGATCGCGCGCTGGCAGTCGTGCCTGCGCACCGCGGCGCGGACCGCGGCGAACACGTGGTCGAGTCCCTCGCGCTCGGACCGCGCCATGCGGAACGGATGGTCCAGGATGATCCCGGTGACCTCGAGCGACTTCGGGTCGATCTCGGTGCCGGGCGCCGGATGGAAGTGCGAGCACGTCACCTCGCCCGGCACCAGGTGCCCCTCGGCGTCGAGTTCGAGCGGAATCGCGGCCAGTTCGAGCAGCGCGTGCCGGTTCCAGTCGAAGCCGCCGGTCTCCACGTCCACGACGACCGGGAGGTAGCCGCGGAAACGTTCCGCCATCGGCTTGAACGCCGGCGGCGCGGGCGCAGGTGCGGGGAGGGGCGATGTCGGGACGGCGTCTTCCATCCCGACAGCGTAGCAGCGGCCGGCCCGGGTGTCCCTCAGCCCGCGACGCTGCTCTCGTCGCGCTTGTCGCGCGGCGGCAGGGCGGCCTCGCCGTGCACCAGGAACCACACGTTCTCGGCGATGTTGGTGGCGTGGTCGCCGATGCGCTCGATGTTCTTGGCCATGAACAGCAGGTGCGTGCACGGGGTGATGTTGCGCGCATCCTCCATCATGTAGGTCAGCAGCTCGCGGAACAGCCCGGTGTACTGGGCATCGAGTTCGGCGTCCGCGGCACGCACCCGCTCGGCCGCCTCCGCGTCGGAATCGCGGTAGGCCAGCAGGACCTCGTGCAGCTGGCGCAGCGCCAGGGTGCCGAGCGAGCGCAGGCCCAGGGTGTGCGGCAGCGGCGGCGCCGCGTTGAGCGCGATCGAGCGCTTGGCGACGTTGGCGGCATAGTCGCCGATGCGCTCGATGTCGGAGGCGATGCGCAGCGCGGCCAGGATCTGCCGCATGTCGCGCGCCAGCGGCCCGCGCAGGGTCAGCTTGACCACGTCCTGGCTGGTCTCGTGTTCGAGCTGGTCGATCGCGACATCGTTCGCCACCACCCGCCGCGCCGCGGCGTCGTCGCGGCGCTCCACCACGTCGAGCGCGGCCTCGAGCTGCGCCGCGGCCATCGCGCCCATGCGCAGCAGCTCGCCGCGCAGGCGGCCCTGTTCCTCGTCGTAGCTCCTGACGATGTGGTCGTGCGGCTGCTGGTTCATCCGAAACGCCCCGTGATGTAGTCCTCGGTCTGCTGCTTCGAGGGGTTGGAGAAGAGGGTGGACGTCGGGCCGTGCTCGACGAGGTCGCCGAGGTACATGAACGCGGTGTAGTCGGACACGCGCGCGGCCTGCTGCATGTTGTGGGTCACGATCATGATCGTGTAGTCGTTCTTCAGTTCCTCGACCAGCTGCTCGATGCGGCTGGTGGAGATCGGGTCGAGCGCGGAGGTCGGCTCGTCGAGCAGCAGCACCTCGGGCTTCAGCGCGACCGCGCGCGCGATGCACAGGCGCTGCTGCTGGCCGCCGGACAGGCCCAGCGCGTTGCGGTCGAGCTTGTCCTTGACCTCGTCCCACAGCGCGGCCTGGCGCAGCGCGGATTCGACGCGGTCCGACATGTCGGCCTTCGACAGCCGCTCGTGGTGGCGGATGCCGTAGGCGACGTTCTCGAAGATCGTCATCGGGAACGGCACCGGCTTCTGGAACACCATGCC
>JBDZUW010000116.1:0-5966 GCA_040255375.1 Luteimonas sp. | reverse complement strand
TCCGGAGCTGCGCTGGCTCGACCGCTTCGACACGCTGGTGCCGGTGGCGCTCGCGACCGCGCTGTACGCACTCGGCGCCTGGCTCGAAGCCGTCGCGCCGCAGCTGCGCACGAACGGTCCGCAGCTGCTGGTGTGGGGCTTCTTCGTATCCACCGTGGTCCTCTTCCATGCGACGGTGACGATCAACTCGCTCGCGCACCGCTACGGCTCGCGCCGCTTCGAGACCGGCGACGAGAGCCGCAACAACCTCTGGCTCGCGCTGCTGACCTTCGGCGAGGGCTGGCACAACAACCACCATTTCTTCCCGGGCACCGCACGCCAGGGCTTCCGGTGGTGGGAAGTCGACCTGTCCTGGTACGGCCTGAAGGCGCTCGCCGTCCTCGGCCTGGTCCGCGACCTGAAGCCGGTGCCCGACTGGGTGCTGGCGCGGGCGGTGCGCTGAGATGCGCATCGCCGTGGTCGGTTCCGGCATCGCCGGCCTCGCCTCCGCGTGGCTGCTGTCGCGCGCGCACGAGGTGGTGCTGTACGAGGCCGACGACCGCCTCGGCGGCCACACGGATACGCACGAGGTGGAGGTCGGCGGCGTGCGCTGCACGGTGGACACCGGCTTCATCGTCCACAACGCGCGGCACTACCCGCTGCTGACCCGGCTCTTCGACGAGCTCGGCGTGGCCACGCGCGCGACCACCATGAGCTTCTCGGTGCACAACGAGGCCAGCGGCCTGGAGTACAACGCCACCTCGCTGGACGCGCTGTTCTGCCAGCGCCGCAACCTCGCGTCGCCGCGCTTCCTGGGCATGCTGCGCGACCTGCTGCGCTTCTATCGCGAGGCGCCGGCGCTGCTCGAGGGCGACGATGCGGCCGGACCGACGCTCGGCGACTACCTGGCCGCGAACCGCTACGGCGCGGCCTTCCGCGACGACCACCTGGTGCCGATGGCCAGCGCGCTGTGGTCGGCGCCGCCGGCGCGCATCCTCGACTTCCCGGCCGCCTACCTGGCGCGCTTCATGGCCAACCACGAAATGCTGCAGGTCGCCGGGCGTCCGCAGTGGCGCACCGTCGAAGGCGGCTCCTCGGCCTACGTGCGCGCGCTCCGCGCGCGATGGGACGTGCAGGTGCGCACGCGCTGCCCCGTGCAGTCGGTCGCGCGCGACGGCGATAGCGTCCTCGTCGAGGCCGCCGGCGGCCGCGAGCGCTACGACCACGTGGTGCTCGCCTGCCACAGCGACCAGGCGCTGGCGCTGCTCGCCGACGCCGACGTCCGCGAGCGCGAGGTGCTCGGCGCGATCCCGTACCAGGAGAACGAGGTCGTGCTGCACACCGACGCGCGCCTGCTGCCGGCGCGCCGCAAGGCCTGGGCGGCCTGGAACGCCTTCGTGCCCGCCGCGCCGGGCGCACCGTGCACCGTCAGCTACTGCATGAACCTGCTGCAGGGCATCGCGTCGCCGGAGCCGCTGGTGGTCACGCTCAACCGCAGCGCGGCGATCGATCCGTCGCGCGTCCTGCGCAGGCGCCATTACGCGCATCCGGTGTACACGCCGGCGAGCGTCGCCGCGCGCGCGCGCAAGGGCGACATCCAGGGACATCGGCGCACCTGGTTCGCCGGCGCCTACTGGGGCTGGGGCTTCCACGAGGACGGCATGCGCAGCGCAATGGACGTGGCGCGCGGCCTCGGCGTGGAGACGGCGTGGTGACGCTGGCGAGCGCCGTCTACGAAGGCGTGGTGCGGCATCGCCGCCATGCGCCGCGCGCGCATGCGTTCGAATATCGCGTGGCGCAACTCTACCTGGACCTCGACGAGCTGGACCAGGTCTTCGAGGACCGCTGGTTATGGTCGCGCGGGCGGCCCAATCTTGCCGAGTTCCGGCGCAGCGACTACCTGGGGCCGTCCGAACTCCCCCTCGGCGACGCCGTCAGGAACGCCGTCGAATGCGCCACCGGCAAGCGCCCGCGCGGCCCCATCCGCCTGCTCGCGCACCTGCGCTACGGCGGCTACGTGTTCAACCCGGTGAGCTTCTACTACTGCTTCGCCGAGGGCGGCACGCGGCTGGAGGCGATCCTCGCCGAGATCACCAACACGCCCTGGGGCGAGCGCCATTCCTACGTGCTGCCCGTGGCGGGCGCGCGCGCGGACGGGCGTGCGCTCGCGTGGAGCTTCGGCAAGGCCTTCCACGTCTCGCCGTTCATGGCGATGGACCGCCGCTACGAGTGGCGCTTCACGCTGCCCGGCGACGCGCTGAACGTGCACATGGACGTCTTCGCCGGCGCGGAGCGCGAGTTCGACGCGACCCTCTCGCTGCGACGCCGCGAGATCGACGGCGCATCGCTCGCGCGCGTGCTCTGGCGCTACCCGCTGATGACCGCACAGGTGATCGGCGCCATCCACTGGCAGGCGCTGCGGCTATGGCTCAAGCGCGTGCCGGTGCACACCCACCCTTCCCGCACCGGGGATCCCCGATGAACCAGCTTGCGACCGTGACCCTCGACGACGTTGGCGCCGCGCCGCCGGGCGCGCTCGACCGTTTCCTGCGCCGGCGCCTGCTCGCCCAGCTCGGGCAGCTGCGCGGCGGATCCCTCGTGCTGGAGGATGCGACCGGCACCGTGGTGCTGGGCGACGCCACCGCGCGCGACGGCATGCATGCGCGCATCCGCGTGCTCGACCCGCGCTTCTACCGCGCACTGGCCGCGAACGGCAGCGTCGGCGCGGGCCAGGCCTGGATCGACGGCGACTGGCGCTGCGACGACCTGGTCTCGCTGGTGCGGCTGCTGGTGCGCAACCGCGGGCAGCTCGACCGCATGGAATCCGGATTCGCGCGGGCCGGCGCGCTGGGCCTGCGCGCCTGGCACGCGCTCCGCCGCAACACCCGCGCCGGCAGCCGGCGCAACATCGCCGCGCACTACGACCTGGGCAACGACTTCTTCGGCCTGTTCCTGTCGCCGGACCTCATGTATTCGTCGGCGATCTGGTCGGAGGACGCCGGCGACACCCTCGAGGCGGCATCCGCGCGCAAGCTCGAGCGCATCTGCCGCAAGCTGCAGTTGAAGCCCGGCGATCGCGTCATCGAGATCGGCACGGGCTGGGGCGGCTTCGCCCTGCATGCGGCCCGCCACCATGGCTGCCACGTCACCACCACCACCATTTCGCGGGAGCAGCACGCGCTCGCGACGCGCCGGATCGCCGAAGCGGGCCTGTCGGACCGCGTGACCGTGCTGCTGCAGGACTATCGCGAACTCGAGGGGCGGTACGACAAGCTGGTGTCGATCGAGATGGTCGAGGCCATCGGCGCGCAATACCTCGACACCTGGTTCGAGCGCATCGGCGCGTTGCTCGAGCCCGACGGGCTCGCGCTGGTCCAGGCGATCACCATCGAGGACCACCGCTACGCACAGGCGCTGCGCTCGGTCGACTTCATCAAGCGGCACGTGTTTCCCGGCAGTTTCATTCCCTCGCTCGCCGCGCTGATGGCGGCCAAGGCGCGCGCCTGCGACCTCGCGCTGCTGCACCAGGAAGACTTCGGGCTGTCGTACGCGCGAACGCTGCAGGCCTGGCGCGAACGCTTCCTCGCGCGCCTGCCGGAAGTGCGCGCACAGGGCTTCGACGATGCGTTCATGCGGCTATGGGAGTTCTACCTGGCGTATTGCGAGGGCGGCTTCCGCGAACGTTCGATCGGCGTTTCGCAGCTGCTGTTCGCGCGGCCGGGATATCGCGGCGGGCACGAAGCGCTGGCGCCGGCGCCGGGAGGCGGCCATGCGTGAGCCGCTCGACTTGCGCTGGTGGGGCAACCTGCTGGGTTACCAGGCCAGCTGGTTCGTCGCCGTGGTCGCCGCCGGCCACGGCGCATGGTGGCCCGGCGTGGTCGCGACGCTGGCCTACGCGGCCTGGCAGCTGGCGTCGGCCCCCGACCGGGAGGGCGCATTGCGCGCGCTCGCGCTGGCACTGCTCGCGGGCCTGGTCGTCGACGGCCTGCTCGCGCGTGCCGGCGCGCTGCGCTTCGCGGCAGCGACGCCTGCGTTTCCCACCGGTGCCGCGCCGCTGTGGATCCTCGGGCTCTGGCTCGCGTTCGCGATGACGCTGACACGCTCCCTCGCGTTCCTGCAGCAGAGGTTGGGGCTGGCCGCGGTGTTCGGCGCCGTGGGCGCGCCGCTCGCCTACCTCGGCGCGGAACGGGGCTGGCACGCAGTGGCATTCGCTTCGCCCGCCTGGCAGGTGCTGCTGGCCCTGGCGATCGCGTGGGCAGTGGTGCTGCCCTTGCTGGCCGTCGCCGCGAGGACGCGCGCATGAACACGATCGCGACCTCCCTCGCCCTCACGTGGGCGCTGGCCGCGCTGGCGATGGCGGCCGGATGGGCGTGGCAGCAGCGCCACGCGAACGCCGGCATCGTCGACGCGATCTGGGCCGCGGGCGTCGGCGGCAGCGCGGTGCTGTTGGCCGCGTCCGGCGACGGCGCGCCGCTTCCGCGCGCACTGCTCGCGCTGCTCGGCGGCGCGTGGGGCCTGCGGCTCGGATGGCACCTCTGGCGTCGCGTCCGCGGCGAGGCCGAGGACGGCCGCTATCGCCAGCTGCGCGCGCACTGGCGCGGGCACCAGGGCAAGTTCTTCCTGTTCTTCCAGCTGCAGGCGCTGCTGGTGGCGCTGTTCGCGCTGCCGTTCGCCGCCGTCGCCGCCAATGCGGCGCCCGCGCCGGGCTGGATCGCCGCCGGCGTCGCCATCTGGGGCCTTGCGATGGCCGGAGAGGCGCTCGCCGACCGGCAGCTCGCACGCTTCCGCGCGGATCCGGGCAACCGCGGCCGGGTGATGGATCGCGGCCTGTGGGCATGGTCGCGCCATCCCAACTACTTCTTCGAGTGGCTGCACTGGTTCGCCTACGTCGCGCTGGCCGCCGGCTCGCCGTTGTGGTGGCTGGCCTGGTGCGGCCCGCTCGTGATGTTCGTCTTCCTGCGCTGGATCAGCGGCGTGCCGTACACCGAGGCGCAGGCGCTGCGCTCGCGCGGCGACGCCTACCGCGAGTACCAGCGGCGCACGCCGATGTTCTTCCCCCGTCCACCCCGCAAGGAACCCCGAGCATGAGCGCGCTCCATCCCGATGTCCTCGCGGCTGACCGGCCAGCCAGCGGTGCGCTCGGCTGGGCCGAGCGCGGCCTGTTGCCCGACGCGCTGGTCCGCGCCGGCATCCGCCGCCTGTGCGCACGGCGCCTGCGCGAAGAGCTCGCGGGCGGGCCGGCGGCGCAGGCCGACCGCTTCCGCCAGCGCA
Source organism: Luteimonas sp. (assembly GCA_040255375.1). Classification (GTDB taxonomy): domain Bacteria; phylum Pseudomonadota; class Gammaproteobacteria; order Xanthomonadales; family Xanthomonadaceae; genus Cognatiluteimonas. The sequence continues at coordinate 716 of JBDZUW010000116.1, read as the reverse complement.
CCGCGATGTTCGCGCGCGGCCCGATCGCCGTGCATGCCGACGCGGCCAATGCGCAGCATTACGAACTCCCGCCCGCGTTCTTCGCGCTGTGCCTCGGCGCCCGGATGAAGTACTCGTCGTGCTACTACCCGCGCGGCGACGAAAGCCTCGACGAGGCCGAGGACGCGATGCTCGCCCTGTACGGGGAGCGCGCCGCCCTCGCCGACGGCCAGGACATCCTCGAGCTGGGCTGCGGCTGGGGCTCGCTGACCCTGTGGATGGCCGAGCGCTATCCGGCCGCGCGGATCACCGCCGTGTCCAACTCCACGCCGCAGCGGCTGCACATCGAGGCGCAGTGCCGCGCGCGGGGGCTGTCGAACGTGCGCGTGCTGACCCGCGACGCCAACGCGCTGGACCTCCCGCCCGCGAGCTTCGACCGCTGCATTTCGATCGAGATGTTCGAGCACATGCACAACCTGCGCCTCCTGCTGCAGCGCATCCACGCCTGGCTGCGCCCGCGCGGCAACCTGTTCGTGCACACGTTCGCGCACCGCACGTTGCTGTACCCGTTCGAGGCCGCCGGCGCGGACAACTGGATGGGGCGGCATTTCTTCACCGGCGGGATGATGCCTTCGGTCGACACGCTGCCCTGGTTCGCGGCGCCGCTCGTGCCCGAGGCGCGCTGGCTGGTCGACGGCACGCACTACGAGCGCACCGCCAACCACTGGCTCGAACGG
>JBDZUW010000115.1:0-6081 GCA_040255375.1 Luteimonas sp. | reverse complement strand
GCACCTGGGCATCATGGGCGGCAGCAACGGCGGCCTGCTCACCGGCAACATGCTCACGCAGTACCCGGAGCTGTTCGGCGCGGTCGTGATCCAGGTGCCGCTGCTCGACATGAAGCGCTACAGCCACCTGCTCGCCGGCGCATCGTGGATGGCCGAGTACGGCGACCCCGACACTGCCGACTGGGACTACATCCGCACGTTCTCGCCGTACCAGCTGTTCGACCCGGCGAAGCAATACCCGCCGACCTTCATCTGGACGACGACGCGCGACGACCGCGTGCACCCGGGCCACGCGCGCAAGATGGCGGCGAAGATGCTCGCGGCCGACAAGGACGTGCGCTACTTCGAGAACACCGAGGGCGGCCACGGCGCCGGCGCGACCAATGCGCAGCAGGCGCACGTGTGGGCGCTGACCTACGCATTCCTGTGGAAGACGCTCGGCGGCCGGGAAGCGCCGTGATGCGCGCCGGCCGGCCCCGTCGCGCCGCGTCCACGCGCCTGGCTGCCAGGCTCTCGGGCGCCCTCCTGTTCCTGTCCACCGTAACGACAAGCACCCTGCTGATGACCGATTCCGCCCGCGCCGCCGACCTGCCGCAACCTCCCGACGCCGCCCGCAAGCCGCACGTGGTGCGCGCGCCCTTCGGCGCCGAGCGCCAGGACGAGTACTACTGGCTGCGCGACGACACCCGCAAGGATCCGGCGATGCTCGCCTACCTCGGCGCGGAGAACGCCTATGCCGATGCGGTGATGGCGCCGCTGAAGCCGGTGCAGGACAGGCTGTACGACGAAATCGTGGGCCGCATCAAGCAGGACGACAGCACCGTGCCCTACCGCGAGCGCGGCTGGTGGTACTACGCGCGCTACGAGGCCGGCAAGGACTATCCGGTCCACGCGCGGCGCCGCGACGCGGCGGGCCTGGACCCGGCCGCGGTGCAGAAGCTCAACGACGAAGGCGCGCCCGGCGAGGAAATCCTGTTCGACGTCAACGCCATGGCCGCCGGCAAGGACTACTTCAGCCTCGCCGACTACGAGATCTCGCCCGACAACCGCATCGTCGCCTGGACGCAGGACGTGGTGGGCCGGCGCCAGTACTCGCTGCATTTCCGCAACCTCGAGACCGGCGAGGTCTACCCGGAAGTGCTCACCAACGTGGCCTGGTACACCACCTGGGCCGACGACAACCGCACCCTGTTCTACGTCGAGAACGATCCGGAGACGCTGCTCGGCCGCCGCACGAAGCGGCACGTGCTGGGCACGCCCGCGAGCGAGGACGTCCTCGTGTACGAGGAAGCCGACGACACCTTCTACATGGGCCTGGGCCGGACCCGCGACGACAAGTACATCTGCATCGACCTCGGCAGCACGACGATGTCCGAGTGGCGCTGCGCGCCGGCCGCCGACCCGCGCGAGTTCCGCGTGCTCGCGCCGCGCGAGCGCGACGTCGAATACGACGCCGACCACATCGGTGGCCGCTGGGTGATCCGCACCAACGCGGACGGTGCCACCAACTTCAAGCTCGTCGCCGCGCCCGACGCGAGCGCCTCGCGCAAGGACTGGGTCGACGTCGTTCCGCACGACCCCGACGTCTTCATCGACGGCTACGAGCTGTTCGACGGCTTCACCGCCGTCGCCGAGCGTTCGGGCGGGCTGGAGCGCATCCGCCTGCTGAAGGGCGACGGCACCAGCGAGTACGTGCAGGCGCAGGAAACCGCATATTCCATGGGCCTGGACGCGAACTCCGAGCACGACACGCCGTGGCTGCGCTACGGCTACACCTCGATGACCACGCCCGAGACGACGTACGAGCTCAACGTGGCCACCGGCGAGCGCCGCCTGCTCAAGCGCCAGCCGGTGCCCGGCTACGACCCGGAGCGCTACGTCACCGAGCGCCTGTGGGCGACCGCGCGCGACGGCACGCGCGTACCGGTGTCGGTGGTGTACCGCAAGGATTTCCGCAAGGACGGCACCGCCGCGCTGCTGCAGTACGCGTACGGCAGCTACGGGCACTCCACCGATCCCGCGTTCAGCGCGACCACCGTCAGCCTGCTCGACCGCGGCATGGTCTACGCCATCGCCCACATCCGCGGCGGGCAGGAGATGGGCCGCCGCTGGTACGACGACGGCAAGCTGCTGCGGAAGAAGAACACCTTCACCGACTTCATCGACGTCACCGATTTCCTGGTGCGCGAGGGTTACGCGGCGAAGGACCGCGTGGCCGCGTACGGCGGCAGCGCCGGCGGGCTGCTCATGGGCGCGATCGCCAACATGGCGCCGGACCGCTACCGCGTGATCCTCTCGCAGGTGCCGTTCGTGGACGTGGTGACGACGATGCTCGACCCGTCGATCCCGCTGACCACCAACGAATACGACGAGTGGGGCAACCCGGAGAAGCGGAAGTACTACGACTACATGCTGTCGTACTCGCCGTACGACAACCTGTCGGCGCAGGCCTATCCGGCGATGTTCGTCGGCACCGGGCTGTGGGATTCGCAGGTGCAGTACTGGGAGCCGGCGAAGTACGTGGCCCGGCTGCGCGACCTCGACACGGGCGGCCGGCCGATCGTGTTCCGCACCAACATGGACGCCGGCCACGGCGGCAAGTCCGGGCGGTTCCGGCGCTACCGCGAGCTGGCCGAGATGTATGCGTTCATGCTCGACCAGCTCGGCGTGGCCGAGCGCTAGGCGCCGCGTTACACTGCGGGCATGACCAAGCCCGTCGCCTTCGCTGCCATCGCGGCCCTGTCCGCGACCCTGCTCGCCGGTTGCGGCAACAAGGGGCCGCTGCTGCGGCCGTCCGAGGTGCCGCCACCGCCGCAGGCCATGCCCGCGGTGGTTCCTGCGCCGGCGAACGGCACGGCCGGGTCCGACGCGGCCATGCCCCTGCCGCCCGCGCCGGGCGATGGCGACTGACATGCTCGCGGCGCCGCGCCAGGCGTTGCGCTTCACCAAGATGCACGGCGCCGGCAACGACTTCGTCGTGCTCGACCTGCGCGCCCGCGAGGGCCAGGCGGCCCTGGCGCCGCCGACGCCCGCGCTCGCGAAGGCCCTCGGGGACCGTCATTTCGGCGTCGGCTGCGACCAGATCCTGACGATCGAACCGCCGCGCAGCCCGGAGGCCGTGGCCGCCTACGGCATCTGGAACTCCGACGGCAGCGCCGCCGGGCAGTGCGGCAACGGCGCCCGGGCCGTGGCCGCGTGGCTGCTGCGCGACGGAACCGCGCGCGGCGCGCATTTCGTCGTCGACAGCCCCTCGGGCACGCATGGCGTCGACGCGCTCGGCGACGGCCGCTATCGCATCGCGATGGGCGCGCCGCGCTTCGCGCCGGCGCAGGTGCCGCTGGCGGGCTTCGACGCCGCGCAGGACGAATACCGCGTCGTCGTCGAGGGCCGCGAAATCCGCTTCGGCGCGGTCGCCGTGGGCAACCCGCACGCGATCGTCGTGGTCGACGACGTCGCGACGGCGCCCGTCGGCGTGCTCGGGCCGGCGCTGCAGCGCAGCGCCGCGTTCCCGGAATCGGTGAACGTCGGCTTCGCCCAGGTCGAATCGCGCGGCCGCATCCGCCTGCGCGTGTACGAGCGCGGCGCCGGCGAAACCCTGGCCTGCGGCAGCGGTGCGTGCGCCGCCGCCGCCGTGCTGATGCGCCGCGGCGTCGTCGACCGCGAGGTGGACGTGGCGCTGCCCGGCGGCACGCTGCGCATCGGCTGGCGCGACGACGCGGCGCCGATCACAATGGCGGGGCCCGCGGCGTTCGTGTTCGAGGGCGAATTCGACCTGGGGAACGTGGCATGAACGAAAAGCTGGGCGCGCACGAAGTCGCCGCCTTCCTGCGCCGGCACCCGAAGTTCCTGCAGCAGTTCCCGGATCTCGCGGTGAGCATGGTCGTTCCCCGCGAGGAGGGCCCGGCGGCCTCGCTCGCCAGCTACCAGCTCGAGGTGCTGCGCGACAAGAACCGCGAGCTCACCCGGCGCCTGCACGAGCTGTTCGGCAACGCGCAGGAGAACGAGCGCCTGGCCGTGCGCACCCACCAGCTCACCCTCGCGCTGCTGCGCCAGGACAGCGCGGCCGGCACGCTGCGCGCGATGGTCGCGTCGCTGCGCGAGGATTTCCAGGGCGACCTGGTGCAGGTGCTGCTGTTCGACGCGGTCGCCGGACTCGACGACGTCGACTGGCTGCAGGTGGTGCCGCGCGGCGACGCGCGGCTCGCGCCGTTCAAGGATTGCCTGGCCGACGGCGAGCCGCTGTGCGGCCGCCTGCAGCCGGAGAAGAACGCGCTGCTCTACGGCGAGCGCGTGGACGAGGTGCAGTCGAGCGCGCTCCTGCCGCTGGTCGCGGCGGGCGGCGCGCCGGCGCTCGGCGTGATCGCGGTCGGCAGCCGCGACCCCAACCGGTTCTATCCCGGCATGGGCACGCTGTTCCTGCGCATGATGGCCGAGGCGCTCACGGTCGCGCTGCAGCGCTTCGACGCGGAGTCCTAGGAGCGGCGATGCCGCGCCAGGCCATCGCGCAATACCTCGGGCACCTGCGCGTCGAGCGCAACGTCTCGCCGCACACGCTCGATGGCTACCGCCGCGACCTCGACGCACTTGCCTCATGGTGCGAAGCGCAGGCCCGCGACGCACTGCGACTCGGTCCCGAGGACATCCGCGCGTTCGTTGCCGCCGAGCATCGCCGCGGCCTCTCGCCCAAGAGCCTGCAGCGCCGGCTGTCGGCGGTGCGCAGTTTCTACGGCTGGCTGCTGAAGCACGGCCGCATCGCCGCCAGCCCCGCCGCCGGGATCCGCGCGCCGAAGGCGCCGCGCAAGCTGCCGCAGGTGCTGGATCCGGACGAGGCGCAGGTGCTGGTGGAAGTGCCGACCGACGCGCCGCTGGGCCTGCGCGACCGCGCGCTGCTCGAGCTGTTCTATTCCTCCGGGCTGCGCCTGTCCGAGCTGTGCGCGCTGCGCTGGCGCGACCTCGATCTCGCCGAAGGCCTCGTGACCGTGCTCGGCAAGGGCAGCAAGCAGCGCACCGTGCCGGTGGGCTCGCACGCGCGCAACGCACTGGAGGCGTGGCGCGCCGACACCGGCGCGGCGGACGCCGCGCCCGTCTTCCCCGGCCGTAACGGCCCGATCACTCCGCGCGCCGTGCAGCTGCGCCTGCGCCAGCTCGCGCAGCGCCAGGGCCTGTTCAAGCGCGTGCACCCGCACCTGTTGCGCCACAGCTTCGCCAGCCACGTGCTCGAATCCTCCGGCGACCTGCGCGGCGTGCAGGAGCTGCTCGGCCACGCCGACATCTCCACCACCCAGATCTACACGCACCTCGACTACCAGCACCTGGCCCGCGTCTACGACGCCGCCCATCCCCGCGCCAGGCGCAAAAAAGGGGACGGAGGGGCTTGAGGGCGCCTTGCGGCGGCCCCAGATCGGGGGTTCGGACCCCGGGAGCGCCCATGGACCCCAGCCAGAATCCCAACGTGTTCCACGCCACCACGATCGTGTCGGTGCGCCGCAACGGCCGCGTGGTCGTCGCGGGCGACGGGCAGGTGACGCTCGGCAACACGGTGATGAAGTCCAATGCCCGCAAGGTCCGGCGCCTCGGCCGCGACGGCCAGGTCCTGGCCGGCTTCGCCGGCGCGGCGGCGGACGCCTTCACGCTGTTCGAGCTGTTCGAGGCGAAGCTCGAGAAGCACGGCCAGCTCACCCGCGCCGCGGTGGAGCTCGCCAAGGACTGGCGCACCGAGCGCCGCTTCGGGAAGCTCGAGGCGCTGCTCGTCGTCGCCGACGCGGAAACCTCGCTGATCGTGTCCGGCACCGGCGACGTGATCGAGCCGGAGGACGGCCTGGTCGCGATCGGCTCCGGCGGCCCCTACGCCCTGTCCGCGGCGCGCGCGCTCGCGCAGCACACGACGCTCGATGCGCGCGCCATCGCCGTGCAGGCGCTGGAGATCGCCGGCGACATCTGCATCTACACCAACCGCAACATCGTGGTCGAGGAGCTCTGAGCGATGCGCGCCACCGACACCACCTCGGCCACCATGACCCCGCGCGAGATCGTGCAGGAGCTCGACAAGCACATCGTCGGCCAGCAGTCGGCCAAGCGCGC
>JBDZUW010000114.1:0-6171 GCA_040255375.1 Luteimonas sp. | reverse complement strand
CTCGGCGGCACCGACCAGAAGTTCAACCTGCTGATGGGCCGCGGCCTGCAGGAGCACTACGGGCAGAAGCCGCAGATCGTGCTGACCATGCCGCTGCTCGAGGGCCTGGACGGCGTGCAGAAGATGTCCAAGTCGCTGGGCAACTACATCGGCATCGACGAGCCGGCGATCGACATCGTGACCAAGGCGATGAAGATCGGCGACGAGCTGATGTGGCGCTGGATCGAGCTGCTGAGCTTCGAGATCTCGATCGACGAGGCGGCGCGGCTCAAGGCCGACATCGCGTCCGGCGCGCTGAACCCGCGCGACGTGAAGCTGCGCCTCGCGCGCGAGTTGGCCGCGCGCTTCCACGGGGCCGCGGCGGCGGAACAGGCCGTCGCCGGCTGGAACGCCGCTGTGCGCGGCGAAGGCGACACCGCGCAGCTGCCGTTGCAGGACGTGCCGGTGCCGGCCGAGGGCCTGCGGATCGCCGCGCTGCTCACGGCGGCGGGACTGACGCCGAGCAATTCCGAGGCGAACCGGAAGCTCAAGGAGCGCGCGGTGAAGGTGGACGGCGAGATCGTCGAGGATCCGCAGCGCGTGTTCGCGCCGGGCTTCGAGGGGCTGCTCGCGGTGGGCAAGCGCACCTTCGCGCGCGTACGGCTCACCGCCGCCGGCTGACGTCGCCAGCCGGCGGCGCGGCGCGCGCTTACGCGATGGCCGTGGCCGCCAGCACCATCAGCCAGACGATGCAGGCGTAGCCCGCCGCGAAGGCCAGGCTGCGCAGCGCGTGCACGTTGGCGACGTAGAACACGCCGTGCAGCACGCGCACCACGACAAAGGCGATCGCGAGCTGGGAGACGCGTATCGCGTCGACGCCGGCGAACTGCGCCATCAGCACTGCCGCCGCGAAGGGGGCGAACGCTTCGAAGGCGTTGTACTGCGCGTTGTTGGCGCGGCGCGCGCGCCCTTCGGCGAGCTGCGACATGCCCAGGCGCGGATCGTGGTTGTCGATGCGGCCCGCGAAGGCGCGGGCGACGCTGTACCAGAGGTACGGAAGGACGGCGGCTGCCAGGATGCACCAGTAGGCGACGGACACGAGCGATTCTCCCCGGGCGCGGGCGATCCCGCGCCGCCGATCCTACCCGTTGCCGGGAGCCGCGGCGCTACGGCTTCGCCGCGCGCCCGGCCATCGCCTTGTCGCGCAGCGCCTTGAAGGCGTTGCCCTCGTACCAGTCCGGCCACTGCGTCGAGCCGGCGAGCTCGCGCCCGACCGCGTACTCGGCCTCGAGGTCCTGCATGGTGCCGTCGAGCTTCCAGGTGGCGGCGTCGTATTCGTCGGCGGGACTGTGGTAGCGCTTGTCGCCGTAGTCCTTGGCCGCGGCTTCGCCCGCGGCCGTGCCGCCCGAGACCAGGTCGTCGCCGCCGTCCATGTACAGCGCGGGCACGCCGGCCTTGGCGAAGCTGAAGTGGTCGGAGCGGAAGTAGCCGCCGGCCTCCGGATGCGCTTCGGAATGCATTGTCCGGCCCTGCGCGGCGACGATCGGCTCGAGGAGGTCCTCCAGCTGCGAGCTGCCCATGCCGACCACGGTGACGTCGCGGGTGGCGCCGTTGACGCCCATCGCGTCGATGTTGACGACGGCGACGGTGTGGTCGAGCGGGATCGCGGGATGCGCGGCGTAGTACTGCGAGCCGAGCAGGCCCGATTCCTCCAGCGTCACCGCGACGAACAGCACCGAGCGCTCGGGCTTCGGCGACTGGTGCGCGAACGCGTCGGCGATCTCGAGGATGCCGGCCACGCCGGTCGCGTTGTCGACGGCACCGTTGTAGATCACGTCGGCGGTGCCGGCGGCGTTCTGCTCGTCGTCGTGCTTGCCGAGGTGGTCCCAGTGCGCCATGTAGACCACGGCTTCGTCCGGACGCGTCGTGCCCGGCAGCAGGCCGACGACGTTGCGCGAGGACTTCTCCGCGATCGTGCTCTTCAGGTCGAGCGAAAGCTTCGCCTGCATCGGCACGGCCTTGAAGCCGGGCTTGTTGGCGGCCGCGCGCAGGGCGTCGAGATCGAGCCCGGCATCGGCGAACAGCGATGCCGCCGCCTCGCCGGTGAGCCAGCCCTGCGCGGGCAGGCGCGGCGCCGGATCGGACGACGCGGGCAGGTCGTACTGCACGCCCGACCAGGAATTCCTGACCACGTCCCAGCCGTAGGAGGCGCCGGCGGTGTCGTGGATGATGAGCGCGGCGGCGGCGCCCTTGCGCGCGGCTTCCTCGAACTTGTAGGTCCAGCGCCCGTAGTAGGTCATGCGCTTGCCTTCGAACAGCGACGCGTCGCCGGCGTGGAAGCCGGGATCGTTGACCAGCATGACCACGGTCTTGCCCTTGACGTCGACGCCGGCGTAGTCGTTCCAGTGCCGCTCGGGCGCGTCGACGCCGTAGCCGACGAACACCAGCGGGCTGCCGTCGATCTTCACCTCGTCCTTGCCGGTACGGGTGCCGATGACCATGTCCTCGCCGGCCTTCAGCACGCGCGGCTTGCCGGCGACGTCGAGGGTGAGCGTGGTGCCGGGCGCGGCCGTGGTCTCGACCATCGGCACGGTCTGGAACCATTCCCCGTGGTTGCCCGGCTGCAGGCCGGCGCGCTGCATCTGCGCCTTGATGTACTGGACGGTCTTCTCTTCGCCGGGCGTGCCGGGGCCGCGGCCCTCGAACGCGTCGGAGCTGAGCGTCTTCACCAGTTCGGCGAAGTCGGCGGCGTCGATGCCCGGCTGGAAGGCGTGGGTCGCGGCGGCGGCCGGCGTTGCGGCGGGCGCCTGCGCGGAGGGGGTGCCGGCGGGGGCGCCGCGCTGGCAGGCGCCGAGCGCGGCCGCGCACGCGAAAGCGGCGGCGGCGGGGAAGAGGAGTCGGCGATGCATCGGCGCTTTCCGCGGTGGAAAGCGCCGATGCTACCCCACGATCACTCGCCGGGCGGGGTCGCGGTGGAGTAGCGCTGCGCGGTGGCGCCGCTGACCTGGCCGATGCGCGCGCTGGCGTGCACGTACAGCACGACCTCGCGGTCGAACACCAGCGGGCCGTCGACCACGGCGTTCGGGCCGATCACGATGCGCGGCGGTTCCTGCTTCTTCCAGTTCCAGTTGAAGCCGCCGCGGTTCGGCTTCTCGACGTGGATGCGGCCCTTCACGTGCGAATCGGCGCCGACGGTGATGTCGCCGGACACGGTCTCGATGTCGCCGCCGATCTCGGTGCCGACCACGCCGATGCTGCCGTTGACGTTGGACACGCCGTCGCGGACCACGCTGCCGCGGTCGAGGAAGATGCCGCCGTTCACGGTCTCGACGCCGCCGGCGATCTTCGCGTTGCGGCCGAAGCGGACGGCGCCGTTCACCGTTTCCACCTTGCGGGCGGAGATGTCGTCGCCGCCGTGGATGCTGCCGTTGACGGTGGACGCCTCGTCCACGCTGGCGCCGTCCTCGAGGCGGATGCTGCCGTTGACGGTTTCCAGGTCGCCGTAGCGCTGGCCGGCTTCGGCGGTGATGCTGCCGTTGACCTTGTCGATGTCCTGCTGGGCGAACGCCGGGGTCGTGGCGCCGGCGCACAGGACCGTGGCCAGCGCGAGGGCGAGCACGGCGCGGCGGTTGTGGGTGCGGGTGCTGGAGCCGGTGCGGGTCATGGCGATGCTTCCGTGGACTGGGGATGTAGGGCTAAGGATGCGGCCGGGGCGGGAACGGTTTACACCGCGCCCGGTAGAATCGCCACCGTACGCCGCCGCCGGACCGACCGCCTTGCCCAGCCCAGCCGCCCCCCGTCCCAAGCCCGTGGTCCTGATGATCCTGGACGGCTGGGGGCACCGCGACGATCCCGCCGACAACGCCCTGGCCCAGGCCGACCTGCCGAACTGGCACGCCCTGCTGGCGGGCTGCCCGCATACCCTGATCCACACCGAGGGCCGCCACGTCGGCCTGCCGGACGGGCAGATGGGCAATTCCGAGGTCGGGCACATGAACCTCGGCGCCGGGCGGATCGTCTACCAGGACCTGACCCGGATCGATGCGGCGATCGACGACGGCAGCTTCTTCGCGAACGCCGGCCTGCGCCGTGCCTGCCAGGCCGCGATCGACGGCGGCGGCACCTTGCACGTGATGGGGCTGCTGTCGCCCGGCGGCGTGCACAGCCACGAGCGCCACATCCTGGCGATGCTCGACCTGGCCGCGCGGATGGGCGTGCCGCGCGTCGCCGTGCACGCGTTCCTCGACGGGCGCGACATGCCGCCGAAGTCGGCGCGGCCGAGCCTCGAGGCGCTGCAGGCGAAGTGCGCGGCGCTCGGCAGGGCGCCTGGCGTGGACATGAATATCGCCAGCGTCGGCGGCCGCTACTACGCGATGGACCGCGACAAGCGCTGGGAGCGCGTGCGCCTCGCATGGGACGCGATCGTGGATGCGCGTGCCGCGCACCGCGCGCCGGATGCGCTGGCCGCGCTCGATGCGGCGTATGCGCGCGGCGAGACCGACGAATTCGTCGCGCCCACAGTGATCGACGGCGCGCAGCCCATGGCCGACGGCGACGCGGTGGTGTTCATGAACTTCCGCGCCGACCGCGCGCGCCAGCTCGCCGCGGCGTTCGTCGATCCCGCGTTCGACGGCTTCGAGGCGCGCCGGCCGAAGCTCTCGTGCTTCATGTGCCTCACCGAATACGACGCGAAGCTGCCGGCACCGGTCGCGTTCGGCCCCGACGACCTCGCGCATACCTTCGGCGAGGTGCTCGCCGCGAACGGCCTCACCCAGCTGCGCATCGCCGAGACCGAGAAATACGCGCACGTCACCTTCTTCTTCAGCGGCGGCCGCGAGGCGCCCTTCGCGGGCGAGGAGCGCATCCTCGTGCCGAGCCCGAAGGTCGCCACCTACGACCTGCAGCCGGAGATGAGCTGCCCCGAAGTGACGGCGAAGCTCGTCGACGCGATCCGCACGCGCCGCTACGACGCGATCGTGTGCAACATCGCCAATCCGGACATGGTCGGCCACACCGGCGACCTGCAGGCGGCGATCCGCGCCGCCGAGGCCGTCGACAAGTCGCTCGGCGCCGTCGCCGCGGCCGTGCGCGAGGCCGGCGGCGCGCTGCTCGTCACCGCCGACCACGGCAACCTCGAGATGATGCGCGACCCCGCCACCGGCCAGCCGCACACCGCGCACACCGTCGGCCCGGTGCCGCTGCTGTACGTCGGCGGGCGCGCCGGCGCGACGCTGCGCGCCGGCGGCGCCTTGCGCGACGTCGCGCCGACGCTGCTCGACCTGCTCGGCCTGCCGCAGCCGCCCGAAATGACCGGGCGCAGCCTGTTGTCCGCAGGCGCCGCGGGCTGATGCACGGCGCTGCGGCCCGCACTGCATCCGCTGCCGCGCGGGCGCTCGCGTTCGCATTGCCGCTGGCGCTCGCCGCGGCGCTCGCGCTGCCCGGCGCCGCGCGCGCGCAGAACACCAGCGACGCGCAGCGCAAGCTCGACCAGGCGCAGCGCGAACTCAAGGCCGTCGCCGCGGAACGCCGTCGGATCGAGGGCCAGCGCGGCGCCGCCTCGCGCGAGTTGCGCAGCCTCGACGAGAAGCTCGGCGATTCCAGCCGCGCGCTGCACGACACCGAGGCCAGGCTCGCGCGGCAGCGCGCCGAACTTGCCGACCTGCAGGAAAGGCGCGACGCGATGCAGGCGAGCCTCGCCGGCCAGCGCCGGGAGCTCGCCGCGCTGCTGCGCTCCGCCTACACCATCGGCAACGCGGCGCCGCTGAAGCTCCTGCTCGCGCAGGACACCGCCGCGGCCGCCGCGCGCATGCTCACCTGGCACCGCTACCTGCAGGCCGACCGCAGCGCGCGCATCGCGAAGCTCACCGCCGACCTCGATGCCTTGCGCGAAGTCGAGCAGCGCATCGCCGCCGAACAGGCCGCGCTCGACGCCACCCGCGGGCAGCAGCGCACGCAGCTGGCGAAGCTGCAGGACGACCGCAAGGCGCACGCGCGCGCCGTCGCGCAGCTCGATGCGCGTTACCAGGACAAGCGCAGCCGCGAGAAGGCGCTGGGCAGCGACGTCGCCGGCCTGAAGAAGCTGCTCGCGCAGTTGCGGGCCGCCGCGGCGCGCGCCGAAGCCGAGCGCCGGGCCGCGGCCGAGCGCGCCGCGCGCGAAGCCCGCGAGGCCAAGGCCGCCGGCAAGCCGGTGCC
>JBDZUW010000113.1:0-6237 GCA_040255375.1 Luteimonas sp. | reverse complement strand
GTGCGCTGGGCCAGCGCCATCAGCGCCATGATGCCGCCCTCGCCCTCGTTGTCGGCGCGCATGATCACGGTGACGTACTTCACCGTGACCACGATCATCAGCGCCCAGAACACGAGCGACAGGATGCCCAGCACGGTGTCGTGGTTGGCGACCAGGCCGTAGTGGGGGCTGAAGGCTTCCTTCAGCGTGTACAGCGGGCTCGTGCCGATGTCGCCGAACACGACGCCGATGGCCCCGGCGACGAGCCCGGCGAAGCCGACGCCCCCGTGCGCGCCCGCGTGGGCGCCCGCGGGGTGCGCGGGCTTGGAGTGCTTGCGGTCCTGGCTGGCCATGGGGATCGGGGGTCGGGTGCTGGCGCTCAGCGCAGCGCGGACTGTAGTGCCTTGCGGATGATGGCGGCGGCATCGTCGCCCGCCGCAACGGCGTCCCGCGCCATGCGCGCGGCCTCGGCGGGCTTGTAGCCGAGCTGCTGCAGGGCGATCGTCGCCTCCGACTGCGGGTCGTGCGCACCGCCGGCGGACAGCGTGGCGCCGGCTCCGGCCAGGTCCGCCGCGCGGTCGCGCAGTTCGACGACCATGCGTTCGGCCGTCTTCTTGCCGATGCCGGGGATGCGGGTCAGCGCGGTCACGTCCGAGGCCTGCACGAGCCGCGCGAACTCGTCCACGCTCACGCCCGAGAGCACCGCCAGCGCGATCTTCGCGCCGATGCCGGTGACCTTCTGCACGTCGCGGAACAGCCGGCGCTCGCCCTCGCGCAGGAAGCCGTAGAGCGAGACGCTGTCCTCCTTCTGCGCGTAGTGCGTGAACAGCGCGACTTCGCGGCCGATGTCCGGCAGGTCGTAGAACGTGCTCATCGGCGCCTCGAGCTCGTAGCCGACGCCGTTGACGTCGACGACCAGCCACGGCGGTTGCTTGTGCACGAGGATGCCCTTCAGCCGGCCGATCACGTCGCGCGCCTCCGCAGCATGGCCACGTCGACGCCGGTGCGTCCGGCGGTCGCGCTCATGTGCGCGTGGGTCAGCGCGATCGCCAGCGCGTCGGCGGCGTCGGCCTGCAGCTTCGCGTCGACCGTCAGGTTCAGCAGGAGCCGCACCATGTGCTGCACCTGCGCCTTGTCGGCGGCGCCGCGGCCGACCAGCGACTGCTTCACCAGGCGCGGCGCGTACTCGCTCACCGGCAGCCTGCGCCTCACCACGGTGGCGATGGCGGCGCCGCGCGCATGCCCGAGCTTCAGCGCGGAGGTGGCGGACTTGTCCATGAAGACGCTCTCGATCGCGACCTGGTCCGGCTTCCACTCGTCGAGCAGGGCATCGAGGCCGTCGCACAGCAGGCCCAGGCGCGACGCGAAATCCTCCGCGCCGAGCAGCACCAGCGCCTGCGCGTGCAGGTAGCGGCAGCGCCCCGCGGCATCCACGTCGATGACGCCGATGCCGGTGCGCTGCGAGCCGGGGTCGATGCCGAGGATCCTGGTCACGGCGTCAGCGTACGCCCTCAGGCGTAGGCGGCGTCCCCGAGGTCGGCGTTCGAATGCACCGATTGCACGTCGTCCATGTCCTCGAGCCAGCGCAGGAGCTTCGCCACCTGCTGCGCCGTCTCGCCCTCGACGGCGATGTCGTTGTCGGCGCGCATGGTCACCTCGGCGATCGCGGGCACCAGGCCGGCGGCTTCCATCGCGGCCTTCACGCCGGCGAAGGCCTCGGGCGCGGTGACCACGTCGATCGCGCCGTCGTCGTACGCGACGATGTCGTCGGCACCCGCCTCGATGGCGGCTTCGGTGATCTTCTCCTCGTCCGCGCCGGCGGCGTAGCTCAGCACGCCGAGCTTGCGGAACATGAAGGCCACCGAGCCCTCGGTGCCGAGGTTGCCGCCGAACTTGCCGAACGCGTGCCGCACGTCGGCCACGGTGCGCACGCGGTTGTCGGTCAGGCAATCGACGATCACGGCGACGCCGCCGGGCGCGTAGCCTTCGTAGCGGATTTCCTCGTATTCGACGCCTTCGAGCTCGCCGGTCGCCTTCTTGATGGCGCGTTCGATCACGTCCTTCGACATGTTGGCCGACAGCCCCTTGTCGATCGCGCTGCGCAGCCTCGGGTTCGCAGCCGGATCGCCCCCGCCCGCGCGCGCCGCGACGGAGATCTCGCGGATGATCTTGGTGAAGATCTTCCCGCGCCGCGCGTCTTCCGCGTTCTTGCGGGCCTCGATGGAAGGACCTCTACCCATTGGAACCATGCCTTGCGGGCTGGAAAGGGCGCGATTTTACTTGATTGCCGGGGTCCGCATGGCCGCCCCGCCGACCCCGCCGCGTTGGACCAGGCGGCGGCCCCGACCGGCCGGGCCCGACGCCCGCCCGGGCCGCCGGAGGGCGCCGGCCATGGCCACCGACTACGACCTCATCGCGGCCGAGTACAAGCGCGCCAAGCAGCAGCCGTGGCGCATGCACCTGGAGTACCACACCCTGTTCGGCCTGGTCGGCGACCTGGCCGGCAAATCGGTGCTCGACGTGGCCTGCGGCGAGGGCTTCTACACCCGCCTCCTCCGGCGCAACGGCGCGGCCCGCGCGGTGGGCGTCGACCTGTCCCGGGGGATGATCGCGCTGGCCCTGGAGGAGGAGCGGCGCGCACCGCTGGGCATCGAATACCTGCAGCACGACGCGATGACGCTGGACCTGGGCGACCGCTTCGACCTCGTGGTCGCCGCCTATCTGCTGAACTATGCGCCCGACTACGCCACGCTGCTGCGGATGTGCCGCGCCGTCGCGCGCCACCTGCCGCCCGGCGCGCGCTTCGTCACCGTGAACAACAACCCGGCGCATCCGCGCGAGCGCTTCGCCGGGACGCGCAAGTACGGCTTCACCAAGCGCGCCGACGCACCGCTGGACGAGGGAACGCCGGTGGCCTACGTCTTCCACCTCGACGACGGGCAGGCGGTGGAGATCACGAACTACCACCTCGGCATCGCGACGCACGAGCGCGCGCTGCGCGAGGCCGGGTTCCGCGACGTCGCCTGGCACGACCCGGTGCTGGCGCCGGGCGCGGCCGAAGGCGGGCCGCCCGGGTACTGGGACGAATTCCTCCAGCACCCGCCGGTCGTGTTCCTCGAATGCACGCGCTGATCGCGCGCTTCGGGCGGGCGGCCTTGCGCCGCCGGCTCAGTGCCTGAAGCGGCCGTCGCGCAGGAACGCGACCGCCTGTTCGGCGGCGGCGGCGGAAAACAGCAGGCCGGTATGGCTGGCATCGATGACCACATGGTCGGCCAGGCCTTCGATCCGGGTTTCTTCCACGGCGACGGTGCCGTCGTGCTCGCCGGCGAACCCCGCGAACAGCGCACCGAGGCCGTGCGGCACGCGGCCCGCGAGCGAACCGACCTGCGCGCGCCCGTCCCACGGGCCCACGCCCTCGTGCAGCAGGTGGGCGCTGCGCCCCAGCAGGCCGACGCCCGGGGCCCAGCGCGCCATGCCCGCGGCGGCGCCGCTGCCGGCGAGCGGCGACCCCAGGCAGACCACGCGCGCGACCGGCAGCCGCGGCTGCGCGCGCAGGGTCTGCAAGGCGATGAGCCCGCCCAGGCTGTGCGCGACGATGTCGGCCTCGCCTTCCGCGAGCAGCAGGTCGGCGAGCCGCGACGAAGCCTGTCCCGGCCCGTCGGCCACGCTGTGGTAGCTGAAGATGCGCGGGTCGAAGCCCTGCGCGCGCAGTTGCACCGAGAGCCAGTGCATCGCGGCGCCGGGCATCCACAGCCCGTGCAGCAGGACGACGCGCCGGCCGGTCGCGGCCGTCATGCTTTCCCGGCGTCGCGCCGGTACATGAACTCGATATCCCGCTGCTCGCCCACCGGGAACTCGTACTCGGCGACCTTGGCGAACCCGTGGCGCGCGTAGAAGCGCTGCGCGCCGAAGTTCTCCGACCAGACGCTGATCCAGATCCGGCGCGGACCCTCGCGCTGCAGCCAGCCGATCGCCGCGTCGAACAGCCGGCCGCCCCAGCCGCCGTTCTGCACTTCGGGCAGCACGTAGAGGCGCTTCAGTTCGCCGTCCGCGGCGGCGACCTCGGGATGCGGCAGGCCGCAGGGGCCGGCGACCGCGAAGCCGACCGCGCGGCCGCGCGCGCCTCCCGCATCGTCCTCGAGCAGCCACAGGCCGTAGCGCGGATCCGCGAGCAGCTTCGCGTACGCGGCCCCGGAATGGCTTTCCGCGAGGAACGCGGCGAGATCCTCCGGCCGGTACAGGTGGCCGAAGGTGAGCGTGAAGGTCTCCGCGCCGATCCGGGCCAGCGCGGCGGCATCGGCCGTGTCCGCGCGCCGGATCGCCAGCGCCATCGCTCAGCCTTCCTTCGGCGCGCGCGGGCGCACCGCGACGTGCACTTCCGCGAGCTGCGCGTCCGGCACCGGCGACGGCGCGCCGGTCATCAGGCACTGCGCGGTCGTGGTCTTCGGGAACGCGATGACGTCGCGGATGGATTCGGTGCCGGCCATCAGCGCGGCGATGCGGTCGATGCCGAAGGCGATGCCGCCGTGCGGCGGCGCGCCGTACTTCAGCGCGTCGAGCAGGAAGCCGAACTTGGCCTGCGCCTCCTCCGCGCCGATGCCGAGCAGCTCGAACACCGCGCTCTGCATCTGCGGGCGATGGATGCGGATCGAGCCGCCGCCGATCTCGTTGCCGTTGAGCACCATGTCGTAGCCGCGGCTCACCGCGGTCCTGGCGTTGGCGCGCAGGTCCTCGATGCTGTCCACGGCCGGCGCGGTGAACGGGTGGTGCAGCGCGACGTAGCGCTTCTCTTCCTCGTCCCACTCGAACATCGGGAAGTCGGTGACCCACAGCGGCTTCCAGCCCTCCTGCACCAGGCCGAAGTCCTTGCCGGCCTTCAGGCGCACCGCGCCCATGAAGTCGGAGACCTTGTTGTACGCGCCGGCGCCGAAGAACACGAGGTCGCCCTTGCCCGCGCCCGCATGCGCGAGCAGCGCGGCGAACGCGTCGCCGGCGAAGAACTTGGCGACCGGCGAGTTGACCGCGCCGTCCGCGTCGATCTTCGCGTAGGCCAGGCCCTTGGCGCCGAACTTCGCGGCGTGCGCGGCGTAGTCGTCGATCTGCTTGCGGCTCAGCGACGCGCCGCCGGGAATGCGCAGCGCGGCCACGCGGCCTTCCGCATCGTTGGCGGCGGCCGTGAACACGGCGAATTCGCAGTCCTTCACCAGATCGGCGACGTCGACGAGCTCCAGCGCGATGCGCAGGTCCGGCTTGTCGGAACCGTAGCGGCGCATCGCTTCCGCCCAGGTCATGCGCGGGAAGGGCGACGGCAGTTCGACGTCCATCACTTCGCGGAACACGTCGCGGATCATCGCCTCGACCGTGTCCTGCACGATCTTCTCGTCGACCCAGGCGAACTCCATGTCGAGCTGGGTGAACTCGAGCTGGCGGTCGGCGCGCAGGGCCTCGTCGCGGAAGCATCGCGCGATCTGGTAATAGCGGTCGAAGCCCGCCATCATCAGGATCTGCTTGAACAGCTGCGGGCTCTGCGGCAGCGCGTAGAACTCCCCCTCGTGCATGCGCGCCGGCACCAGGAAGTCGCGCGCGCCTTCCGGCGTCGCCTTGGTGAGGATCGGCGTCTCGATGTCCTGGAAGCCGCGCGCGTCCAGCCAGCGGCGCAGCGCCTGCACCAGCCGGATCCGGGTGCGCATCATCTGCTGCATTTCCGGGCGGCGCAGGTCGAGATAGCGGTACTTGAGGCGGATGTCCTCGCCCGGGTTCTCGTGCGCGTGGAACGGCAGCGGCTCGGCCTTGTTGAGCAGCTCGATCCGCGTCGCGACGACCTCGACCTGGCCGGTGCGGAGCTTCGGGTTCACGCTCTGGCGCCGGCGCACGGTGCCGGTGACGCGCAGGCAGTCCTCGTAGCCGACCGCGGCCGCGGCGGCGATCACCCCGGCGTTGCCCGCGGCGTCCGAGGGTTCGGCGACGACCTGGACGATGCCTTCGTGGTCGCGCAGGTCGATGAAGCACAGGCCGCCGAGGTCGCGGGCGACGTCGGCCCAGCCGCACAGGGTGACTTGCTGGCCGACCAGCGATTCGTCGATCAGGCCGCAGAAATGGGTACGCATGGGGGTCGCTTGCCTTGGAATCCCGCCATTCTACCGGGGGCGGGCTGGGCGGAGTCAGTGCCCCGGGGCTGGGCGGCGGAAGCGTGCGGGGACTTCCGGGGGACGCCGCAAGTACGTCCATGTAGGCTCTTCGGCGGCATCCATGCCGCCG
>JBDZUW010000112.1:0-6285 GCA_040255375.1 Luteimonas sp. | reverse complement strand
AGCCGGGCGGCGTGATCGAGCGCGAGGCGCCGATCCATGTTTCGAACGTGATGCTGTTCAACCCGGCCTCCGGCAAGGGCGAGCGCATCGGTACCAAGGTGCTGGAGGATGGACGCAAGCTGCGCGTGTTCCGCTCCAGCGGTGAGGCGATCGACGCCTGAGGAATGCCGAGATGACGACCCGACTGGAAGAGTTCTACAAGACCGAGGTGGTGCCGAAGCTGATGCAGCGCTTCGGCTACACCAACCCGATGCAGGTGCCGAAGCTGTCCAAGATCACGCTCAACATGGGCGTGGGCGAGGCCGCGGCCAACAAGAAGGTGCTCGAGAACGCGGTGGCCGACATGGCCAAGATCGCCGGCCAGAAGCCGGTGGTCACCAAGTCGCGCATCTCGGTGGCGTCCTTCAAGATCCGCGACGGCTGGCCGATCGGCTGCAAGGTCACCCTGCGCCGCAACCACATGTACGAGTTCCTGGACCGCCTGATCAACGTGTCGCTGCCGCGCGTGCGCGACTTCCGCGGCGTGTCCGGCCGCTCGTTCGACGGCCGCGGCAACTACAACATGGGCGTGAAGGAGCAGATCATCTTCCCGGAGATCGACTTCGACCAGGTCGACGCGCTGCGCGGCATGGACATCGCGATCACCACGACCGCCCGCACCAACGAAGAAGCCAAGGCGCTGCTCGAGGCCTTCCGCTTCCCGTTCCGCAACTGACCGGCAGAGGACGACACACATGGCCAAGACCTCCATGGTCAACCGCGAGGCGAAGCGCGAGAAGCTGGCGAAGAAGTACGGCGCCAAGCGCGATGCCCTGAAGAAGATCATCTCCAGCACCACCGCGAGCTACGAGGAGAAGATGGACGCGTCGGTGAAGCTGCAGAAGCTGCCGCGCGACTCCTCCGAGAGCCGCCAGCGCAACCGTTGCGCCATGACCGGCCGCCCGCGCGGCGTGTACAGCAAGTTCGGCCTCGGCCGCAACAAGCTGCGCGAGGCCACCATGCGCGGCGACGTCCCGGGCGTCCGCAAGGCCTCCTGGTAAGCCCCCCATCCCCCGGATATCGATGCAGGTAAATGCACAATGAGCATGACTGATCCCATCGCCGACATGCTGGTCCGCATCAGGAATGCGGCCGCGGTCGGCAAGCCGACGGTGAAGATGCCGTCTTCCAAGATCAAGGTCGCGATCGCCAAGGTCCTCCAGGACGAAGGCTACATCGCGGGCTCGCGCGTGACCGAGGACGGCGCCAAGGCCGAGCTCGAGATCGTGCTGAAGTACTTCGAGGGCAAGCCGGTCATCGAGCGCCTGCACCGCGTCTCGCGTTCCGGCCTGCGCCAGTACCGCGGCAAGGACGCGCTGCCGAAGGTGCTCGGCGGCCTCGGCGTCGCCATCATCTCCACCTCCAAGGGCATCATGACCGACGCGCAGGCGCGCCAGCAGGGCGTCGGCGGCGAAGTCCTGTGCTTCGTGGCCTAAGGGAGCAGCAAGCATGTCTCGTGTAGCCAAGAAGCCGATCGCCCTGCCGAAGGGCGTCGAAGTCAGCATCCAGGGCGGCAACGTCGTCGCCAAGGGCCCGAAGGGCAGCCTGTCGATCGCGAAGCCGGAAGGCGTCGAGGTCAAGGTCGAGGACGGCCACGCGCTGCTCTCGGCGGCCGACCCGATGCACGTGCCGATGGCCGGCACCCTGCGCGCGATCCTCGCGAACATGGTGAAGGGCGTGTCCGAGGGCTTCGAGCGCAAGCTCGAGCTCGTGGGCGTCGGTTACCGCGCCGCGATGCAGGGCAAGGACCTGAACCTGTCGCTCGGGTTCTCGCACCCGGTGCTGTTCCCGGCGCCGGAGGGCATCACCATCGCCACCCCGACCCAGACCGAAATCGTGGTCAGCGGCGCCGACAAGCAGCGCGTCGGCGAAGTCGCCGCCAAGATCCGCGGCTTCCGCCCGCCGGAGCCGTACAAGGGCAAGGGCGTCAAGTACGCCGGCGAAAACATCATCCGCAAGGAAGCCAAGAAGGCCTAAGGGCTTTCAGCTTCCGGAGACAGAAGACCATGGAAAAGAAGATCGCCCGCCTGCGCCGCGCCAAGTCCACCCGCGCGCACATCCGCGAACTCGGCGTGCCGCGCCTGTCGGTGCTGCGCACCGGCCAGCACCTCTACGCCCAGGTGTTCAGCGCCGACGGCTCGAAGGTCCTGGCCGCGGCCAGCACCACCCAGGCCGACGTGCGCGAGGGCCTGAAGAACGGCAAGAACGCCGACGCCGCCGCGAAGGTCGGCCGCACGATCGCCGAGAAGGCGCGCGCCGCCGGCATCGAGAAGGTCGCGTTTGACCGCTCGGGCTACCGCTTCCACGGCCGCATCAAGGCGCTGGCCGACGCCGCGCGCGAGGGCGGCCTGCAGTTCTGATGTCGCGTCGCCTGCCGGTGCGGGAAGCACCGGACGGCATGGCCATTCGCGGCCGTGTCCGGAACACCCGATCCACTCCACAACCATAAGCGGCCAAGCCGCAAGCAAACCCCTTAAACAGACGGAATCACGGAAATGGCAGACGAACGAGCACCGCGGGGCCGCGATCGCGATCGCAACCGCGAGGAAATCGACGACGGCATGATCGAGAAGCTGATCGCGGTCAACCGCGTCAGCAAGACGGTCAAGGGCGGCCGCCAGTTCACCTTCACCGCGCTGACCGTGGTCGGCGACGGCGACGGCAAGATCGGCTTCGGCTACGGCAAGGCGCGCGAAGTGCCGGTCGCGATCCAGAAGTCGATGGAGCAGGCGCGCCGCGGCATGTCCAAGGTCGAGCTCAACAACGGCACCCTGTGGCACGCGGTCAAGTCCAACCACGGCGCCGCGAAGGTGTACATGCAGCCCGCGTCCGAGGGTACCGGCGTGATCGCCGGCGGCGCGATGCGCGCCGTGCTCGAGGCGGTGGGCGTGAAGAACGTGCTGGCCAAGGCCACCGGTTCGCGCAACCCGATCAACCTCGTGCGCGCCACGATCCGCGGCCTCAACGAGATGCACTCGCCGAGCCGCATCGCGGCCAAGCGCGGCAAGAAGGTGGAGGAGCTGCAGCATGGCTAAGAAGAACGAAGCCGCCACGGCCGGCACCGTCAAGGTGCGGCTGGTGAAGGGCCTGCGGGGAACCCAGGCACGCCACCGGTTGTCTGTGAAGGCCCTGGGCCTGAACAAGCTCAACGACGTGCGCGAACTCAAGGACAGCCCGCAGGTCCGCGGCCTGATCAACAAGGTCCACTACCTGGTCCAGGTGGAGGAGTAATCGGATGAAGCTCAATTCGCTCAAGCCCGCCGACGGCGCCCGCCAGGAACGCAAGCGCGTCGGCCGCGGCATCGGCTCCGGCCTCGGCAAGACCGCCGGCCGCGGCCACAAGGGTTCGTTCGCCCGTTCCGGCAAGGGCAAGATCAAGGCCGGCTTCGAAGGCGGCCAGATGCCCATGCAGCGCCGCCTGCCGAAGATCGGCTTCGCCTCGCTGAAGAAGAAGGACACCGCCGAAGTGCTGCTGTACCAGCTGGACAAGCTGGACGCCGGCACGATCGACTTCGCCGCGCTGCGCGCCGCGAAGCTGGTGCCCTCGACGGCGAAGTACGCCAAGATCGTCAAGAAGGGCGAGATCGGCAAGAAGTTCGTGCTGAAGGGCCTGCTGGCCACGGCCGGCGCGAAGGCGGCGATCGAGGCCGCCGGCGGCCAGGTCGTCGAGGCCGCGGAGTAAGCCCGGAATGGCGCGCAGCGCATCCGCGATGGCCGGCCTGGCCGGCGCCGGCAAGTTCACCGAGCTGCGGCAGCGCCTGCTGTTCGTGCTCGGTGCGCTGCTGGTCTACCGCATCGGCTGCTACATCCCGGTGCCGGGCGTCAACCCGGAGGCGATGCTGCAGCTGATGCAGGCGCAGGAAGGCACGATCGTGGACATGTTCAACATGTTCTCGGGCGGCGCCCTCGCGCGCTTCAGCCTGTTCGCGCTGAACGTGATCCCGTACATCTCCGCCTCGATCGTCATGCAGCTGATGGTGCAGATCCTGCCCAGCCTGAAGGCGATCCAGAAGGAGGGCGAGTCCGGCCGCCGCAAGATCACCCAGTGGTCGCGCCTCGGCGCGATCCCGCTGGCGATCTTCCAGTCGGCCGGCATCGCCATCGCGCTGCAGACCTCCGGCGCCAGCAACGGCATCCCGGTGGTCTACGCGCCGGGCCCCGGCTTCGTGCTGACGGCCGTGGTCGCGCTGACCGCGGGCACCATGTTCCTGATGTGGATCGGCGAGCAGGTGACCGAGCGCGGCATCGGCAACGGCGTGTCGCTGATCATCTTCGCCGGCATCGTGGCGGGCCTGCCCGCGGCGGTGCTGGGCACGCTGGAGAGCGTGCGCAACGGCCAGATGAGCTCGCTGGCGGTGATCGCCATCGCCGCGATCGTGCTGCTGTTCACCTGGTTCGTGGTGTTCGTCGAGAGCGGCCAGCGCCGCATCACGGTGAACTACGCGCGCCGCCAGGGCGGCCGCAACGCGTACATGAACCAGTCGTCGTTCCTGCCGCTCAAGCTCAACATGTCGGGCGTGATCCCGCCGATCTTCGCGTCGTCGATCATCATGTTCCCGGCCACCGCCTCGACCTGGTTCGGCCAGGCCGGCGCGGGCAACTGGGTGCAGCGCGCCGCGCAGGCGCTGGGCCCGGGCGAGCCGCTGCACATGATCCTGTACGCGACCCTGATCGCCGGCTTCACCTTCTTCTACACGGCGCTGGTCTTCAACTCGCAGGAGACCGCGGACAACCTGAAGAAGTCGGGCGCGCTGATCCCGGGCATCCGGCCGGGCAAGGCGACGGCGGACTACATCGACGGCGTGCTGACCCGGCTCACGGCCGCGGGCGCCGCCTACCTGGTGCTGGTCTGCCTGCTGCCGGAATTCATGCGCACCGAGCTGGGCGCCTCCTTCTACTTCGGCGGCACCTCGCTGCTGATCGTGGTGGTGGTGGTCATGGACTTCATCGCGCAGATCCAGGCGCACCTGATGTCCCACCAGTACGAGAGCCTGCTCAAGAAGGCCAACCTGAAGGGCGGCAAGCGGTAAACGAAACAACCAGCCGGCTCCGACGAAGGCGCGGAGCGGCAGATGGGCGACCCGGGCGGCGGTTCCGCGCACGGGTGGCCCGGGGCGGATCCGCGCGCCGGAGTAGCGCGCGGGCCGGGCAGGGCGGGCAACCGCCGGGCCACGGCCAGCCCCGGGCCATCGCCGGAGCATGGGCACACTCCCCATGCCGGGTCCCGGGGCTTCGGCCCCGGGGCTTCCAGTAGTCACGGAACCTTGATAAAATTTCCGATTCACTCGCCGGGCTCGCGTGCCCGGCCGCCAACCGTTTGGAGAGCCGCCACATGGCGCGTATTGCCGGCGTCAACCTGCCTGCCCAGAAGCACGTCTGGGTGGGCCTGCAGAGCATCTACGGCATCGGCCGTACCCGTTCCCGCCAGGTCTGCGAGTCCGCGGGCGTCGCCCCGTCGACGAAGATCCGCGACCTGTCCGAGCCCGAGGTCGAGCGCCTCCGCGCCGAGATCGCCAAGTTCGCGGTCGAGGGCGACCTGCGCCGCGAAGTCGGCGTCGCCATCAAGCGCCTGATGGACCTGGCCTGCTACCGCGGCCTGCGCCACCGCCGCGGCCTGCCCCTGCGCGGCCAGCGCACCCGGACCAATGCCCGCACCCGCAAGGGTCCGCGCAAGGCCATCAAGAAGTAAGGAACAGACATGGCCAAGCCAGCTGCCGCGAAAGTCAAGAAGAAGATCAAGCGCGTCGTCACCGACGGCATCGCGCACGTGCACGCGTCGTTCAACAACACCATCGTGACCATCACCGACCGCCAGGGCAACGCCCTGTCGTGGGCGACCTCGGGCGGCGCGGGCTTCCGCGGCTCGCGCAAGTCGACCCCGTTCGCGGCGCAGGTCGCCGCCGAGAAGGCCGGCAAGGCCGCGCTCGACTACGGCGTGAAGTCGCTGGAAGTGCGCATCAAGGGCCCGGGTCCGGGCCGCGAGTCGGCCGTGCGTTCGCTCAACAACGTCGGCTACAAGATCACCAACATCATCGACGTGACGCCGATCCCGCACAACGGGTGCCGTCCGCCGAAGAAGCGTCGCGTCTAAGGGGGCGATAGAAAAATGGCTCGTTATATCGGACCCACCTGCAAGCTCGCCCGCCGCGAAGGCACCGACCTCGGCCTGAAGTCGCCGGCGCGCGCGCTCGATTCCAAGTGCAAGCTGGAGCAGAAGCCCGGCCAGCACGGCGCCGGCACCGGCGC
>JBDZUW010000016.1:0-34021 GCA_040255375.1 Luteimonas sp. | reverse complement strand
GCCGCGTGCCGTCCGCACCGTAGGCCACGCAGTTGACGACGCACCGGGGCAGGGAAGGATCCATGCCCCGCATCCTAACGCCGGCGCAGCCCCGCGTAGAAGGCGATGTGCAGGGGCAGCAGGAGCGCGATCCACGGCTCGTTGACCTGGGAGAACAGGAGCACCCACTTCAGCAGCAACGCCGCCACCGCGAGCGCGGCCACCGCGGCCAGCACGCGCCGGAACCAGGCGCCCGGCGCGCGGCCGCGGGCGAGGCGCCAGGCGCCCGGCAGCAGCAGCAGCGCGAGCGGATCGAACAGCAGCAGGTTCTCGTTCGCCCAGGCGAAGCGGTGCTCGGTGCCGAGCCACAGGAACAGCATCAGCGCGCCGAGCAGGCCGGAAGCGAGCCAGAACAGGCCCGCCGCCGCGCCCAGCGCGCGCGGGGCGCGGCGCGCGGGGAACAGCGCCGCCGCGCCGAGGACGAGGCCGGCCAGCAACCACGGCCACCACGGCCGCGGGCGCTCGGGTGGTTGCGGGGCGATGCGGTGCGGCAGCAGCACCTGCTCCGAGGCGACCAGCGGGCGGCCGTCGGCCAGGCGCGCTTCGGCGAGGCTGTCGGCCAGGCGCATCGGCACGAACGCCTCCTCCCAGCGCGAGAGCTGCTGGTCGGCGCGCCGCGACAGGCCGATGTCGAAACCGATCCACATCCACGGCGCCGGCGACGCCAGGCGGACCGCCTCGCTGCGATAGGTGTTGCCGCGCGAGCGGCCGGCGATGTCGTGGTGCAGCCGTCCGCCGAGCGCCGCATCGAGCGCGTCGCGCACCTTGGTGGCGCAGTTGGCGGTGAAGTAGTCGTAGCGATAGCGCGCGTTCTCGGGGCGCGCCGCCACGGCCAGCGCGTCGGCGAGCGCGCGCGCCTGCGCCGGGGAGAGGTCGAGCCACTGCACGGAGACGCCGCGGCCTTCGTCGCGGTACGTCGCCAGGTCGTCCTGCAGCGGCAGCGCGACCAGCATGTATTCCATCTCGCCGCGCACGAAGCGGCCGAGGAAGCCGGGCTCCGTCGGGTCGAAGAAGCCGTAGTTGTACGAGACCGCGGCGCCGGTGGCGGTGTCCTCGACGAGGATCGCGTCGTGGCCGAAGCGCTCCCAGAAGATCGCGCCGGGCTGCATCGTCATCACCCCGATGCGGAGTGCGTCCCCGGCGGCCGGCGGCGCGGGCGGGGGGAACGCGTCCTGCGCGAGCGCGCGCTGCGGCGAGCAGGCGCCGGCGATCGCGAACAGCGCCGCGAGCACGGCGCGCATCGCCCTATTCGCCATGCACGCTCACGTGCAGCGCGTGCAGCCGGCGCGCGTCGGCGCGCGCGACGCGGAAGCCGAAGCGGCCGAGCGTCAGCTCCTCGCCGGCCTCCGGCAGGTGGCCGATCGCGGCCGTGACCAGGCCGCCGATCGTGTCGTACTCGTCGTCGTCGAAGTCGGCGCCGAAGCGCTCGTTGAAGTCGCCGATCGGCGTCAGCGCGTCCACGACGTACTGGCCGTCGGCCTGCGCGGCGATGAGCGTGGTGACGTCCTCGGCTTCGTCGTGCTCGTCGTCGATCTCGCCGACGATCTGCTCGAGCACGTCCTCGATCGTCACCAGGCCGGCGACGCCGCCGTACTCGTCGATCACGATCGCCATGTGGTTGCGGGACTGGCGGAACTCGCGCAGGAGCACGTTGAGCTTCTTGGACTCCGGAATCAGGACCGCCGGGCGGAGCAGCTCGCGCACGTGCGGGTGGCCGTGCTCGGACACTTCGCCGCGCAGCAGGTCCTTCGCCAGCAGGATGCCGAGGATCTCGTCGCGGTCCTCGCCGTGCACCGGGAAGCGCGAATGGCCGGACTCGACCACCTGGCGCAGCAGTTGCGCGTGCGACAGGCCGGCGGACAGGGCGACCATCTGCGAGCGCGGGATCATCACGTCGCCCACCGTGAGGTCGGACACGGCGATCGCGCCCTCCATCATCCGCAGGGTGTCCGCGGCGATCAGGCCGTCGGCCTGGGCGTCGCGCAGCAGCTCGACGAGGTCCTCGCGGGTGCTCGGTTCGCCGGAGAGCATGGCGCCGATGCGGTCGAGCCAGGAGCGGCGCTCCGGTCGGTCCTGGGGGGTACTACTGTCGTCCTCGGGCATGGCGCGGGTCGGAATCCTGAGTTTGGCCGGGGTGGAAGGCCGGCACGAACGGGCCGGGAGCGGCCCTGCGTCCAGTTTAACCCGGCCCGCGTCGCGGCCGGGCCGGGGCGCTCAGCGCTCGTCGCGATAGGGGTCGCCGATCCCCAGGCCGGCGAGGATCCCGCGTTCGAGCTGCTCCATGCACTCGGCCTCGCGCTCGTCCTCGTGGTCCCAGCCGAGCAGGTGCAGCGCGCCGTGCACGGTGAGGTGCGCGTAGTGGTCGTTCAGCGCCTTGCCCTGTTCCTTCGCCTCGCGGGCGACGACCGGCGCGCAGATGACGAGGTCGCCCAGCAGCGGCATCTTCACGCCCTTGGGCAGCTTCACGCCTTCCGCGGCGTCCGCGGGGAAGCTGAGCACGTTGGTCGCGTAGTCCTTGCCGCGGTAGTGGCGGTTGAGCGCGCGGCCTTCGCGCGCGTCGACGATGCGGATCGCGAGATCGGCTTCGCGTATGCGCCCGTCCAGCGCCGCGGCCACCCACTTGCGGAAACTCACCGCCGACGGCAGCCCGGCGCGTGGCAGCGCATAGCCGACGGAAACGTCCAGGCGCTTCGGTCCGCGGGTCATGGCGCCTCCTCCGTGGTGCGGGCGGGGTTGTCGCGCGCGTCGTAGGCATTGACGATGCGCGCGACCAGCGGGTGGCGCACCACGTCCTTCGCCTCGAAGAACGTGAAGCCGATGCCGTCGACGCCGCGCAAGACCTCCAGCGCGTCCTTCAGCCCGGATTTCTGGTGCTTCGGCAGGTCGACCTGGGTGAGGTCGCCGGTGACCACGGCGGTCGAGCCGAAGCCGATGCGCGTCAGGAACATCTTCATCTGCTCGATCGAGGTGTTCTGCGCCTCGTCGAGGATCACGAACGCATCGTTGAGGGTGCGGCCGCGCATGTAGGCCAGCGGCGCGATCTCGATGACGTTCTTCTCCAGCAGCTTCACCACCTTCTCCACGCCGAGCATCTCGTACAGCGCGTCGTAGAGCGGGCGCAGGTACGGGTCGACCTTCTGGGTGAGGTCGCCGGGCAGGAAACCGAGCTTCTCGCCGGCCTCCACCGCCGGGCGCACGAGGATGATGCGCTGCACGCGCGACTCGTTCAGCGCCTCGACCGCCATCGCCACCGCGAGGAAGGTCTTGCCGGTGCCGGCGGGGCCGATGCCGAAGTTGATGTCGTGGGTCGCGATCGCGTGCAGGTACTTCGCCTGGTTGCGGCCGCGTCCGCGGATCGTGCCGCGCTTCACCCGGATGGCGACTTCCTGCGGCTCGATGTCCTCGCCGACGGTGCGGTCGACAGCCGCCCCGGACAGGCGCAGGTGGATCGCCGGCTCGGTGAGCGCCTCGTCCGCAGCGTCGCGCCACAGTTCGCGCAGCAGCTTCTCCGCCTTCGCGACGGCCGCCTCCGGGCCGGCGATGCGGAACACGTTGCCGCGGTTGCCGATCTCCACGCCCAGGCGCAGCTCGAGCAGCCGCAGGTGCGCGTCGAACGGGCCTGCGAGGTTGGCGAGGCGCTCCGCGTCGGGCGGGTCGAGCGCGAATTCCGAGATGGCGTCGTGCGGCATCGGTTCTCCAGGACGCGAAGCTTGCGCCGGGCCGGGGATTTTCGCAAAGTGCGGCGACTGACCGACGGGGAACGGCGATGCGCGCACGAACGATTCTGGCCTCCATGCTGGTGATGGCGCTGTCTGCGGGCGCCGGCCCGGCCTTCGCGCAGGCGCCGCAGGCGAAGGCGCAGGGCGTGACGGTGCTGCTGGCGCAGCGCATCGACACGATGGATCCGGCCCGGCCGCGCGCCGAAGCCATGGCTTACGACGCCAGCGGCGCGATCCTCGCCCTGGGCGGCCGCGACGAGCTGTTGCGGCGCTATCCCGGTGCGGCGCGCATCGACGCGGGAAGCGCCACCGTGGTGCCGGGCCTGATCGACGCGCACGGCCACATGCTCGGGCTGGGCATGACCTTCCTGACCGCCGACCTCGTCGACAGCACCGGCAAGGCCGAGATCCTCGACCGCCTGCGCACGTTCGCGAAGGACCTGCCGGCGGGCGCCTGGCTGGTCGGCCGCGGCTGGGACCAGAACGACTGGACGCAGAAGGATTTCCCGACCGCCGCCGACCTCGATGCCGCCTTTCCCGACCGGCCGGTCTGGCTGGAGCGCATCGACGGGCACGCCGGCTGGGCCAACAGCGCGGCGATGGATGCGGTGAAGGCGGCGGGCGGCCATGCCGACTGGCGGCAGGGCGAGTGGCAGCCCGACGGCGGGCGCATCGTGCGCGACGGGCAGGGCCGCGCCACCGGCGTCTTCGTCGACGGCGCGATGTCCATCATCGGCGACGCCATCCCCGCCCCGGATGCGGCCGCGACCGAGCGCATGCTCCGGCTGGCGATGCGCGACGCCGTCGCGCACGGCCTGACCGGGGTGCACGACGCGGGCGTGTCGCTCGACGAGATGCGCGTGTACCGCAAGCTGGCGGATGCCGGCGAGATGCCGGTGCGCGTCACCGCCTTCGCCGACGGCGACGGCGCGGCGCTGCAGTGGCTGTGCGACGAAGGCCTGTACCAGCATCCCTCGCGCCGCCTGAAGATGCGCACGGTGAAGCTGTACATCGACGGCGCGCTCGGCAGCCGCGGTGCCGCGCTGCTGCAGGACTACAGCGACGACCACGGCAACCGTGGCCTGCTGGTGATGACGCCGGAGCAGTTCGACGCCGCCGTGTCGAAGGCGCACCGCTGCGGCGTGCAGGCCGCGACGCATGCGATCGGCGACCGCGGCAACCGCATCGTGCTCGACACCTACGCGAAGGAACTGGGCGCCGAAGCGACCTCGACCGACCATCGCTGGCGCATCGAGCACGCGCAGGTGCTGGCGCCCGGGGACCTGCCGCGGCTCGCCGCGCTGCACGTGATCGCCTCGATGCAGCCCACGCACGCGACCAGCGACATGCCGTGGGCGGAGGACCGCCTCGGGCCCGACCGCATCAACGGCGCCTACGCGTGGCGCAAGCTGCGCGACAGCGGCGCACGCCTGGCCCTGGGCTCGGACTTCCCGGTGGAATCGGTGGATCCCCGGCTGGGCCTGTACGCCGCCGAGACGCGCACCGACGCGCAGGGCTTGCCGGCGGGCGGCTGGCACCCGGAGGACAAGCTCACGCCCTACGAGTCGCTGCGGGGCTTCACCCTCGACGCCGCGTACGCGGGTTTCGCGGAAGACGAGGTCGGCAGCCTCGCACCGGGCAAGCGTGCCGATTTCGTGATCCTCGGCGACGATCCGCTCGCGGTCGAGCCGGCGCAACTGCGCAGCCTGGCGGTGAAGGCGACCTACGTGGACGGCAAGCCGGTGTTCGAGGCTCCGTAGACCGGGGTGGGGCGGCGCACAGCCGCTCCCGCTGGCGCTTGCAATTAATTAACAAGACAATTAAATTCGCCGTCATGGCAGCGCCCACGGCAGGCAAGCGAACGAAAGGGCCGGGCACGCCCGGGCCTGCTCGCGGGCAGGCGGGCGCGGCGACTCCGGCAAGGCGCGCACCCGGGCGGCCCGCGCGCGAAGGCGGGCGCGACATCCGCGAGGCGCTGCTCGACGCCGCCATCGCCTGTTTCACCGCGCGCGGCATCGCCGCCACTTCGCTGAGCCAGATCGCGCGCCAGGCGAAGGTGACGCCGGCCCTTCTGCACTACTACTTCGGCGACAAGGCGCAGCTGGTGGACGCGCTGGTGGAGGAACGCATGCTTCCGGCCTTCCAGCGCGTGCGCGAGCGCGTCGCCGGCGCGGGCGACGACCTGGCCGATACGGTCGGCGCCTTCGTCTGCGGCCTGACCGAGGCGATGAAGGCGCATCCGTGGTGGCCGCAGCTCTGGGTCCGCGAAGTGCTGTGCGAGGGCGGCGCCCTGCGCGACCTCCTGCTGACGCGCGTCGCGCCGGACATCGCCCGCGTCATCGCGGGGCGCTTCGCGGCCGCGCAGTCCCGCGGTGCCCTCAACCCGGATCTCGATCCGCGCCTGCTCATGGTGTCGCTCGTCGGGCTCACGCTGTTCCCGGCGGCGGGCGCGAGCATCTGGCGCGCGCTCTTCGACGCCGGCGACATCGGCCTCGACGACGTGCGCAGGCACGCGATCGCCCTGCTCGATCGCGGACTCCAGCTCGAGGGAGGCTTGTCGTGAACACCATGCGCATCGCGGGTCGAGGGCTGGGGGTGGTGTTGGCCTCCGCGCTGCTGGCGGGCTGCGGAGCCGGCGCGCCGCAAGCCGTCGGCACCCTGGAGTACGAGCGGATCGCCGTGCCGGCGCCGGCCGCAGAGCGCATCGTCGCGGTGCAGGTGAGGGAGGGCGAGCGCGTGCGCGCCGGACAGCCATTGCTGCAGCTCGAGGTCCGGCGCACGCAGGCCGACACCGAGGCGGCGCGCGCCGAAGCCGAGCGCCAGCGCGAAGTGCTGGCCGAACTCGAAGCCGGGCCGCGTGCCGAACGCATCGCGCAGGCGCGCGCCGAGGTCGCGGCGACGCGCGCGCAGGCGCGCGATGCCGCGGTGTACCTGGCGCGCCTGCAACCGCTGGGCCGGCGCCAGCTGGTGGCGAAGGCGGACGTGGATCGCGCCCGTGCCGCCGCCGGCAGCGCCGCCGCCGCGGTGCGCGCTGCACAGGCCGCGCTCGACGAACTGCTGCGCGGCACGCGCGCGGAGCAGCTCGCGCAGGGCGCGTCCGCAGTGCGCGCGGCCGACGCCCGTGCCGCGGCGCAATCCGCCGTGCTCGACAAGTTGTCGCTGGTGGCGCCGCGCGCGGGAATCGTCGACAGCCTGCCGTACCGGCTCGGCGACCAGGCGCCGGTCGGCGCGCCGCTGGCGATCCTGCTTGCGGGCGACGCGTACGCACGCATCTACGTCCCGGAACGGCTGCGCGCGGGCATCCGCGTCGGCGACAAGGTGCGGGTGCTCGTCGACGGCGTCGCTGCGCCCTTGCCGGGCACGATCCGCGCGATCCGCAGCGAGCCCGTGTTCACGCCTTACTACGCGCTCGCCGGCGACGACGCGGCGCGCCTGAGCTACCTCGCCGAAGTGCGCCTGGATCCGGCCCGCGCCCGCGACCTGCCGGCGGGGCTGCCCCTGCGCGTCGAGTTCGGGCGGTGAACGCCGGCGCCGGGGAGGCGGTCGCGATCCGCGCGCGCGGCCTGACCCGGCGCTTCGGCGAGCTGGTGGCCGTCGACCACGTCGATCTCGAAGTGCCCTCCCGGCAGGTGTACGGCTTCCTCGGTCCGAACGGTTCGGGCAAGTCCACCACCATCCGCATGCTCTGCGGCCTGCTCACGCCGACCGAAGGCACGATCGAGGTGCTCGGCCTCGACATTCCGCGCGAAGCCGAGCGACTGCGCCGCCGCATCGGCTACATGACCCAGCGCTTCTCGCTGTTCGAGGACCTGTCGGTGCGCGAGAACCTCGAGTTCCTCGCCGCGATCCAGGGCGTGCCCGCGCGCTCGACGCGGCAGCGCGTGGACGAACTCGTCGCACGATTCGATTTCGGCGAGCGGCAGAAGCAGCTCGCCGGCACGCTGAGCGGCGGGCAGAAGCAGCGCCTCGCTCTGGCCGGCGCGATCGTCCACGAACCCGAGCTGCTGTTCCTCGACGAGCCGACCAGCGCCGTCGACCCGGAGTCGCGGCGGGATTTCTGGGAAACGCTGTTCGAGCTCGCCGACGCCGGCACCACGCTGCTCGTGTCGACGCATTACATGGACGAGGCGGAGCGCTGCCACCGCCTCGCCATCCTCGACCACGGCGCGCTGGTGGCCGACGGCACGCCGCGCGCGCTCGCTTCGGCGCTGCGGGGCCGGACGTTCCAGGTCGCCGCGTCGCAACCGCGCGAGGCGCAGCGGGCATTGCAGGGCGCGCAGGGCGTGCTCAGCGTCGCGCAGATCGGCAACGCGTTGCGCGTGTTGTCGGACGAGGGCAGCGGGGGCGACAAGGGCGTCGCCGCGCTGCGCGCCGCGCTCGCCGGCGCGGGCTTGCAGGCCGAGGTCGAAGCGGTCGCCCCCAACCTCGAGGACGTGTTCGTTGCCGCCACGAACCGCCCGCACGGCGCGGACGCGCCGCGGGAGCGCGCGGCATGAGCTGGCGGCGGCTCTGGGCGATCGTGCTGAAGGAGTTGCGCCAGCTCCGCCGCGACCGCGTCACCCTGGCGATGATCGTCGGCATCCCGGTCATGCAGCTGCTGCTGTTCGGCTACGCCATCAACCTCAACCTGCGCGGGCTCGATGCCGCGATCGCGGACCAGGCCGGCACCGCCGGCTCCCGCGCGCTGGCGATGGACATGCTCGCCACCGGCGTGGTGCGGCCCGTGCGCGAGGCGCGCACGCCAGGCGAGCTGGTGGACATGCTGCGCGCGGGCGAGATCAGCGTGGGCATCGCGATCCCGCCCGACTTCGAGCGGCGCCGCGCGGAAGGGCGCGAAGCAGCGCAGGTGCTGGTGGACGGCACCGACACGGTCGTGCAGGCGGCGGCGGTGCAGTTGGCCCAGGTGCCGATGCAACGCGCGGTGCCGGGCCCGCGCGACGCGATGCCGTCGTCCGTGCCGGCGCCGCAGGGCCAGGTATCCGTCGTCGCCTTCTACAACCCGGAACGGCGCTCGGCGGTCAACATCGTGCCCGGCCTGATCGGCGTCATCCTCACCATGACGATGGTGCTGTTCACGTCGGTGGCGATCGTGCGCGAGCGCGAGCGCGGCAACATGGAACTGCTGATCGCGACCCCGCTGACGCGCACCGAGCTCATGGTCGGCAAGGTGCTGCCGTACATCGCCATCGGCCTCGTGCAGACCACGCTGGTGCTGCTGCTGGGCGTGCTGCTCTTCCGCGTGCCCATCCGCGGCGGCCTCGCCGAGGTGTATGCCGCGGCCGCGCTGCTGATCCTCGCCAGCCTCGCCCTCGGGCTGCTGATCTCCACGCGCGCACGTTCGCAGTTCCAGTCGATGCAGGTGACGATGTTCGTGTTCCTGCCGTCGATCCTGCTGTCGGGCTTCATGTTCCCGTTCGCGGGCATGCCGCGCGCGGTGCAGTGGCTCGCGGAGGTCCTGCCGCTGACGCATTTCCTGCGCATGGTGCGCGGCGTGATGCTGCGCGGCGCGCGCCTGGCGGAACTGTGGCCCGAAGTGCTGGCGCTGCTGGCGTTCACCGCCATCGCGATGGGCGTGGCGATCCTGCGGTTCCGCAAGCGGCTCGACTGACTAGCGGCGGGTGGCCCGGTGGCGGCCGAACGAGAACAGCGCGCTGAGCAGGAACAGCATCGCCAGCCCCGGCCAGAGCCAGGTCGGCAGCAGCTCCCAGTTGGGGTTGTCGAGGCGGAACGCGCCGCTGTGCGCCGCCATGGCGCCACCGGCCAGGACGAGGTCTAGCAGTGCGGCATGGAGATGGCGGTTGGGGTGCTTTCCGGTAGTGAACATGGCCTGCCGCGCAGCGAATTGGACAGTGCACCAGTAATTACCACATCGACGAAGCGCCCGATCAGCGATGCGGGCCCCGGAAAGTTGACGGTCTTCATGTTTTCGGTCTTTCCCGCCAATTCAGTTTCGTCCTTGCGCGACCGGCCCTCGACCAGGATGCGCTGCACGGTGCCGACCATGCCCGCCGAGATCGCGGCCGCCTGGGCGTTGACCAGGGCCTGGAGCCGCTCCAGGCGGGCGTGCTTCTCCGCGTCGGGCGTGTCGTCCTCGAGGTCGGCCGCGGGCGTGCCCGGGCGCCGCGAGTAGATGAAGGAGAACGACTGGTCGAAGCCCACGTCCTCGATCAGCTTCAGCGTCTTCGCGAAGTCCGCTTCGGTCTCGCCCGGGAAGCCGACGATGAAGTCGGAGGAGATCGAGATGCCGGGGCGCACCGCGCGCAGCTTGCGGATTTTCTGCTTGAACTCGAGCGCGGTGTAGCCGCGCTTCATCGCCGAGAGGATGCGGTCGCTGCCCGACTGCACCGGCAGGTGCAGGTAGTTCGCGAGCTTGGGCACGTCGCGATAGGCCTCGACGAGCGAGTCGGAGAACTCCAGCGGATGCGAGGTGGTGAAGCGGATGCGGTCGATGCCGTCGATCTCCGCGATCGCGCGGATCAGCAGCGCCAGGTCCGCGACCTCGTCGTCGCCGCCTTCGGCGCCGGCGAGGGGGCCGCGGTAGGCGTTGACGTTCTGCCCGAGCAGGTTCACCTCGCGCACGCCCTGCGCCGCGAGCTGCGCGACTTCCACCAGCACGTCCTCGAACGGGCGGCTGATCTCGGTGCCGCGCGTGTAGGGGACCACGCAGAACGAGCAGTACTTCGAGCAACCCTCCATGATCGAGACGAACGCGGTCGGGCCTTCGGCGCGCGGTTCGGGCAGGCGGTCGAACTTCTCGATCTCCGGGAAGCTGATGTCGACCTGCGGCTTGCCGGACTCGCGGCGGTCGCGGATCAGTTCGGGCAGGCGGTGCAGGGTCTGCGGCCCGAACACCAGGTCCACGAACGGGGCGCGCTTCACGATCGCCTCGCCTTCCTGCGAGGCCACGCAGCCGCCGACGCCGATGAGCACCGGGCGGTCGCCCTGCTTGAGCGCGCGCCAGCGGCCGAGCTGGCTGAAGACCTTCTCCTGCGCCTTCTCGCGGATCGAGCAGGTGTTGACCAGGATGACATCGGCATCCTCGGCGCGATCGGTGAGTTCGAGCCCGTCGGAGGCGGCGAGCACGTCGGCCATGCGGG
The DNA here is from genome assembly GCA_040255375.1 of Luteimonas sp. Taxonomy (GTDB): domain Bacteria; phylum Pseudomonadota; class Gammaproteobacteria; order Xanthomonadales; family Xanthomonadaceae; genus Cognatiluteimonas. The sequence continues at coordinate 23,166 of JBDZUW010000016.1, read as the reverse complement.
CCGAGTCGTACTCGTTCATCTGGCAGCCGTGGGTCTGGATGTAGAGCTTGCCGCGCGGCGGCAGGGGCGAATCGGCCATGGTCGGTCCGGGGAGGCGGCGGTGAATCCGCGCCGGGGCGCGAAGTCTAGCGGATGCCTCCGGGCGGGGCTTCGGACGCGCCGGTTTGCGAGGCCGGTCACGCATTTCCGTGAATCCGCGCCTTGTTCAGGAAAATCAAACACTTGTCATCGGCGCGTGATGGGTGGACACTGCGCGCATGACCAAGGGGGCCCGGGGACTTTTCGCGATCGCCTGCCTGCTGCTCGCCGCTCCCGCGGTGGCCGGCACCGTATACCGCTGCACGGACGCCGCCGGCGCGCGCAGCTATTCCAGCCGCAGCATCCCGGGGGCGGCGTGCAAGGTCGTGGGCAGCTTCCCGTCCCGCTCCACGGTGGCGCGCGGCACCGCGCCCGCCACGACGTCGGGCCCTTCGGCGTCCGAGGCGGTCGTGGAGCAGCCCGCGTCCGTCGTCCCCGCCGTGGCCACCGAAACCGCGCCTGCGGCTGCCGCGCCGTCCGTCGTGCGCAGCAAGCCCGCCGGCAGCGACGCCTCGCGCCGGGTGAGCGGACAGGTCTATTCCTACGTGCAGGACGGCGTCCGCCACTACACCAGCGTGCGGCCCCGCGGCCGCGTCGACGCGTTCAAGACCATCCAGTACAGCTACGTCGAGACCTGCTACGCCTGCAGCAGCCGGCCGGGCGTGGATTTCGGCCGCGTGCGCCTCAACACCACCGCGTACGACGACGAGATCAGCGACGCCTCGAAGCGCTACGGCGTCGACGAGGCCGTGGTGCGCGCGATCATCCACGCCGAATCCGCGTTCAACCCGCGCGCCCTGTCGCGCGTCGGGGCGCAGGGACTCATGCAGCTCATGCCCGCGACCGCCCGCCGCTTCGGCGTGGGCGATGCCTTCGATGCCGCGCAGAACATCCGCGGCGGGGTGCAGTACCTGGCCTGGCTGCTCAAGCGCTTCGACGGCAACCTGCGGCTGGCCGCGGCCGGCTACAACGCCGGCGAGGGCGCCGTGGACAAGTACAAGGGCGTGCCGCCCTATGCCGAGACCCAGCGTTATGTCGAGCGCGTGGGCCTGCTGGCCGACCGCTACCGCCGGACGGTCGCCTCGCGCTGAGGCGCAAGTGCCTGTTTCCTGCCGGTTTCCCATCCCGCCGGCGCAGGAAACATTGTCCCGCGGATTCACGTTCCGTTACACTTCAGCGTCTTTGCGGCGGCCCGTCGCCGGCTTCGGCCGGACGGGCGCCCGATCTGTCATCGAGTCTTTGCGGAGTGCCTGATGGGCAATGAAGGCGAGCGTCCCGAGAACCTGGGCCGGCGCCGGTTCCTGACCGCGACCACGTCCGTGGTCGGGGCCGTGGGAGCCGGGTACCTGGCGGTCCCGTTCATCAAGTCCTGGAACCCGAGCGCGCGCGCGAAGCTGGCGGGCGCCCCGGTCACCCAGGACATCAGCGCCCTGGCCGAAGGCCAGCAGCTGACCCTGAAGTGGCGCGGCCAGCCGGTCTACGTCGCGAAGCGCTCGCAGGCGATGCTGGCGACGCTGCCGCAGATGGATCCGCTGCTGCTCGACCCGAAGTCGGACAACACCGACCAGCAGCCCGCCTACGCCAAGAACGAGTGGCGCTCGATCAAGCCCGAGATCCTCGTGCTGGTCGCGGTCTGCACCCACCTCGGCTGCGCGCCGGAGTTCGTGCCCGAGCTGAAGCCGCAGCCCTTCGACCCCGAGTGGAAGGGCGGCTACTTCTGCCCCTGCCACAAGTCGCGCTACGACCTCGCCGGCCGCGTGTATTCCGGCATGCCGGCCCCGGCGAACCTGCCGGTGCCGCCGTACCACTTCGAGAACGACAGCACGCTGGTCATCGGCGTCGATCCCGCCAATGCCACGGGAGCCGCGTAAGCCATGGCGAACTTCCTGACACGTACCGCCACCAACGTGATGGACTGGGTCAACGCGCGCGCGCCCGGCATGATGCCGGCGTACCGCAAGCACATGACCGAGTACTACGCGCCGAAGAACTTCAACTTCTGGTACTTCTTCGGTTCGCTCGCGCTGCTGGTGCTGGTCAACCAGATCGTGACCGGCATCTTCCTGACGATGCACTTCAAGCCGAGCGCCGCCGAGGCCTTCGGCTCGGTCGAGTACATCATGCGCGACGTGGAGTGGGGCTGGCTGATCCGCTACATGCACAGCACCGGCGCCTCGCTGTTCTTCGTCGTCGTCTACCTGCACATGTTCCGCGGCCTGATGTACGGCTCGTACCGCAAGCCGCGCGAGCTGGTCTGGCTGCTGGGCATGGTGATCTACCTCGTGCTGATGGCCGAGGCCTTCATGGGCTACGTGCTGCCGTGGGGCCAGATGTCGTTCTGGGGCGCGAAGGTGATCATCTCGCTGTTCGGCGCGATCCCGGTCGTCGGCAACGGCCTGACCGAGTGGATCATGGGCGACTACATCCCGTCCGACGCCACGCTCAACCGCTTCTTCGCCCTGCACGTCATCGCGCTGCCGCTGGTGCTGCTGCTGCTGGTCGTGCTGCACCTGGGCGCGCTGCACGAGGTGGGCTCGAACAACCCCGACGGCGTCGAGATCAAGAAGGGCCCGAAGGGCAACCGCTGGTCGCCTTCCGCGCCGGCCGACGGCATCCCCTTCCACCCGTACTACACGGTGAAGGACCTGTTCGGCGCCGGCTTCTTCCTGGTGCTGGCGGCGTTCATCATCTTCTTCGCGCCGACCTTCGGCGGCTGGTTCCTCGAGCACGACAACTTCACCGAGGCCAACCCGCTGGTCACCCCGGCGCACATCAAGCCGGTGTGGTACTTCACCCCGTACTACGCGATGCTGCGGGTGGTGCCGTCGTTCTTCGGCATCAAGCTGTGGGGCGTGCTGGTGATGTTCGGCGCCATCGTGCTGCTGTTCCTCACCCCGTGGCTGGACAAGAGCCCGGTCAAGTCCTACCGCTACCGCGGCAAGCTGTCGTGGGCGATGCTCGCCATGTTCGTGGTGTCGTTCCTGTGGCTGATGAAGATCGGCGCCGGCCCGGGCACCGACCCGGTCGAGACCATCATCGGCCGCCTCCTGACCTTCCTCTACTACGCGTTCTTCATCACCATGCCGCTGTGGACCAAGTGGGACAGGACCAGGCCGGTGCCGGAGCGGGTGACGACGCATGACTAAGGGGCAGCGCATCGTGAAGAAGTTGATCGTCCTCGCCGCGGGCGCCCTGTTCGCCGCGGCCGCCGCGACCCCGGCCTTCGCGGCCGCGGAAGGCGCGGCCCTGTCGCACGCGGGCACCGACCTCGGCGACCAGGCGTCGCTGCAGCGCGGCGCCAAGCTGTTCATGAACTACTGCTCCGGCTGCCACTCGCTGAAGTACCTGCGCTACTCGCGCATGGCCGAGGACCTGGGCCTGTCGGAGGACGACGTCCAGGCCAACCTCAACTTCATCGGCGCCAAGCCGGGCGAGCAGGTCCGCGTCGCGATGACCGAGGCGGACGGCACGAAGTTCTTCGGCAAGATGCCGCCGGACCTGAGCGTGACCGCGCGCGTGCGCGGCAGCGACTGGATCTCCGCCTACCTGAAGTCGTTCTATCTCGACGAGACGCGCCCGGTGGGCTGGAACAACACCGTGTTCCCGAACGCGTCCATGCCGAACCCGCTGTGGGAGATGCAGGGCCTGCAGCACGCCGAGTACGGCGCGGCGGACGCGGGCGGCGAGCGCCCCGTCGAGAAGCTGGTGCTGGCGCAGCCGGGGTCGCAGACGCCCGCGCAGTTCGACCAGACCGTGCGCGACATCACCGCTTTCCTCGAGTACGCCGGCGAGCCCGCCGCGCTCAAGCGCCAGTCCATCGGCGTCTGGGTCGTGCTGTTCCTGGCGTTCTTCACGTTCCTCGCCTGGCTGCTGAAGAAGGAATACTGGCGCGACGTGCACTGAGGGAACCGGGGAGGCGACCGCCCGCACGGGGTGGGCGGCGCCGGTGTGCGGCCGGCGGATCCGGTCGCCGGAGAAGAGCCGATGATGGCGACGAGTCTGCGCATGCGAAATGCACTGACGCTGTTTTCTTCCGTCGACGACGTGCTGTGCCATCGCGTGCGCCTGGTGCTGGCCGCGAAGGGCGTCACCTACGACTTCATCCCGGTCGACCCGCAGAACCCGCCCGAGGACCTGCTCGACCTCAACCCGTACCACTCGGTGCCGACCCTGGTCGAGCGCGAGCTGGTGCTGTACGCGGCGAGCGTCGTCAGCGAATACCTGGACGAGCGCTACCCGCATCCGCCGCTGATGCCGGTCGATCCGCTTTCCCGCGCGCGCCTGCGCCTGGCGATGCTGCGCATCGAGCACGACTGGGTGCCGCAGGTGCAGGCGATCCAGCTCGGCAACAAGCAGCAGGCCGAAGCCGGCCGCAAGCGCCTCAAGGAACTGCTCACCGCTTCGGTGCCGCTGTTCAAGGCGAGCAAGTTCTTCCTCAATCCCGAGATGAGCCTGGCCGACTGCGCCATGGCGCCGATCATCTGGCGCCTGGACTCGCTGGGCATCGGCCTGCCGAAGGACGGCAAGGCGATCGAGGACTACGGCAACCGCATCTTCCGCAATCCGGGTTTCGCGCGCAGCCTCACGCCGCAGGAACGCAACCTGCGCCCGTTGCCGGAATGACCGAAGCCCCCGCGCCGCGGATGACCAGCCATCGCCCGTACCTGCTGCGCGCGCTGTACGAGTGGATCGCGGACAACGGCATGACCCCGCACCTGCTGGTGGACGCGACGCGTCCCGGCGTGCGCGTGCCGCCGCATACCGTCAAGGACGGCAAGGTCGTGCTCAACATCGCCGCGCGCGCCGTCGCCCACCTGGACATGGACAACGACGCGGTCGCGTTCACCGCGCGCTTCGGCGGCGTGAGCCATGCGGTGATCGTGCCGGTCGACGCGGTGCTGGCGATCTATGCGCGCGAGACGGGGCAGGGCATGGCGCTCCCCGACGACGGCAGCGCGCCGGCGCCCGAGGCCGGGGCCCCCGCCGAGGCCACCACCAGCGACACGCCGCCCGACGACGACACGCCGCCCCCGGCCGACACGCCACCGAAGCGCGGCCCGCACCTCCGCATCGTCAAGTAGCGGTTATCCGCTCCGGGCGAGGGTCGCCGCGGAGTGCGCAGGCCCTTCCGGGGCACGCCGTGATCGCTTCGGGGCTGGGCGCCGCGAATGCGTGTGTGTGGTCCGCCGCGTCGACGAGTCGTCCAGGACTCACGCCGCGGGCGCGGGCCATCCATGGCCCGCTCGGCCCACACACACGCATTCGCACCGCCGCGCCAAGCGCATGACCCCGCTTCGAAACGGAGAGCGTGCGAGCCCGTCTTTCGGAGGTAGAAGCGGGGAGAGGCGTCGTGCGCGCACGCTTCCGCTGCCCAGCCCCGAAGGAATTGAGGCCGCCCCACCGCTTCCGCCGCGAAGCCAGGAAGGCGCAGGGGTCAGTGGAGCGTGTGGACCTGCGGGCGGCGGATCGGGCCGCTGAAGGCGACGAGGCGGTCGCCGCGGATGACCAGGCGGCCCACGTGGCGGTCCTGCCCGTCCTCGGAGTATTCGAAGCGGAAGCTGCGCTCGAAGCCCAGCCGCCCATCCTCGCCACGGCGCAGCCGCAACCCGTTCGCGTGCACCGTCTGGTCGAGCCATTGCACGCCGGCGGCGTTGCAGGCGTCGCGCCCCGCCTCCTCCGCGCGTTCGGCCGCGGCGCGCGCGGAACTCCAGAACGCCCAGCCCAGCACCACCACGATCAGCAGGATCAGGAGGCCGGGCATGGCGGCGGTCCGAGCTTCATCGACAGGTCGATGGCGTGCACGTGCTTGGTGAGCGCGCCGATCGAGACGTAGTCCACGCCGTCCTCGGCGATGGCGCGCAGGCCGTCGAGGCCCACGCCGCCGGAAACCTCCAGCGGGATGCGGCCGTCGAACGGCGCGGCGCGGGCGATGCGGACCGCTTCCCGGCGCGCGTCGCGATCGAAGTCGTCGACCAGCACGCGGTCGCAGCCGGCGGAGAGGGCTTCGCGCAGCTGCGCGAGGTCCTCGACCTCCACGACCAGCGGCAGCGCGGGATGCAGCGCGCGCGCGGCGGCGACCGCGGCGGCGATCGAGCCGGCGGCGCGCACGTGGTTCTCCTTCAGCATGACCGTGTCGTACAGGCCCATGCGATGGTTCGTGCCGCCGCCGCAGCGCACGGCGTACTTCTGCGCGATGCGCAGGCCGGGCAGTGTCTTGCGGGTGTCGAGCACGCGCGTGCCGGTGCCGCGCAGCGCATCGGCGTAGCGTGCTGTGGTCGTGGCGGTGCCGGACAGCGTCTGCAGGAAGTTCAGCGCGGTGCGCTCGGCGGTCACCAGCGCGCGGCTGCGGCCGGCGAGCGTGGCGAGCACCGTGCCGGCGGCGACCCGGTCGCCTTCCGCGACGCGCCACTCGATGCGCACGGCGGGATCGAGCGCGCGATGGCAGGCATCGAACCAGGGCCGGCCGCACACCACGGCGTCTTCCTTGCAGAGGAGGTAGGCGATATCCGCGGTGTCGGGCAGCAGCGCCGCGGTGACGTCGCCGCTCCCGATGTCCTCGGCCAGCGCGCGGGCGACGTCGGACTCGACCTGCGCGGCCGGCGGTGGCGCGGGCGGCTGGACGGCGTTGCCGCCCGCGGGCGCGGCGGACGGCGCCACGTCAGGCGCCCGGGAAACCGGGCACCTGCGCCGTGCCGATCGCCTCGTCCGCCAGCAGGACCGGGATGCCGTCGTCGATGCGGTAGACGAGCTTGCGGTCGCGGGTGACCAGCGCCTCGCGCAGCGGCTCCGCCTGGGCGGTGTCGTCGCGGCGGCGCACGCCGCCCGCGGCGATCGCCCGGTTCACGGCGTCGAGCCCGTCGCGTTCCAGCAGCGCCAGCGGCTGGCGCGTGGCGGGGCAGGCGAGGATGTCGAGCAGCTTGCGGTCCATGGCGGGGTGGCGTCGTGGGGGTTGGCCGCTAGAATACCGTTTTGCACGGCAGGAACCGGAGCCCGCATGGCCAGTCCCCCGAATGCCGCCAGCCCGGACGCGGGCGCTGCTCCGCTCGTGGGCATCGTGATGGGCTCGCGCTCCGACTGGGAGACGATGCAGCACGCCGCCGTCCGCCTGGAGCAGCTCGGCGTGCCGCACGAGGTGCGAGTGGTCTCCGCGCACCGCACGCCCGACGCGCTGTTCGATTACGCCGCCACGGCCGCCGCGCGCGGCCTGCGCGCGATCATCGCCGGCGCCGGCGGCGCGGCCCACCTGCCGGGCATGCTCGCGGCCAAGACCGCGGTGCCGGTGCTCGGCGTGCCCGTGCAGTCGAAGGCGTTGAACGGCATGGACTCGCTGCTGTCCATCGTGCAGATGCCCGCGGGGATCCCGGTCGCGACCTTCGCCATCGGCACCGCCGGCGCGGCCAACGCGGCGCTCTTCGCCGCGGCGATGCTGGCCGCGGACCACGCGGACGTCGCCGCCGCGCTCGCGGCATTCCGCCAGCGCCAGACGGACGACGTCGCATCGAACGACGACCCGCGGCGATGAGCGATGCCATCCCGAGGCGCGCCGCGATGACCACCGTCGGGATCCTGGGCGGCGGCCAGCTGGCCCGCATGCTCGCGCTGTCCGGCGCGCCGCTGGGCGCGCGCTTCCTGGTGATGGACACCTCCGCCGAAGCCTGCGCGGCGCAGTTCGCGCCCATGGTGGTCGGCGACTACCGCGACGAGGCCGCGCTCGCGGAGTTCGCCTCGCGCATCGACGTGGCGACCTTCGATTTCGAGAACGTGCCCGCCGAATCAGCGCGCTGGCTGGCGTCGCGGGTGCCGGTGTTCCCGAGCCCGCGCGCGCTCGCCACCGCGCAGGACCGGCTTGCGGAGAAGACGCTGTTCCGCGACCTCGGCATCCCTGTCCCCGAATTCGCGCCGGTCGCGACGCGCGAGGAGCTCGACGCTGCGGTGGCGCGCATCGGCACGCCGTGCATCCTCAAGACGCGGCGGCTCGGCTACGACGGCAAGGGCCAGTTCCGGCTGCGCGGCGACGGCGACGTGGCCGCGGCGTGGGACGCGCTCGGCGCGCAGGCGGACACCGTCGGGCTGATCCTCGAGGCGTTCGTGCCGTTCGAGCGCGAGCTGTCGGTGGTGGCGGTGCGCGGCCGCGACGGCGACTTCCGCACCTGGCCGCTGACCGAGAACTGGCATGTCGACGGCGTGCTGTCGGCCAGCCTCGCCCCGGCCGCGGTGGACGCGGCCCTGGAGGCGACGGCGATCGCGCATGCGCGCGCGCTCGCCGAATCGCTGGAGTACGTGGGCGTGTTCGCGCTGGAACTGTTCTGCCGCGACGGCGTGCTGCTCGCCAACGAGCTGGCGCCGCGCGTGCACAACTCCGGCCACTGGACGATCGAGGGCAGCGAGACCTCGCAGTTCCAGAACCACCTGCGCGCCGTGCTCGGCCTCCCGCTCGGGGACACGCGCATGGTCGGGTGCGCGTGCATGCTCAACTGGATCGGCGAAATGCCGGATCCGTCGCCGGTGCTGCGCGAGGCCGGCGGCCACTGGCACGACTACGGCAAGTCGCCGCGCGCCGGCCGCAAGGTCGGCCACGCCACGCTGCGCGCGGATTCGGCGGCGGAACTCGCCGGCGCGTTGCAGCGCGTCGGCGAGGGCCTCGGCCGCCAGGCGCAGGTCGCGCCCGTCGTCGCCCGCCTTACTTGAGGTTCGAGGCGACGAAGTCCCAGTTCACGAGGTTCCAGAACGCCTCGACGTACTTCGGCCGCGCGTTGCGGTAGTCGATGTAGTAGGCGTGCTCCCACACGTCGCAGGTCAGCAGCGCGGTGTCGTCGCCGGTCAGCGGGGTCGCGGCGTTCGGCGTGCTCACGAGGGCCAGCGCGCCGTCGGGGCGCTGCACCAGCCAGGCCCAGCCCGAACCGAAGGTCTTCACGGCGAGGTCGCTGAACTGCTCCTTGAACTTCTCGAAGCTGCCGAAGGCCTTCGCGATCGCCTCGCCGGCCTTGCCGGACGGCTCGCCGCCGCCGTTGGGGGACAGGCAGTTCCAGTAGAAGGTGTGGTTCCAGACCTGCGCGGCGTTGTTGAACATCGCGCCCTGCGCCTTGCGGACGATCCCTTCCAGCGGCATCGCCTCGAATTCGGTGCCCGCGATCATCTTGTTGAGGTTGTCCACGTAGGCCTTGTGGTGCTTGCCGTAGTGGAAGTCGATGGTCTCGCCGGAAATGTGCGGCTCGAGGGCGGCGCGGTCGTAGGGCAGGGGCGGCAGTTCGATGGCCATGTGCGGGCTCCTTGGCAGGGGGAGGGGCTTACAATGCCCGGATTCTACCCCCACCCCCGCCGCCGGCCCGCGAACCCTGCGGGAAGCGGCGGCGCGACGCACTCCAGGAGCCAGCCATGCAGGTGTCCGAACGCATCCAGGCCGAGATCGAAGGCCATCCCGTCGTGCTCTTCATGAAGGGCACGCCGCAGTTCCCGATGTGCGGGTTCTCCAGCCGCACCGTGCAGGCGCTCAAGCAGGCCGGCGCGAGCGGCCTGCACACCGTCAACGTGCTGGAGGAGCCGGAGATCCGCGCCAACCTGCCGCGCTATTCGAACTGGCCGACGTTCCCGCAGCTCTTCATCAACGGCGAGCTGATCGGCGGCTGCGACATCACCCTCGAGCTGCTCGAGTCCGGCGAGCTGGCGCGGATGCTGAAGGAAGTGCAGCTGGCGGAGGCGCAGAAGGCGTGAGCGCCACCGCGCCACGGCACGAGGCGGCCACGGAGCCGTCGGGCGCGCTCGCCGGCCGCGTGGTGCTGGTCGCCGGCGCGCATGGCGGCCTCGGCGCCGCGGCGTCGCTGGCCTGCGCACGCGCGGGCGCCACGGTCGTGCTGCTGGGCCGCAAGGTGCCCAAGCTCAACCGGCTCTACGACGCGCTCGCGGCCGAAGGCCCGGAGCCGCTGCTGTATCCGCTCGACCTGGAAGGCGCCTCGCCCGACGACTACGCCGAGCTGGCCGCGCGCCTCGAATCGGAGCTCGGCCGCCTCGACGGCCTGCTGCACTGCGCGGCCGAGTTCCGCGGCCTGACGCCGCTGGCGCACACCGACCCGGCGGATTTCGCGCGCGCGCTGCACATCGGGCTGACCGCGCGCTGGTGGCTCACGCAGGCGTGCCTGCCGCTGCTGTCGAAGGCGCCGGACGCCGCGGTGGTGTTCGCGATCGACGACCTGGCGCTGACCGGCCAGGCGTTCTGGGGCGGCTACGGCATCGCCCAGCACGGCCTGGCCACGCTGATCGGCATGCTGCAGGCCGAGCTCGGCGCCGAAGGCCCGCGGATCAGCGGCCTGCAGCCGGGGCCGATGCGCACCACGCTGCGCGGCCGCGCCTTCCTCGCCGACCAGGATCGCGACGCGCGCGACCCGTCGGCCTACGCCGCCGCCTGCGTCGACCTCCTGTCGCCGGCGGGCGCGCCCTACCGCGGCCGCATCTTCGCCGCCGCCACCGATTCCCGGCTCCCGGCTCCCGGCTCCGGCACCCCGTGACCATCGCCTCCGCCGCGCTGCTGCTGTTCCTGATCCTCGACCCGCTCGGGAACATCCCGGTGTTCCTGAGCCTGCTGCGCGGGATGCCCGCGCACCGCCAGCGCGTCGTGCTGGTGCGCGAGATGCTGATCGCGCTCGGCGTGCTGATGGCGTTCCTGCATTTCGGCCGCTACGCGCTGGACCTGATGCACCTGCGCCAGGAGTCGGTGTCCATCGCCGGCGGCATCGTCCTGTTCCTGATCGGCCTGCGGATGATCTTCCCGCCCCCGGAAGGCCTGCTCGGCGAACTGCCGGGCGGCGAGCCCTTCATCGTCCCGATGGCGATCCCGCTGGTGGCCGGGCCCTCGGGCATGGCGGCGGTGATGCTGATGGGCAGCCAGGAGCCGGAGCGCATGGGGGCCTGGAGCCTGGCCCTGTTCATCGCCTGGGTCGCCACCGCCGCGATCCTGTTCTCGGCCACCTACCTGTACAAGGTGCTCGGCGCCCGCGTCCTGACCGCGATCGAGCGGCTCATGGGCATGGTGATCGTGGCCATTTCGGTGCAGATGCTGCTCGATGGGCTGGCCACCTACCTGGGCCTGGGGCAGGGCGTCGCCTCGTAACCGTTTGCAGCATGGCGCCTGTCTTCTGCCTGTCATGGGCACCGGGTAGCGTGTTAAACTCACGTTAACCCCCATGCGCCTGCGCATGGGCTGGGGAGTACCCAAAAATTAGGCCGCCTCCGTGCATCCCGCGGAAGGCCGGCCCGCGTCGTCCGCCGTATCCGTCCTTCCGATCATTCACACCTTCGTCCGAGGTAACCGAGATGACCCATCGCAATCGCGCACGGCTGTCGAAGCTGTCGCTCGCCCTGGTGGCCGTGCTGGCCGCCGCTCCCGCGTTCGCGCAGAGCACCTCCTCCGGCGTCATCGGCCATGTCGTCGCCGCCGACGGGCAGCCCGTGGCCGGCGCCGAAGTGACCATCACGCACGTCGAGTCCGGCACCGTCAGCCGCGCGATCACCGATGCCAACGGCAACTACAGCTCGCGCGGCCTGCGCGTGGGCGGCCCGTACACGATCACGGTGAACAAGGCCGGCGCGGGCGTCTCCACGCAGGAGAACGTCTACCTGCAGCTGAACCAGGTCGCCGACATCGACACCACGCTCAGCGCCGACGTCACCACGCTCGGCAGCGTGCAGGTCGTGGGCTCCGCCGCCGACATCTTCAGCTCGGAGAACAAGGGCGTCGGCACGTCCATCAGCGGCCGCCAGCTCGAGACCGCGGTCAGCGGCAACCGCTCGCTGGACGACATCGCGCGCCTCGACCCGCGCATCACGGTGACCGATTCCTCCGACGGCACGATCTCGGTGGCGGGCCAGAACAACCGCTACAACAACATCAGCGTCGACGGCCTCGGCGTCAACGATCCCTTCGGCCTGGCGTCGAACGGCCTGGGCTTCACCGGCTCGCCGATCTCGCCGGACACCATCGCCGCCTACGACATCAAGATCACCGATTTCGACGTCGGCAGCGACAGCATCGGCGCCAACATCAACGCCGTCACCAAGTCGGGCACCAACGAGTTCCATGGCTCCCTGTACGGTGCGTACACGAATGCCAGCAACATGGTCGGCAACCTCGGCGGCGGCGACTTCGACCTGTTCGACAAGAACCAGACCTGGGGCGTGACCCTCGGCGGCCCGATCCTCAAGGATCGCCTGTTCTTCTTCGTCGCGTACGAAGACCAGAAGACCGACGGCCTCGGTGCCGGCTCGGGCATCGATGCGGTGACCAGCGGCATGCTGACCCAGGCCCAGGTGGACGCCGTCGCCGACGCGTTCGAGTCCATCGGCATCACCACCGGCGGCAGCGGCGGCGGCGGCACCTCGGTGTCGCTGCAGGACAAGCGCACCCTCGGCAAGATCGACTGGAACATCAGCGACAGCCAGCGCGCCACCTTCACCTACCAGCGGACCGAAGAAGCCAAGCCGGGCCCCTACAGCGGTTACACGAAGTCCAGCAGCGTCGTCCTGCCCAGCAACTGGTACACCTCGGCCAACAAGACCGACAACTACTCGGTGCAGCTGTTCAGCGACTGGAGCGAGAATTTCAGCACCGAGCTGAAGGTGGGCTACCAGAAGTACGACAACACGAACAGCGCTTCGTCGGAGCAGCCGGAAGTGGTCGCGTGCTTCGACTCCCCGACCTGCGGCTTCGGCGGCCCGCCGTCCTTCGGGCCCGCGGCGCGCAGCATCTCCGCCAGCATCCCGTGGGTGGTCGCGGGCGAGGACTGGTACCGCCACGAGAACGCCATCAACAGCAAGAAGTGGACGGCCACCTTCTTCGGCACGTACTACGCCGGCGACCACACGATCAAGGGCGGCGTCGACTTCCAGAGCAACGAGTCCTTCGACGTCTTCGGCCAGGGCCTGCACGGCTCCTACCTGTTCGCCGACAAGAACGGCAACGGGACCCCGGTCGACGAGATCCAGGCCGGCAACTACTACTCGTTCATCAAGACCTACCTGCCGGAGGGCGTGGACCTCGCCAGCAGCGGCGGCCTGTGGAAGTACAGCCAGATCAGCCCGTTCCTGCAGGACACCTGGCAGGTGAACGACAACCTGTCGATCAGCTACGGCCTGCGCGTCAACGTCCCGAAGGCCGATCGCGCGCCGCCGGTGGCGGTCGCGGGTGCGGACCTGCCGGCCACCCCGCTGTCTCCGGCCGTCGCCGAGGGCGATCCGTTGTGGAAGGGCCGCTTCGGCTTCCCGAGCGACACCACGCTGGGCTCGCGCAACAAGGTGATCATGCCGCGCTTCGCCTTCAACTATCAGTTCAACACCGAGCGCATGAGCCAGCTGCGCGGCGGCATCGGCCTGTTCCAGTCCACCCCGCCGACGGTGTGGCTGTCCAATCCGTACATCAACAACGCGGTGTACTCGGCCAGGACCTACACCTCGACCAACCCGGCGGCGAACCCGTACAGCGCCGATCCGTACAACCAGCCCGGCCCGACCGGCGCGGTGAGCGGCATCTGCGGCGGCGCCGGCGGTACCTGCGGCAACATCGACGTGCTGGATCCCGACTTCAAGCTGCCGACCTCCTGGAAGTTCAGCCTCGGCTACGACGTCGAGCTGCCGTGGGGCCTGACCGGCACGGTCGAGTACCTGCACCTGCAGGCCAAGGACGCCATCGCCTACAAGCAGCTGAACGTCGGCGTGCCGCATGACGCGGTCGTGCTCCCCGACGGGCGCGATTCGTACTGGGTAGCCGCCAGCGCCACGGGCATCGGCAGCGGCACCACCTACGGCCGCAACCCCGAGTTCGGCAACGGCTCGACGCTGCTGACCAACACCGACAAGGGCCACACCGACTCGATCACGTTCGCCCTGTCCAAGGCGCTGTCGCACGGCTTCACCGGCAACTTCAGCATCACCCAGAGCCACAGCACGGACGTCACCCCGGGTACCAGCTCGCAGGCGGCCTCGAACTACAACTACGTGGCGCGCTACAACGCCAACGACTTCGAGGAAGCCACCGCCCGCTTCGACATTCCGCTGTCGGTCAAGGCGTCGATGAGCTGGGACCACGCGTTCTTCGGCGACAACAAGACGACGATCTCCGTGTTCTACAACGGGCATGACGGCCAGCCGTACAGCTGGATCTTCGGCAACGACGTCAACGGCGACACCTACGGCTTCAACGACCTGGCCTACGTTCCGCTGTTCGACGATCCGAACGTCGTCTACAAGGCGGGTACCACCGCTGCGCAGATCCAGGCCTTCCAGGACCTGATCTCCAACGATCCGTACCTGAACTCGCGCCGCGGCAAGGTCGCCGAGCGCAATGGCGACCGCCAGCCGTGGGTCAACCAGCTCGATCTCGGCGTGCAGCAGGAACTGCCCGGCTTCTTCAACGGCAACAAGTTCGTGGTCCGCGTCGATATCTACAACTTCCTGAACATGCTCAACAAGGATTGGGGCACGCAGGAAGGCCTGGGCTACTTCGCGACTCGCCGCCTTGCCAACGTCGCGGACGTCAACGCCGCGGGCCAGTACGTGTACGATCTCGGCACGGCGGATAATCCGCGCTGGCAGAGCTACGAGGTGTACGACCGGATCGGTACGCCGCCGTCGCGCGTGACGTCGCGCTGGTCTGCCGTGCTGACCCTGAAGTACCAGTTCTGATCGGCAGCGACACCGCGCAAGCGACAGACGGCCCGGAGCGATCCGGGCCGTTTTTTTTCGCCCGCGGCCCGGTTCGGCCGGCGCGGGCAGTGGAGTAGACTCACCCGCCTATGAACGACGACAGCCATGCGCCGCACGGCGCGACCCCGCCCCCCGCCGCTCCCGTCACCCCCAGGCTCCCCACCGTCGACGCCAGCATCTTCCCGCGCGGCGGCCTCGACGTGCTCTCGCGCGAGGAAGTCGCGCGCCTGCGCGACGCCTCCGCCGGCGGCATGCACGAACTGCTGCGGCGCTGCGCGCTCGCCGTGCTCACCACCGGCAGCACCTCGGACGATCCGCGCGCTGCGCGCGAGCTCTATCCCGATTTCGACATCCACGTGCACCAGCTCGACCGCGGCCTGCGCTTGGACCTGTTCAACGCGCCGGCGATGGCCTTCGTCGACGGCCAGATCATCCGCGGCGTCGCCGAACTGCTCGCGGCGGTCGTGCGCGACCTCGTGTACACCGCGATCGAGCTCGCCCCGGAGTACGAGAGCGAGCTCGACACCTCCGCCGGCATCAGCGACGCGGTGTTCCGCCTGCTGCGCAACGCGCGCGTGCTGCAGCCTTCGGACCCGAACCTGGTCGTGTGCTGGGGCGGCCATTCGATCAGCCGCGACGAGTACATGTACACCAAGGACGTGGGCTACCAGCTCGGCCTGCGCGGCCTCGACATCTGCACGGGCTGCGGCCCGGGCGCGATGAAGGGTCCGATGAAGGGCGCGACGATCGCGCACGCCAAGCAGCGCCGGCGCAACAGCCGCTACATCGGCATCACCGAGCCGGGGATCATCGCCGCGGAATCGCCGAACCCGATCGTCAACCACCTGGTGATCATGCCGGACATCGAGAAGCGCCTCGAGTCGTTCGTGCGCATGGGCCACGGCATCATCGTCTTCGCCGGCGGCGTCGGCACCGCCGAGGAGATCCTCTACCTGCTCGGCATCCTGCTGCGCGAGGAGAACGCCGGGCTGCCGTTCCCGCTGGTGCTCACCGGCCCGACCGCGGCGGCGCCGTACTTCGAGCAGATCGACGCGTTCATCCGCCTCACGCTCGGCGACGCGGCCGCGGAGCGCTACCGCGTCGTGATCGGCGACCCGGCGCAGGTCGCGCGCACGATGGCCGACGGCATCGACCGGGTGCGCAAGTACCGCATCGAGCAGAAGGACTCGTTCTTCTTCAACTGGTCGCTCGACATCCCGCTGGCGTTCCAGCAGCCCTTCGTGCCCACCCACGAGGCGATGGCGGCGCTGGACCTGCACCGCGGCCGCAAGCCGCACGAACTGGCGGCAGACCTGCGCCGCGCGTTCTCCGGCATCGTCGCCGGCAACGTCAAGGAGGAGGGCATGCGCCGCGTCGAGGAACTGGGCCCGTACCAGATCCACGGCGACAGGGACATGATGCTGGCCCTCGATGCGCTGCTGCGCGCCTTCGTCGAGCAGCGGCGCATGAAGATCGCCGGCGAGTACAAGCCCTGCTACGAGATCGTCGCCTGACGTAGAGCCGACCATGGTCGGCTGAAAGCCTCCCTGCCGCCGCCCGCGCGCGTGACGGCCGTCACGTCGCCGGTACGCCTGTCCCGCCCGGCATGCCGCTCGTCGCCGCCGGGCTTGCCCGCCGCACGCGGCTCGGGGAAAGTGGCGCGGGGAAAAGCCGGGACAGGCCGCATGCCGATGCAGCGCGGGTTCACGCTGGTGGAGTTGATGGTGACGCTGGCCGTCGCCGCCATCGTCGTGGCGGCCGCCGTGCCGGGCTTCCAGTCGCTGGTCAACGGCAACCGCCTCGCGGGCGCCGCGAACGAACTGGTGGCCAGCCTGCAGACCGCCCGCATGGAAGCCATCCGCCGGAACCGGCGCGTGGCCGTCTGCGCCAGTGCGAACGCTAACGCCGGCAGCGACGCGACCTGCGCGACCGCGAACATCGACGGCTTCATCACCTTCGTGGACGAGAACGCCGACGGCGACTACGACAAGGCGGGCGACACCCTGCTCCGCAACGCGAGCCTGCCCGGCAACCTGGAGATCGGTGGCGACACCTTCATCGCCTACCGCTCCGACGGCCTGGCGCGCGACGGCACGGGCGCGCTGATGACCGCCGGCAACATCCGATTGCGCATCGACACGACGCGGCCCACGACCAACGTGCGCTGCCTCGACATCACGACCGGCGGCACCATGGTCCGAATCCCGGAGACGCACGATGCGGCTTGCAGCTGACGCTCCCGGCCCACGCGCCCGCGCGGCGGCGGGCGTGGGCCTGATCGAGGTCCTGGTCGCGGTCGCGATCCTGGCGTTCGGCCTGCTCGGCATCGCGGCGATGCAGGCCACGACGCTGCGCAACAGCCAGAGCGCGTCCGAACGCAGTGATGCGGCGATCGCGACCTACGCCATCCTCGAGCGGATGCGCGCCAACTACCAGGTGGCCGCCAACGGCGGATACGACCTGGCCGCGATGACCTGCAATCCGCCCACCGGCACCGACCTGGTCACGCGCGATCAGCGCGACTGGATCAATGCGATCCACGCCGGCATGGGCCCGACCGCCTGTGGCCAGATCGTGGGTTGCGGGGGCGAGACCTGCAAGATCATCGTGCAATGGGACGACACGCGGGCTGGCGGCGAGGCCACCGAGAAGATGGAAACGGTGACCCGGCTATGAGCGCGCGCATCCGCCACGCCGGCCCCGGTCACGCCGCAGCGCGCGGCGTCACCCTCGTGGAGCTGATGGTCGCGCTCGTGCTCGGGCTGATCGTCGCGGGCGCTGCGATGGCCGTGTTCCTGAGCAACCGCCAGACCTACCTGGCCACGGAGAGCATGGGCCGGCTGCAGGAGAATGCCCGCACCGCGTTCGAATTCATGGCCCGCGACATCCGCGCCGCCGGCATGATCCCATGCTCGAACGAGACCGCCTTGAACAACATCGTCGATTCGACGGAATGGTGGACGGCCCACGGCACCGGCGCGACCCCGACCGAGCAATGGGCGAGCACGAGCTTCCTCGGCTATTCGAACGCCGACGGCGACGCGCTGCAGCTGATCGCGGCCATCCCGCCCGCGGTCATCCCCACGGTTGTCACGGCGGCGCCGGCAGCCGGCAGCCTTCCCCTCGACCTCGCGGTGAACAACGTCGACGGCATCTCGGCGGGCGACCTGCTGATGGTCTGCGATTTCGGCTATTACGACTCCACCACCGGCGACAAGCGCAGTCCGGAAGGCGCGATCTTCCAGGCCACCAGCGCCTCCGGAACGACGATCAACATCGCGGAGACGGGCGCTCCCGGCAACAGCATGTCCGATCCGAACATCTTCATCCCGGAATCGCCGCAGGTGCCGCAGAAGAACGCACTCGTCTCGGTGGTGCAACCCGTGCGGTGGTACGTCGGCGACAACGCCCGAGGCGGCAAATCGCTGTTCCGCACCCGGCTGGTCAACACCGGCGGGACGCTTTCGCTCGCCGAGGACGAGATCGTCGCCAACGCCGACGGGCTCGACCTGGCGTACCTGGTCGACGGCGGGGACAGCTACGCGGATGCGGCCTCCGTCGCGGATTGGAGCAAGGTGGTGGCGGTGCGGATCCAGCTGCACATGGCCGGTACCGACCGCGTCGATGGCGAGCCGATCGAAAGGACGCTGGAGCACGTGGTGACCGTAAGGAATCGCGCCCTATGAGCCGTCATCTCCCGCTTTCCCGCCGCAGGCAGCCGCGTCCGGCGAACGGGCAGCGCGGCGTGGCGCTGGCGGTCGTGCTGGTGCTGCTTGTGGTGATCACGCTCCTGGCCCTCGCGGCGATGCGCGGGACCGTGCTTGAGCAGCGCATGAGCGCGAGCATCACCGACCGCAGCCTGGCCTTCCAGGCGGCGGAAGCCGCGTTGCGCGAAGGCGAGGCCGAAGCGGCCGAGAATCCCCGCAACAAGGCGGGCTTTCCGGCGGCGGGAACCTGCGGGACCGACGAATGGCAGGGCTATTGCGGGATTCCCGATCCTGCGGTCGCAGCTGACAACGCGCGCTGGGGCGACGACGAGTGGGAGGCCAACTCCCGTGAAGCGACCACCGCCGTCGAGAACGTCGGCGGCCAGCCCAGGTACATGGTGGAGCTGCTGCAGACGGGCCTTCCCGCGACGGGCAGTTGCACCACCGACCTCGACGTGTCGCCTGATGCGCAGTGCACCGGCGACGAGACGATCTACCGCATCACCGCGAGGAGCGCCGCGGCCGACCGCGCCGACGTGACCTTGCAGTCTACCTACGTGGTGCCATGAGGCGAGCCGCCATGAACAAGCGAACGATCCGACCGCCCACGCGCCTCCAGCGCCTGTTGCCGTTCCTCGCGACCTTCATCGCCACCCTGGCGGGCGCGCCGGTCCACGCGGTCACCATTCCCAACCTGCCGCTGCAGACCGGCACCGCCTACCCGCCGGCCAACGTGATGTTCATCCTCGACGACTCGGGCTCGATGGTGTTCGAGAAGATGCCGAACGACGAGTCCAGCGGCGGCCTGTCCGATACGGTGAGCGACAAGTCGTACGTCAACAACACCATCTACTACAACCCGGCGCAGACCTACCTGCCGTGGATGGGCGCGAGCGGGTCGCGCATGACCGGGGGCACCTCGTTCACCTCGGCCTACGCGGACCTGAGCCTGGCCAGCGGCAACATCGACCTGTCCGACAGTTCGAGCTGCCGGTATGTGGACCGCAACGGCAACAACAACCGCCAGGTCTGCGGCGGCACGCAGACGTTCTACGTGCCCAAGGACGGCGCGACCAACTACACGAACAACAGCAATTTCTACCGTTACCAGATCATGGAGGTCTCGGGGGACGGGGTTTCCGGGCCGCGCGTGGTGCGCAGCGAGTACCTGGCGCCACTGTCGCTTGACGCCACCCTGCTTTCCGAGTCGGGATTGTCGCGCCGGACAAGCGACAGTCCGCCCTATCTCAGCTGGAACGTCGAGGTTCCCTCCGGTACCAGTACGCTCCAGGTCACGACCTCGGGCGGTTCCGGCGATTCCGACATCTACGTCTACCGCAGCGGCACGCTGCAGTGCTCGAACACCCAGAACGGCAACAACCGCAGTTGCTCCAAGAGCTCGCCCGCTTCCGGCACCTACGAGATCAGGCTCTACGCCGAAAGCAACTACAGCGGCGTGGCCATCACCGTGTCCATTGCCGGCGACGATCCGCGCACGGGCGTCGCGAACGCGGGCTGCAGCACGAGCACCACCGGGAACAACTGGCGCAACTGCACCTTCGCCACGCCGACGGGGCGTTCGGAGGCCGCCGAAATGGCGAACTTCGCGACCTGGTTCTCCTACCATCGCAGCCGCATCAAGGTCGCCAAGTCCGGCGCCAGCGAGGCCTTCGGCCAGCTCGGCTCCAGCATCCGGGTAGGCTACGATTCGATCTGGAACCGCAACAGCACGTCCTCCGGCTATTTCACCAGCTCGGTATCGAACTCGGCCGGTCCGGCCTACAAGATCCCGGTCGATTCCGACGGCGGCCTTTTCCGCGGCAGCAACCGCAGCAACTGGTTCACGCAGCTGCAGGGCGCGCGGGGTTACAACGGCACGCCATTGCAGGGCGCCCTGCAACGCGCGGGCCGGTATTTCGAAGGGACGGGCTCGAGCGGCCCCTGGGGCCCCGGGACCGGCGACTCGCAGCTGAGCTGCCGGCAGAACTTCGCGATCCTCACGACGGACGGCTACTGGAACAGCAGCGAAGGCTACACCGCCGTCGGTGACGCCGACGCCAGCGATGGCGCGGTGATCGCTTCGGAAGACGGCAAGTCCAGCCTGCAATACAAGGCGGTCACGCCGTACAAGGATAATTTCAAGTCCGGAACGACGCTCTACTCGAAGGGCAACACGCTCGCGGACGTCGCCAACTACTTCTGGAAGCGCGACCTGGTCACGGCGCTCGCCAACGACGTGCCCACGTCGACGGCGGACCCCGCGTTCTGGCAGCACATGGTGACCTTCGGCGTGTCGATCGGTCAGCAGGGCCGCCTCAATCCGAAGACCGACCTGCAGTCGATCACGAACGGCAGCAAGAACTGGCCGGATCCGACCGACACGGAGGACCTCGACCGCATCGACGATCTCTGGCACGCGTCCGTCAACGGCCATGGCAATTTCGTCACTGCGACCAACCCGACCGAATTCGTGCAAGGCCTGATCGACGCGCTCGCGACCGTCGCGCAACGCCTGGGTTCGGCCTCGAACGTGACCGCGAACAGCACCTCGTTCCAGACCGACACGCGCGTTTACCAGGCGAGCTACGTGTCCGGCAAGTGGACCGGCGAGCTGGCGGCATACGAGGTGAGCGCGGCGGGCATCTCCACCGTCGACGCCGACGGCGATGGCGTGCCGGACGCGGCGTGGAAGGCATCGCAGCACATCCCCGCGTACGGGACCCGCAAGGTCTTCACCTGGTCGGGCAGCAACGGCACCACGTTCCCGACGTCCGCGCAGTCGACCGCGCTCGCCAAGCCGTCGCGCCCCGACATCAGCGGCGGCGCGACCACCGGCGACCAGAACGCGGCCTACATCGCCGGCTCCCGGGCCATGGAGATCGCGAGCGGCGGCAAGCTGCGCGACCGCGATTCCCTGCTGGGCGACATCGCCAACTCGTCGCCGATGTACGTCAAGGAGAGTGACACGATCTATGTCGGGGCCAACGATGGCATGCTCCACGGCTTCAACGCGCTGACGGGCGCCGAGTTGTTCGCATACGTCCCGGCGGGCCTGGACTTCGACCAGTTGGGTAACCTCAGCGATCCCCAGTACAGCCCGAACCACCAGTACTTCGTCGATGGCCCGGTGGTCGTCTCGAGCACCAGCCAGACGCCGGGCAAGAACTACCTGATCGGCACGCTGGGCCGTGGCGGCCGCGGCATCTACTCGCTCGACGTGACGACGCCGGCCGCGTTCGCGTCCTCCAGCGTGCTCTGGGACAAGACCGGCAGCGCGCTGGGCAACGACATGGGCCAGGTGCTCGGCGAGCCCCTCATCGCGACCCTCAACGCCCTCGACGGCGACGGCGACAAGATCCAGGCGGCCATCGTCAGCAACGGCATCAACAGCCCCAACGGGCACGCAGTGCTGTTCGTCCTCGACCTTTCGGATGGCAGCGTCATCAGGCAGATCGACACCGGCATCGGCGGCGACAACGGCCTGTCCGCCCCGCGCGGCGCGGACATCGACGGCGACGGCGACGTCGACTACGTCTACGCGGGCGACCTGAAGGGCAATATCTGGAAGTTCGACTTGCATACGACCGACAGCAGCGCCTGGAGCATCGCTTTCTCGGGCGCGCCGCTGTTCACCGCCAAGGATGCCGGTGGCAAGGCGCAGCCGATCACGGCCGGCCTGGCGATCGCGCGCGACCCGGCAACGTCGAAGACCTGGGTGTTCGCGGGCACGGGCAGCTTCATGACCTCGGCGGACGTCAGCAACCAGGACGTGCAGACGATGTACGGCCTGATCGACGACGCGGGAGCGATCGGCGGCCGCACGGACCTGGTCGAGCGCTCGATCATCGTCGCCAAGACCCAGGACGGAAACGACGTGCGCGGCTTCGAATCGGCCAGCACGCTGGCCTCCGGCAAGCGAGGCTGGTACGTGGACCTCGACATCCCGACCGCGGGCGAGCGGATCGTCAGCAACCCGCGCGTCCGCGGCGCCGTGCTGCTGTTCGCAAGCATGATCCCGCCGCAGGAGAACACCTGCGATGCCGGCGGCACCGGCTATGTCAACGCGATCGATCCGTTCACGGGCACCAGCCTCGGCAGCGCGTACTTCGACAGCAACGGCGACGGCAAGGTGGACGAGAACGACGTCGTCACCGCGGCCGATGGCACGGTGGTGCCGGTCGGTTCGATCGACCTGGGCGTGGGCATGCCGACGCTACCGACGCTGATCGACAAGTTGCTGGTGGTCGGCGGGTCGAAGGGCACGCTCGGCTCCGTGGTGATGAATCCCCAAGGCGGGTCCGCACGCCGCATTTCGTGGCGCGAAATCATGAGGGATTGACGATGCATGGATTGACAGTTGTCCGCGGCCGCCGGCATGCGGCGGGCTTCACCCTGATCGAACTGATGATCGCGATCACGGTCGTGGCGATCCTGGTGGCGATCGCCGTCGGCAGCTACGACTTCGCGACCGTGAAGGCGCGGCGCGGTGCGGCGAAGGCCTGCCTGGCCAGCGGCGCGCAGTTCATGGAACGCTACTACACCAAGAACTTCAGCTACGAGGGGGCGGTGTTGCCGGCCTGCGACGCCGATGTCACCGACCATTACGCGGTCGGGTTCGACGGCACGCCGGACACGGACACCTTCACGATCCAGGCCGTGCCGAACGCGTCCCAGGACGATTCGAAGTGCG
>JBDZUW010000111.1:0-6312 GCA_040255375.1 Luteimonas sp. | reverse complement strand
GGCAAGTGGGTGCTGCCGCTGCAGAACACCACCCAGCAGCCCGCGCTGCAGTCGCTCGACGACCGCGCCGTGCGCGAGCGGCTGTTCGATGCCTCGTGGACGCGTGCCGAGCAGGGCGACGCCAACGACACCCGCGCCACGATCGCCCGCCTCGCCCAGCTGCGCGCGGAGCAGGCGAAGCTGCTCGGCTACGACAGCTACGCCGCGTGGAAGCTCGAGGACCAGATGGCGAAGAATCCCGCCGCCGCGCTGGGCTTCATGAACCGCATCGCGCCCGCCGCGACCGCACGCGCGCGCGCCGAGGCCGCCGACATCCAGGCCGCCATCGACGCGAGCGGCGGCAAGTTCAAGCTCGCGCCGTGGGACTGGCAGAAGTACGCCGAGCAGGTGCGCAAGGCGCGCTACGACCTCGACGAAGCGCAGGTGAAGCCCTATTTCGAGCTCGACCGGGTGCTGCAGGACGGCGTCTTCCATGCCGCCACCCAGCTCTACGGCATCACCTTCAAGGAGCGCAAGGACCTGCCGGTGTACCAGCCGGACGTGCGCGTGTTCGAGGTGTTCAACGCCGACGGCAGCCCGCTGGCGCTGTTCTACTGCGATTACTTCAAGCGCGACAACAAGCTCGGCGGCGCGTGGATGGACAACCTGGTCGGGCAGTCGAAGCTGTTCGGCGAGAAGCCCGTGGTCTACAACGTCGCCAACTTCACCAAGCCCGCGCCCGGCCAGCCGGCGCTGCTGAGCTTCGACGACGTCGTCACCATGTTCCACGAGTTCGGCCATGCCCTGCACGGCATGTTCGCCAACGGCCAGTATCCGAGCCTCTCGGGCGCCAACACCGCGCGCGACTTCGTCGAGTTCCCCTCGCAGTTCAACGAGCACTGGGCGACCGATCCGGCGGTGTTCGCGCACTACGCGCGGCATTACCAGACCGGCGCGGCGATGCCGGAGGCCCTGGTCGAGAAGATCGGGAAGGCCGGCAAGTTCAACAAGGGCTACGAGATGACGGAGCTGCTGTCCGCGGCCCTGCTCGACATGTCCTGGCACGCGCTGCCGGCGGGGCTGCCGCTGCAGGACGTGGACGCGTTCGAGGCGAAGGCCCTGCACGACAACGGCACCGATCTCTCCTACGTGCCGCCGCGCTATCGGTCCAGCTACTTCCTGCACATCTGGTCGAACGGCTACGCAGCGGGCTATTACGCCTACCTGTGGACCCAGATGCTGGCCGACGACGCGTTCGCCTGGTTCGACGAGCACGGCGGGCTGACCCGCGCCAACGGCGACCGCTTCCGCGAGATGGTGCTCTCCCGCGGCAACCGCGAGGACCTCGCGAAGATGTACCGCGACTGGCGCGGCCACGATCCGCAGATCGAGCCGATGCTCGAGAACCGCGGGCTGCGCGGCGAGTGACATCCCCGTGGGGCCGGCCGCCGGCCGGCCCCACGGGCGTTCAGCTTGGCCTGCTCAGCAGGGCTTGGAGACCTCGCGCACGACTTCGGCCGTGCGTTCGCGGTTGCCGCTGAGCGCGATGTCGGCCTGGGCGACGACGCCGCACAGGCGGCCGTCCGCGTCCACCACCGGCATGCGGCGCACCTGCGCGGATTCCATCGCCGCGCAGACGTCGGCCAGGCTGGTGTCCATCGGCACGCTGCGCACCGGCGTGGTCATGTAGTCGCCCGCGCTGCAGCGCGCGGTGTCCTTGCCGGCGGCGACGGCGCGCACGGCGATGTCGCGGTCGGTGACCACGCCCATCGGCGCGCCGCGCTCGTCGACCACGGGGATCATCCCGCAGTCGTTCTCCAGCATCATCGTCGCCACTTGGCGCAGCGGCGTGTCGGCCCGGCAGGTCGCGGGGTTGGCGGTCATCACGGTGTCGAGTTCCATGGGGGACTCCTGCTGCGAAAGACGCCCTACCTTGCCGCTGCGCGGGTTGCGCGCGCGTGAACCCGACGCCGCGCGTGCCTTTGGTCACGGCCCGGGGCCGCGCCGGCCGGGTTACCCTTCGTGTTCACCGTTCCTGGGGGAGAATGCCCGTGACCCGCATGCGTCCGAACCGCTGCATGAACCGCTTCCTGGCCCAGCGCCCGCTCGCCGTCGCGCTCGCCACCGCGTTCGCGCTCCACGCCGCCGGCGCTACCGCCCAGCCCATTCCCACGCAGGAGGCCGCCGTGCCCGCCGACCACGCCGCCGCGACCCAGTCCGCCGCAACGCAGGCCAACCCCTTCTTCGCCGAAAGCCCGCTGCCGCTGCACTACCCGCAGTTCGACCGCATCCAGGACAGCGACTTCGCGCCCGCCTTCGACCGCGGCATGGCCGATGCGCTGGCCGAAGTGCGCGCGATCGCCGACAACCCGGCACCGGCCACGTTCGAGAACACCCTCGTCGCGCTGGAGCGCTCCGGCCAGCTGCTGAACCGCGCGCAGGCCGTCTTCTTCAACCTGGTGAGCGCCGACACGAACCCCGCGCGCGAGAAGCTGCGCGCCGAATACGCGCCGAAGTTCTCCGCGCACCGCGACGCGATCGTGCTCGACCCGAAGCTGTTCGCGCGGATCGAGGCGCTGCACGACGGCCTGGCCGCGTCGAACCTCGACGCGGAAGGCAAGCGCCTGGTGAAGAAGTACTACGAGGACTTCGTCCGCGCCGGCGCCAGCCTCTCCGAGGCCGACAAGGCGAAGCTGCGCGGGATGAACGGCGAGCTGGCGAAGCTGGGCACGCAGTTCAGCCAGAACGTGCTGGCCGAGGTGAACGACTCGGCCGTCGTCGTGGATACGCGCGCCGAGCTCGCCGGCCTGCCGGAGGGCGACATCACCGCCGCCGCCGAGGCGGCGAAGGCCCGCGGCCTGGAGGGCAAGTACGTCCTCGCGCTGCAGAACACCACCGGCCAGCCGCCGGAGACCTACCTGCAGGACCGCGCGCTGCGCGAGCGCCTGCACGAGGCCTCGGTCGCCCGCGGCAGCCGCGGCAACCAGTGGGACAACACCGCTCTGGTCTCGCGCATCATGCAGCTGCGACTGGCGCGCGCGAAGCTGCTCGGCTTCCCCGACTACGCCTCGTTCGTGCTCGCCGACGAGACCGCCGCCACGCCGAAGGCCGTCAACGACATGCTCGGCCGCGTCGCGCCGGCCGCCGTGCGCAACGCGAAGCGCGAAGCCGCCGACCTGCAGGCGATGATCGACAAGGAGCAGGCCGCCGCCGGCAAGCCGTCGTTCCAGCTCCAGCCCTGGGACTGGGCCTACTACAGCGAGAAGGTGCGACAGGAGAAGTACGCCTTCGACGAATCGCAGCTCAAGCCCTACCTCGAGCTCGACAACGTGCAGCAGAACGGCGTGTTCTACGCGGCGGGCCAGCTCTACGGCCTGGCCTTCAAGGAGCGCCACGACCTGCCCGTCTACCACGACGACGTGCGCGTGTTCGACGTCTTCGACAAGGACGGCAGGCAACTCGCGATCTTCATCTCCGACATGTATGCGCGCCCGTCCAAGCGCGGTGGCGCGTGGATGAACAGCTACGTGGACCAGTCGGGGCTGACCGGGTACCTGCCGGTGGTCGCCAACCACCTCAACATCCCGAAGCCGCCCAAGGGCGAGCCGACCCTGCTGACCTGGGACGAAGTGACCACGATGTTCCACGAGTTCGGGCACGCGCTGCACGGCATGTTCTCGAACGTGGAATATCCCTACTTCAGCGGGACCAGCGTGCCGCGCGACTTCGTCGAGTATCCCTCGCAGGTCAACGAGATGTGGTCCGACTGGCCGAGCGTGCTCGCCAACTACGCGAAGCACTACAAGACCGGCGAACCGATGCCGCGCGAGCTGCTGGACAAGGTGCTCGCCAGCTCGAAGTTCAACCAGGGCTTCGCGACCACCGAGTACCTGGGCGCGGCGCTGCTCGACCAGCGCTGGCACCAGATCGCCGACGCCTCGCAGATCCCGGGCGCCGACGGCGTGATGGCCTTCGAGGCCGCGGCGCTGGCGAAGGACGGCGTCGACTTCGCGGCGGTGCCGCCGCGCTACCGCACGCCCTACTTCAGTCACATCATGGGCGGCTACGCGGCGGGCTACTACGCGTACATCTGGTCCGAAGTCCTGGACGCGGACACCGTCGAATGGATCAAGGCGCACGGCGGCCTGACCCGCGAGAACGGCGACCACTTCCGCGCGACGTTGCTCTCGCGCGGCGGCAGCGTCGAGGCGATGGACCTGTTCCGCGACTTCGCCGGCCGCGACCCCGACATCAAGCCTCTCCTGGAGCGTCGCGGGCTGGAGTAGGAAGAGCGGGCCACAGATCACACAGATTCAGAAGGATTGGGTTCGCGCGGGCTGGCAAGCCTTCGCGGACCCATTTTTTTTTATCCCTTTCAATCTGTGTGATCCGTGGCTGAAGTTTTTCTCACAGGTCCGGGAGGGTCTGGCGGAGGGCCTCCCGCCAGCCGTCGGCAAGCCAGGGGTCGCTGCGCTGCGAGGCGGCGCGGCGCAGGGCGCGCTCGAGCGGGAAGTCCCTGCCCGATTTCGTGCGGCCCAGTTCGCTCCACGCGAGCGGCATCGCGACGCCCGCCTCGGGCCGCGCGCGCAGCGACCAGCTCGCCACGCTCGTCGCGCCGCGGCCGTTGCGCAGCCAGTCGATGAAGATCACGCCCTTGCGCCTGGCCTTGGTCGCCGTCGCCACGTAACGCTGCGGCGCCTGCGCCTCCATCGCGCGGGCGAAGGCCTCGCAGAAGGCCTTGGCGGTGGTCCAGTCGGCCTTCGGCGCCAGCGGCACGACGACGTGCAGGCCCTTGCCGCCCGACAGGCGCAGGAAGCCTTCCAGGCCGGCATCGCGCAGGCGCGCCCGGATCTCGCGCGCGGCGGCGCGGATCGCGTTCCAGTCGACGCCCTCGCCCGGGTCGAGGTCGAACACGAGGCGGTCGGGGTGCTCGACGTCCTGGATGCGCGCGCCCCAGGGATGGAACTCGAGCACGTTCATCTGCACCAGCTCGAGCAGGCCGGCCATGTCGTCGACGTAGACGTAGTCCTCGCGGCCGCCGTCCTTCTCGCGGATGGGGACCGAGCGCACGTTGTCGCCGAGGGTGGCGGCGTGGTGCTTCTGGAAGAAGCATTGGCCGCGGACGCCGTCGGGGCAGCGCACCAGCGACAGCGGGCGCTCGCGCACCTCCGGCAGCAAGAGCGGCGCGACCTGCCGGTAGTAGTCGAACACCTGCTGCTTGGTGATGCGCAGCTGCGGATAGACGATCCGGTCCGGGCTGCTCACGCGCGGCAGGCCATCGCCCGCGTCGCCGCCCTTGGCGGGCGCGCGCTTCGTGGCCTTGCGCGCCGCGCCGGCCCGCGTCTTCTTCGCATCGCCGATCTCGTCCACGGCCTTGTCCTCGCGCAGGCCCTTGAAGCTCGCCTGCCGCAGCAGGCCTTCCTTGCCCCAGCCACGGTACTCCAGTTCGACCACCAGCAGCGGCTCGATCCAGGTGACGTCGCGCGGCCGGAACGGGACATGCGCGGGCAGCGGCACGGTCGCCTCGCGCCTGGCCAGCGGCTTCATGCGCGCGGCCAGGTTGCGCAGCATCGCATCGTCGAAGCCGGTGCCGACGCGGCCGACGTACTGCAGGGCGCCGTCGCGGTGCGTGGCCAGCAGCAGCGAGCCGAAGCCCGTGCGCGAGCGCTTGGGCGCGGTGTAGCCGACGATGACGAATTCGTCGCCGTTCGCGTGCTTGGACTTCAGCCAGGTCGTGCTGCGGCCCTCGACGTAGTGCGCGTCGCGTCGCTTGCTGACGATGCCCTCCATGCCCTGGCGCTTGCTGGCGGCGAACACCTCGGCGCCGTGGCCGACGATGTGCTGGCTGAGCGCCAGCACCGGCGCCGCGCCTTCGAGCAGTTCCGCCAGCAGCGCCTTGCGATCCTCGAGCGCAGCGCGCGACAGGTCGTGGCCGGCCAGTGCCGGCAGGTCGAACAGCATGCACCGCAGCGGGGCGTTCGAATTGCCGGAGATCACCTTCTGCAGCAGGCCGAAATCGTCGTTGCCCTGCGGCGTGAGGGCGACGAGCTCGCCGTCGAAGGTCGCGTCGTCGACGCCGAGCGCTTCGAAGGCCTTCACCAGGTCCGGATAGTCCGGCGTCCAGTCCAGGCCGTTGCGCGAACGCAGCTTCGCGCGGCCGCCGGCGATGTCGGACAGCATCCGGTAGCCGTCCCACTTGAGCTCGTGCAGCCAGCCGTCGCCCGCCGGCGGCGCGGCGCGCAGCGTCGCCAGTTGCGGCGCGGGCGGCTTCCAGCCGCGCGGTTTGGGCCGTGCGCCGGCGAGCGCCGCGGCGCGCGCCGCCCAATCGACACG
>JBDZUW010000110.1:0-6414 GCA_040255375.1 Luteimonas sp. | reverse complement strand
CTCAAGCCGTTCCCGGCGGACGCGCCGATCGACCTGGCCGCGACGGGCGCGGCCCTGCCGCCGGTGCCGACCGCCGAGCAGGTGGCGATCGCGCGCGAACGCCTGCGCGCGGCGCGCTCGGCGCTGCCGGGCAGCAGCGGCGACCGCTACCGCCGGCCGCTGCAGGCCGAGTACGCCGCGCTGCGCTATGCGCGCCGGCGCGGCAACGAGCGCGTGCCGCTGGAGCGCGCCGGCGTGCGCGTCGGCCTGCACGCCAAGTCGCTGGTGGTGGACGGGCAGGTCGGCGTGGTCGGCACCCACAACTTCGACCCGCGCGGCGACAACTTCAACACCGAGAGCGCGATCGTGGTCGCCGACCCGGCGTTCGCGCAGGCGCTGGCCGCCAGCATCCGCCGCGACATCGCGCCGGAGAATTCGTGGACGATCGCGCGGCGGCCCGAGCCGACGCTGTTCCCCGGCCTCGAGTACACGCTCGCGAAGGTGTCCGAGCGCATGCCCGTCTTCGACCTGTGGCCGGTGCGCTACGCGACCAGCTACGAGTTCGAGCCGGGCCCGGATTGCCCCGCGCCGCTGTCGCCGTTCGACCCGGGCTTCCGCGCCTGCTACCGGCCGGTGGGCGACTTCCCGGAGGTGGCGACCGGGTTCAAGCCGCTGCTGACGCGCATCTTCACTGCGTTCGGCGCGGGGCTGGCGCCGATCCTCTAGCGGGAACCCGCCAGCGGGACAAAAAGAAGCGGCCGGCGCGCCCTTGGGGGAGGGAGTGCGCGCCAGCCGCCTGGGGGAGGGCGGATAGGTCGGGGCCGGTCAGCCGCAGCGGAACCGGGGCTGGACGTCCCAGCCCGGCGCGTAGGAGCGCGGGCTGGCATAGCCGCTGCTGTTGCCGTAACCGACGCCCGGGGCACGCTCGCGGTAGACCGCGCGGCGGCTGGTCTCCGGAGCGCGGGGGCGCACGACGGGACGGGACGGGGAAACGTAACTGCGGGGGGCGTTCATGGCGGTTACCTGAAGCGTGGATGAATTGGTGTGGTAGTAATGTAAAACACCAAGACAAATCCTGAATGTGCCAGAGGTCACGCCCGCGCCGGGCGCCCCGGAACAGTCGGCTTCCGTTCAGCCGGCGCGTCCCGCGGTAAGGCCCCGGCTCGCCTGCGGGCGGCGCCTCTTCTATCCTCGGGCGATGACCCTGTTCCGCCGCCAGGCCACCGTCGCCGACCTCAACGCCCTGTCCGAAGGCACCGCCATGCGGCCATTGGGGATCGAATTCACCGAAATCGGCCCGGATTACCTCCGGGCGACCATGCCCGTGGACGCGCGGACCCGGCAGCCCTACGGCCTGCTGCACGGCGGCGCCTCCGTGCTGCTCGCCGAAACCCTGGGCAGCACCGCCGGCGGGCTGTGCACGGGCCCGGGCCAGGGCGTGGTGGGCATCGAGATCAACGCGAACCACCTGGCCGGCGTGCGCGAGGGGCTGGTGACCGGCACGGCACGGCCCTTGCACGTGGGGCGCAGCACCCAGGTGTGGGAGATCCGCATCGAGGATGCCCGCGGCCGCCTCGCCTGCATCTCGCGGCTGACCCTGGCGGTCGTCGACCGGCCCGGCTGAGCGGGCGCGCGCCGGCAGCGTGCCGTGCCGCGCTATCTCACGCCCGCCTTCATTTGCTAGGCTGCGCCTCTTCCCACACGGATCCGGAAAGCCGCCATGTCGATCTCGCTGAACTTCGAACTCAACGACCGCGACCTGGAGCACTTCCAGTCCGCGATGACGGCGGCGAAGAAGGCGGCCGAGGGCAAGTCGGCGCAGGACATCGTCGACTGCGCGGCGAAGCTGCTCGTCGACGCGCAGCAGGTCGCGATCCCCGACTTCATCCAGCAGCGCCTGATGCACCTGGACGACATGATCGCCATGGTGCGCGACGACGCGTGGGCGCTGTCCGGCGAGGACCGCGATCGCGTGCTGTCGGCGCTGGCCTACTTCTGCGACCCGGACGACGTGATCCCCGACAACGTCGCCGTGCTCGGCTACCTCGACGACGCGATCATGATCGAGCTGTCGGTGCGCGAGCTGCGCCACGAACTCGACGCCTACGACGAGTTCTGCGACTTCCGCCAGAACCAGGCGCAGCGCCGCGGCCTCGAGGCCGAGAAGGTCGGCCGCGCCGACTGGCTCGACAGCCGCCGCGAGGAGCTGGTCGACCGCATGCACCGCCGCCGCGCCCGCGAGGCCGGCTCGATGGGCATGGGCTACGGCAGCAGCAGCGGCTACGGTTCGGGCAAGAGCTACACCCGCGCCTGGCGCCCGGGCATGTTCAAGTTCACCTGAGAAAGCACGGGGCCGGCATGGAGCCGGCCGTCGGAGACCGATCCTTGCGCTGGTTGCGCTACCTCTACCGCGTGCCGATGCTGCTGTGGCACGCGGTCGTCGACCTGCCCCTGGTCCTGCTGCTGATGCTCCCGCCGTGGGGCCGGCTGCGCCTGCCCGGCGGCGAAACGCTCGAATACCGCATGATCCGCGCCTGGCAGGCGGGGCTGCTGCGCGTGTTCGGCTTCCGCATGCGCCGCAGCGGCACGCCGCTGCCGGGCGCCGTGGTGTTCGTCGCCAACCACGTGAGCTGGGTGGACATCGTCGTGCTGCACAGCCAGCGCATGATGGGCTTCGTCGCCAAGCGCGAGATCGCCGGCTGGCCGCTGGTGGGCTGGATGGCGACGCGCGGCGAGACCATCTTCCACGAGCGCGGCAGCACCGAATCGCTGGGCGGCGTGCTGCACGAGATGCTGGCGCGGCTGCGCGGCGGGCGCGCGGTGGGCGTGTTCCCGGAAGGGCGCACGCGCGGCGGCAACGAGGTCGGGCCGTTCCATGCGCGCATCTTCACCGCCGCGGTGGAAGCCGGCGTGCCGGTGCAGCCGGTGGCGCTGTGCTACGGCGAGCACTGCGCGGCGCAGACCGTCGTCGCCTTCCGTGGCGGCGAGGGCTTCCTCGGCAACTTCCTGCGCCTGCTCGGCGAGCCGCCGCGGCTGGCCGAAGTGCGCTTCCTCGAGCCGATCCCGCCCGGCAGCGAGGACGGGCGCCGCCGCATCGCCGAACTGGCGCGCGAGCGCATCGTCGCCGCGATGCGATGATCGACGCCGGCTACCGGCCGCCGTGGTGGCTGCGCAGCGGCCACGTGCAGACGTTCCTGGGATCGAGTCCCTGGCGCCGCCGCCACGGGGCGCGCGTGCTTGCGGCGACCGGCGCGGTGACGACCGCGCACCTCGTCGACGGCGGCCCCGGCGTGCGCCTGCACGGCCTGCACAGCATGGTGCCGGGCGTCGAGCCGCGCGGCCTGGCGCTGCTGCTGCACGGCTGGGAGGGCAGCGCCGAATCCAGCTACATGCGGCTGACGGCCGCGCGCTTCCTGCAGCGCGGCTTCGCCACGTTCCGGCTGAACTTCCGCGACCACGGCGACAGCCACCACCTGAACGAGGCGCTGTTCCACTCCAACCGCATCGACGAGGTGGTGCTCGCAGCGTGCGATGTCGCGCGGCGCTTCTGGCCGGAAGCCGCGCCGTCGCGGCCGCTGGTGGCCGCGGGCTACTCGCTCGGCGGCAACTTCGCGCTGCGCCTGGCGCTGCGCGCGCCCGGCGCGGGCTTGCCGCTGTCGGCGGTGGCCGCGGTGTGCCCGGTGCTCGACCCCAAGGCGACGATGGAGCAGATGGAGCGCGGCTGGCGCGTGTACCTGCACTACTTCGAGCGCAAGTGGCGGCGTTCGCTCGCCCGCAAGCGCGCGCTCTTCCCGCGGCTGCACGATTTCGACGACCGCACCCTGCACCTGGGCATGCGCGAGCTCACCGAGTGGCTGGTGGTGCGCCACACCGGCTTCGGCACGCTCGACGACTACTTCGACGGCTACTCGATCGCCGGCGGGCGGCTCGCGGCGCTGCAGGTGCCGGCGCACGTGCTGATGGCGGAGGACGACCCGGTGATCCCGTTCGAGCACTTCCGCGCGCTGCGGCTGCCGCCGTCGGCCTCGCTCGAGGTGTCGGCGCAAGGCGGCCACTGCGGCTTCCTGCGCGGCCTCGGCCTCGACGGCTACGCGGAAGACTGGGTGGTCGACCGCCTCGCGATGTCGTAGCGCCTACAATCGGGTCGACCGACAGCAGGAGGCAGCGCATGCGCATCCACAGCGACAGCTTCGAGAACCGCGGCCGGATCCCGGCGGACTTCGCGCTCGGCGCGCCCGGCGGCTTCGGCGGCAACCGCAATCCGCACCTGGCCTGGGACGACGTGCCGGCGGGCACGCGTTCGTTCGTGCTGATGTGCATCGACACCGACGCGCCCACCGATGCGTCGATGGCGGGGCGCGACGACGTGGAGATCCCCGCCGACCAGCCGCGCGGCGATTTCGTGCACTGGGTGATGGCCGACATCCCGCCCGACGTGCGCGCGATCGAGGCCGGCAGCTGCAGCGACGGCGTGCACCACGGCGGCAAGCGCGCGCCGCACGGCCCCGCGGGCTCCCGCCAGGGGCTGAACGACTACACCGGCTGGTTCGACGGCGACGGCGGCCTGCGCGGCGACTACTACGGCTACGACGGCCCGTATCCGCCGCCGAACGATGCGCGCACGCACCGCTACTTCTTCCGCCTGTTCGCGCTGGGGACCGACCGCCTGCAGCTGCCGGCGCGCTTCACCGCGGCCGACGTGTTCCGCGCGATGCAGGGCAACGTGCTCGCGGAAACCGCGATCCACGGCACCTATAGCCTGAACCCGCGCGTCGCCTGAGCGCGCGGGCGGCGCGGGATCAGGCCGCGAACGCGAGCAGCGCGGCGCCCAGCGCGAAGCGGTAGATCGCGAACGCCGTGAACCGGTTCGACTGGATGTAGCGCAGCAGCCATTTCACCGCGACGAACGCGGTGATCGCGGACGCGGCGAAGGCGATGCCGAGCGCGGCCCAGTCCTCGCCGCCGACGCCCTCGTGGCGCAGCAGGTCGACCAGCTCGTAGCCGGTCGCGGCGAACATCGTCGGAATGCCCACCAGGAACGCGAACTCCGTGGCCGCCGCACGGCTGGTCACGCCGAACAGCAGCGCGACGAAGATCGTCGCCGCCGAGCGCGACGTGCCCGGGAACACGCCCGCGACGACCTGCGCGATGCCCACCAGCACCGCGACCGTCCAGGTGATACGCGCGCGCTCCCCGAGCACCGAAGCGCGCTTCGCGGCGAAGTGCTCGGCCAGCAGCATCCACGCGCCGCCGAGCACCAGCGCCCAGGCGATCGGCGCGACGGCGTCGTCTAGCTGCCAGCCCAGCTTCTTCACCAGCAGGCCGAGCACCGCGGTCACCGCGAACGCGGCGCCGAGCTTCAGCGCGTAGTCGCGTGGCGGCTGGTCGAGGCCGGGAACCGTGGCGCCGGCGGCGACGCCTGCGCGGGGGCCGCTGCGGCCCAGGAACGACCACGCCAGTTGCAGCAGCCGCTCCCGGTAGACCACGACCACGGCCAGGATCGCGCCGGCCTGGATCGCGATGTTGAACAGGTCGCTGCGCGCGCCCAGCCAGCGCTCGGCAAGGAGCAGGTGGCCGGTGCTGGAGATGGGGAGGAACTCGGTGACGCCTTCGATGATGCCCAGGAGCAGGGCGGCGAGCAGGGTGTCCAAGCAGCGGTCCGGGGGCGGGCTGGGCGGAGCGGCAAGCTTACGGGATTCCGCGTTGCACCAATGGGGTGAAAACGAAGGGCTATGCACCAAACAAGCGCACGGGCTCCGTCGCGGACGCGCGCGGAATGGCGTAGCGGCGCGGTTCCCCCGCGCCCGCCAGGCTGGCACGCGCCTTGCGATATCGAGGGCAGTCCCGCCTGCCACCCTCCGGAGCCCGCGCCATGTCCAGCCTCGAGCACGTCGAAAAACTCATCAAGGACCACAAGGTCGAATTCGTGGACCTGCGTTTCGCCGACATGCGCGGCGTCCAGCACCACGTGACCTTCCCCAAGTCGATCGTCGACGCCTCGCTGTTCGAGGACGGCAAGATGTTCGACGGCTCCTCGATCGGCGGCTGGCGCGGCATCCACCAGTCCGACATGGTGCTGCTGCCCGATCCGGCGACGGCGTTCCTGGATCCGTTCACCGCCGATCCGACCCTGGTGCTGACCTGCGACATCCTCGACCCGACCACGATGCAGGCCTACACGCGCGACCCGCGCGGCATCGCCAAGCGCGCCGAAGCGTTCCTCAAGTCCAGCGGCATCGCCGACCAGGCGTTCTTCGGCCCGGAGCCCGAATTCTTCATCTTCGACTCCGTGCGCTACGGCAACGAGATGGGCCACACCTTCTTCCACATCGACTCGGAAGAGGCGCACTGGAACTCGGCCAAGGACTATCCGGGCGGCAACAGCGGCTATCGCCCCGGCATCAAGGGCGGCTATTTCCCGGTCGCGCCGCTGGA
>JBDZUW010000109.1:0-6528 GCA_040255375.1 Luteimonas sp. | reverse complement strand
GCGGGTGGCGGCGGCGCGCTGCGCCTGCCCGCGGGCGGCGGTGTTGCGGCGTGCAGCCGCGCGGCGCGGCACTTCGGCCACGGCGACGGCGGCCGCCAGCTGCGCCGCCTGCTGCTCCGGCGCCTGCGGCGCGGGCTGCGGCGTACGCGCGGGCGCCTGCGGGACTTCGGGGGTCGCCAGCGCATCGGGCGTGGAGGCCTGCGCGACCTGCGCCGCGGGGACATTGCCGTCCGGGGTCGCCACCGGCGACTGGCGGGTGGCGAAGAACGCGACCAGCGCGACCGAGGCCGCCAGCGCGGCGCCGGGCACCCAACCGCGGCGCGGCGCATGCCCGCGGCGCGCCGCGGCGAGCGCGGGCTCGACGGCCACGGCCGCGGCAACGCGCTCGGAGAAACCGGCCGGCGCCGCCGCCGCGGCCTGGCCGCGCAGCACGTCGCCGATCGACTGCCAGCGCGACACGCACCCGGCCAGCGCCGCGTCGTGCTGCAGCCGGCGCTGCAGGAAGCGTGCCTCGTCCAGCGCGAGTTCGCCGTCGAACAACGCCGACAGCTGCTCCCTGGTGTGGTCGAGGACCTTGTCTTGTCCGTTCATCGCGTCACCCGTTCCGATGCCTCTTCGCCGTCCAGCAACGGCGCCAACTCCTGCTCGATCGCGTCGCGCGCGCGGAAGATCCGCGAGCGCACCGTGCCGATCGGGCACGCCATCCGCGCCGCGATCTCCTCGTAGCTGAGGCCTTCGACCTCGCGCAGGGTGATCGCGACCCGCAACTCCTCCGGCAGCGCTTCGACCGCGCGCATGACCGTTTGTTCCATCTGCTGCCGCATCAGCTCGCGCTCGGGCGTGTCGTTGTCGCGCAGGCGGATGCCGGAGTCGTACTGCTCGGCGTCGGCGACGTCGATGTCGTCGGTGGGGGGCCTGCGGCCATTGGCGACCAGGTGGTTCTTGGCGGTGTTCACGGCGATCCGGTGCAGCCACGTATAGAACTGGGCGTCCCCGCGGAAGCTGCCCATCGCGCGATACGCGCGCAGGAAGGCTTCCTGGGCCACGTCCTGGCATTCGCTCCAGTCCGGAACGTAGCGCCCGATCAGGGCCACGATCCGGTGCTGGTACTTGCGCACCAGCAGGTCGAACGCCTTGCTGTCGCCGCGCTGGACGCGGGCCACGAGCTCGTGGTCCATCTGCTGGGACGGCTCAACCTGGGCCATGGGACATCGTCGTCATCGGGAAAGTTCCCCTTTCGTCGCAAGGGGGTATGGGGGCGGCATTGACGGCAATCAAATGCCGCCCGGATGATACTCGGCTCCCATACCGCTCCGGATGGCCCAAATGGCGGACGAACGCGGCAGCAGCAAGGCCCCCCTGGCGGGTTTCGACGGCCTCCGCCTCCGGCACTGGCGGCTGGAGGCCCGCGCCGACGGCGTGATCGTGGTCGCCATCGATCGCGACGGGCAGTCGGTGAACGCCCTCTCGCAGGACATGCTGGTCGAGCTCGACGCGCTGCTGGAGCGGCTGGCGATCGACCCGCCGCGCGGCGTGGTGTTCCGCTCGGCGAAGGCGTCGGGGTTCGTGGCCGGCGCCGACGTGCGCGAGTTCCAGGAGTTCGATGCGCGCGGCACCGTGGACGACGCGCTGTTCCGCGGCCAGCAGACGCTGCAGAAGCTGGCGTCGCTGCCCTGCCCGACCGTTGCCGCAATCCACGGCTACTGCATGGGCGGCGGCACCGAGCTCGCGCTGGCATGCACGTACCGCGTGGCGAGCAACGATGCGTCCACGCGGATCGGGTTGCCCGAGGTGAACCTCGGTATCTATCCCGGCTGGGGCGGCAGCGTGCGCCTGCCGCGGCTGGTGGGCGCGCCGGCGGCGATGGACATGATGCTGACCGGGCGCGCGCTGTCGGCGAAGGCCGCGCGCGCCATCGGGCTGGTCGACCGCGTGGTCGACGCAGGCGCCCTGATCGACGCGGCCGCGGTGCTCGCACTCAAGGGCACGCAGCGTGCGTTCAAGCAGCGCGCGCTCGCCTGGCTCACGAACGCGTGGCCGGTGCGGCAGCTGCTCGCGCCGATGCTGGTCAAGCAGGTCGCGCGCAAGGCGCCGCGCGCGCACTACCCGGCGCCCTATGCGCTCATCGAGACCTGGCGCCGCGCCGGCGGCGGCATCCGGGGCCTGCTGGCGGCGGAACGCAAGTCGGTGGCGAAGCTCGCGGCGACGCCGACGGCGCGCAACCTGATCCGCGTGTTCTTCCTGCAGGAGCGGCTCAAGTCGCAGGGCGCGGGCGAGAGCGGCATTTCGCGCGTGCACGTGGTCGGCGCCGGGGTGATGGGCGGCGACATCGCAGCGTGGTCGGCGTACAAGGGCTTCGAAGTGACGCTGACCGATCGCGAGCAGCGCTTCATCGACGGCGCGCTGCAGCGCGCGCAGGCCTTGTTCGAGAAGAAGGTGAAGGACGCGGCGAAGCGCCCGGCGGTGGCGGCGCGGCTGCGCGGCGACCTGGCCGGCGACGGCGCCGCGGACGCGGATCTCGTGATCGAGGCGATCATCGAGCGCGCCGACGCCAAGCGCGAGCTGTACGCGGCGGTCGAGCCGCGCATGCGCGCCGATGCGCTGCTGACCACGAACACGTCCTCCATCCCGCTCGACGAACTGCGCGAGCACGTAGGTCGCCAGGCGCAGTTCGCCGGCCTGCACTACTTCAATCCGGTCGCGCTGATGCCGCTGGTGGAGATCGTGCGCCACGACGCGATGGCAGAGGAGACGCAGCGGCGGCTGGCCGCATTCTGCAAGGCGCTGGGCAAGCTGCCGGTGCCGGTGGCGGGGACGCCCGGCTTCCTGGTCAACCGCGTGCTGTTCCCGTACATGCTGGAAGCGGCGACCGCCTACGCCGAGGGCATCCCGGGCGCGGCCATCGACCGCGCGGCGAAGAAGTTCGGCATGCCGATGGGCCCGATCGAGCTGCTCGACACCGTCGGCCTGGACGTCGCCGCCGGGGTGGCGCAGGAGCTCTCGCCCTTCCTCGGGCTGCGCGTGCCCGCGGCGCTGGCGACGCCGCCCGAAACCGGCAAGCGCGGCAAGAAGGACGGCCAGGGCCTGTACAAATGGGTCGACGGCAAGCCGCAGAAGCCGGCGCTGCCGAAGGACTACGTGGCGCCCTCCGACCTCGAGGACCGGCTCATCCTGCCGCTGCTCAACGAAGCGGTCGCGGCGCTGCACGACGGCGTGGTCGCCGATGCCGACCTGCTCGACGCCGGCGTGATCTTCGGCACCGGCTTCGCGCCCTTCCGCGGCGGCCCGATCCAGTACGTCCGCGACACCGGCGCGCAGGCGCTGCTGGGCCGCCTGCGCGACCTGCAGGCGCGGCACGGCGACCGTTTCGCGCCGCGCCCCGGGTGGGACTCGGCTGCACTGACCTGAGCGCGCCAGCGCGAGCCGCGCTTTCGTGAAGGAAACGTGGAGCCGGCTTTCACCTGCCACGTGCGAGCATCCCTCGCATGGCCGCACGCAACCGACTCCCGCCCTGGCATGAAATGGTCCGCGTCGCCGACGGGCGCGAGCTGCTGATCCGGCCGATCCGCCCGGACGATGCGGTGCCGCTGCGCGCCGGCTTCGCGCTGATGGAACCCGGCGCGCTCCGCCCGCGCTTCGACGACACGCTCGGCGCCGACGATGCGCACGCGACGCTCTCCGAGGAAGCCGCCGAACGCCTCACCCACCCGGATCCGCGCCGCGAGTTCGCGATCGTCGCGTCCGAGCCGCTGCCCGCGGGCGAGGCGCTGATCGGCGCGCTCGCGCGCGTGGGCGTGGTGGACGGCACGAAGCGCGCGGAGTTCGCGATCCTGGTCGGGCGCTTCCTCGCCGGCATGGGCCTGGGCCGGCACCTGATGCGGCGCCTGGTGCGCTGGGCCCGCGGCAAGCAGCTCGAGGCGCTGTACGGCGACGTCGCCGAGGACAACCAGCCGATGCTCGCGCTGGCGGAGTCGCTCGGCTTCCGGCGCGAGGACGCCGCGCCGGCCCCGGGTTTCGTGCGGGTCGTGCTCGACCTGAAGTAAGCCCGCTAAAATGAGC
Source organism: Luteimonas sp. (assembly GCA_040255375.1). GTDB lineage: Bacteria > Pseudomonadota > Gammaproteobacteria > Xanthomonadales > Xanthomonadaceae > Cognatiluteimonas. The sequence continues at coordinate 2,469 of JBDZUW010000109.1, read as the reverse complement.
GGTCCATGATCGCTCCCTTCCCCGCTCCACCGCTGCCCGCCGCCGGGCGGCCGCGTGCGTATTGGCGCGCGCCGGGCTCGGCGTCCGCGCTGGCGTGCGCGATCGCCGGCGCGGCGGGCGCGCACGCAGGCCCGCTGCTCGCGATCGCGCGCGACAACCACGCCGCACACCAGCTCGAAGCGGACCTGCGCACCTTGCTCGCAGGGTCCGGCGTCGACGTGCTCGCCTTCCCGGACTGGGAAACGCTGCCCTACGACCGCTTCAGCCCGCATCCCGAGATCGTCGGCCAGCGCCTCGCCGCGCTGATGGCGCTGCCGGCGCTCGCGCGCGGCGTGGTCGTGGTGCCGGTGCAGACGCTGCTGCAGCGGTTGCCGCCGGTGCGCTACGTGGCCGGCAGCAGCTTCGACGTGCGCACCGGCCAGCGCCTCGATCTCGACGCCGAGAAGCGCCGGCTCGAGTCCGCGGGCTACCGCAACGTGCCGCAGGTGCTCGACCCGGGCGACTTCGCCGTGCGCGGCGGCCTGCTCGACGTATTCCCGATGGGCGCGGACGCGCCGTTCCGCGTCGAGCTGCTCGACGACACGATCGACACGATCCGCGCCTTCGATCCGGAGAGCCAGCGCTCGCTCGACCGCGTCGAAGCCGTGCGCCTGCTGCCCGGCCGCGAAGTGCCGCTCGACGAGGCCGCGACGCAGCGCGCGATGGACGCGCTGCGCGAGCGCTTCGACATCGACACGCGGCGCAGCGCGCTGTTCCAGGACCTGAAGGCCGGCGTCGCGCCGGCGGGCATCGAGTACTACCTGCCGCTGTTCTTCGACACGACGGCGACGCTGTTCGACTACCTGCCGGCGTCGGCGCTGCCGCTGCTCGGCGAAGGCGCGGGCGACGCGGCGGACCAGTTCCACGCGCAGCTGGCCGAACGCTACGAGCAGCACCGCCACGACATCGAGCGGCCGCTGCTGCCGCCGGCGGAGCTGTACCTGTCGCCGCAGCAACTGCGCGAGCGCTTGAACGAGGGTTCGCGCATCGAGGTGTGCGGCGCCGCGCACCCGCGCCATGCCGAAGCGGCGGCGCTCGCCGTGCACCGGGCGCCCGACCTGCCGCTGGCGGCCAAGGACGCCGAGCCCGCGGCGGCGCTGAAGGCGTTCCTCGGCAGCTACCCGGGCCGCGTGCTGGTCGCCGCGGATTCGCCGGGCCGGCGCGAGGCGCTGCTCGAGGTCCTCGCGTCCGCCGGCCTGGCGCCCGACGTCCTGCCCGACTTCGCCGGCTTCGTTTCCGGCTCCCGGCTGCCGGCTCCCGGCTCCCGGTTCGCCATCGCGGTGGCGCCGCTGGACGACGGCTTCTCGGTGGAAGCGCCGGCGCTGGCCGTGCTCACCGAGCGCCAGCTGTTCCCGGAGCGCGCCTCGCAGCCGCGGCGGCGCAAGCGCGCGGGCCGCGAGCCCGAAGCGATCATCCGCGATCTCGGCGAGCTGTCCGAGGGCGCCCCGATCGTGCACGAGGACCATGGCGTCGGCCGCTACCGCGGGCTGGTCACGCTCGAAGCCGGCGGCATGCCGGCCGAATACCTCGAGATCGAATACGCCAAGGGCGACCGCCTGTACGTGCCGGTCGCGCAGCTGCACCTCATCAACCGCTATTCGGGCGCGTCGCCGGAAACCGCGCCGCTGCATTCGCTCGGCGGCGAGCAATGGACCAAGGCCAAGCGCAAGGCCGCCGAGAAGGTCCGCGACGTCGCTGCCGAGCTGCTCGAGATCCAGGCCAAGCGCCAGGCGCGCGCCGGGCTCGCGCTGCAGGTGGACCGGGCGATGTACGAGCCGTTCGCGGCCGCGTTCCCGTTCGAGGAGACGCCCGACCAGCTCGCCGCGATCGAGGCGGTGATCCGCGACCTCGGCGCCTCGCAGCCGATGGACCGCGTGGTCTGCGGCGACGTCGGCTTCGGCAAGACCGAGGTCGCGGTGCGCGCCGCCTTCGTCGCCGCCGCCGCCGGCAAGCAGGTCGCGGTGCTGGTGCCGACGACGCTGCTGGCCGAGCAGCACTACCGCAACTTCCGCGACCGCTTCGCCGACTGGCCGCTGCGGGTGGAGGTGCTGTCGCGCTTCAAGACCACGAAGGAGATCAAGGCCGAGCTCGACAAGCTCGCCGACGGGAAGATCGACGTGATCGTCGGCACCCACCGGCTGCTGCAGAAGGACGTGAAGTTCAAGGACCTCGGCCTGGTGATCGTGGACGAGGAACAGCGCTTCGGCGTGCGCCAGAAGGAGGCGCTGAAGGCGCTGCGCGCGAACTTGCACCTGCTCACGCTCACGGCGACGCCGATCCCGCGCACGCTGAACATGGCGATGGCGGGCCTGCGCGACCTGTCGATCATCGCCACGCCGCCGGCGCATCGCATGGCGGTGCAGACCTTCGTCGTGCCCTGGGACGGCGCGCAGATCCGCGAGGCCTTCCAGCGCGAGCTCTCGCGCGGCG
>JBDZUW010000201.1:0-1510 GCA_040255375.1 Luteimonas sp. | reverse complement strand
CGGTAGCGGGCCAGGTAGGTGGCGGCGACGAGTCCGGCCGGGCCGGCGCCGACGACGAGGCAATCGAGGGTCTCGGGCATCGCCGCACTTTCGGGGCGGCGGCGCAACGGCGACGTGTAGGGCAAGCCCGGGTGGAGGCCGCCGGCGCTACTTCGCCTTGCTCACGTAGGTTTCCCAGTACGCCAGCAACTGGCCGCCCTTCGGCTGCCCCAGCGAGCCCGCGAGCTTGTCGCGGATGACGCCGGCCCCGGCCGCGTCTCCGTTCTTGTACAGCTCGCGCGCCTGCTCGAGCTGCGCGCGCTGCCCCACGGTCAGGTTGCCGAAGGGATCGAAGTAGGAGTCGATCCTCGATCGATCCTTGACCCCGTTCCAGGCGAACTGCTCCTTGTCACCGGCCATCGCGGCGATGTCCCGGTACGCCGCCGCCGCCGCGGACGGCGGCAATTTCCCCTGCAGGACGTCGAGCCGCGTGCGCAGCAGCCTGGCCTCGGCGCCGGGCGCCGTTCTTTCGACGCGTTCGACCATGCGCCCGACGTACGGGAAGGGCACGTTGGCCGACGCCGACTGGACGCCGAGCAGGTTGAAGGTGGCGACGGCGTGGGCATCGGAATCCAGCTCCAGCCGCGCCGCCTCCGGCGCGGCAGGCGTGCCGAAGCTTGCCGCGCCGACCAGCTCGACCTGGGGAAAGGTGCGCAGCATCCGTTCGAGGTCCGGCTTGTGCTGGGATCCGACCACGACCAGCAGTACGCCGCCGCGATGCGCCGCCGCCGCGCGCACGATCCGCCGTCCCTGCAGGAACGTCCGGTACAGGAAGAGCCGGCGCGCGCCGTCCGCCACCATGGGATCGGCAGGCGTGTCGGCCCACGCGAGGTCGTCGTTGGCCGCGCCTGGCGCGTCCGCGTAGAGCAGGGGCCTCGCAAGGTCACCGGGGTCGTCGAAGGACATGAAGGCGCCGAGGCCGCCGGCCGCACGGATCGGCGGCGGCGACTCGACGTCGATGCCGAACATCAGGCGCTGGTCCTCCGTCGGCGGCAGCCAGTCCACCGGGTAGACGGGAAGGCGATGCTCGCGCGCCCACGGGACCGCGATGGACTGGGCCTCGTACGTGAATTCGTAGAAATCGTTCCGTGCGAAGGACTGCGGGTCCCGCTCGACCGCGATCGCATCCGGGCGCACCCTCTCGAAGTACGCGCGCATCATCCCGGGCCCCTGGGCCTCGTCCACCAGCTGCCCCGAGTGGGTGACGCCCAGGATCACGATCCGGGTCGACTCCGCTTTCGCGGGTTGCGCCTGCGCCGCCTGGGACGGGAGCCCCCAGGCGAGGACGAGACAGCAGCAGGCCGCCATGCGGGCGCGGGCGGCTTTACGGGCGATGTCCAGCATCGGGGCGGCGGTTCCGGGATGGGCCGTGCGGATCTTACGCCCAGCCGTAGCCGACCATGGGTCGGCTCTACATCAGCGGCCGATGAACTTGAGGAATTCGGCGCGGGTGCGCGCGTCGTCGCGGAAG
>JBDZUW010000108.1:0-6614 GCA_040255375.1 Luteimonas sp. | reverse complement strand
GGCGTGCTCGCCGAGACCCGCAAGCGCGAGTTCTACGAGAAGCCGACCCAGGAGCGCAAGCGCAAGGCCGCCGCCGCGGTGAAGCGCCAGGCCCGCCGCAGCTCGCGCGACGTCACCAAGCGCCAGCGCTTGTACTAATCGCGGGTCCATCCGCAAGAGCCCGCACATCCATGTGCGGACTTTCAACGGAACAGCTCGCTACGGGGCCGGTCACGCCAAGCGTCACCGGCCCTTTTGCTTTTTCCGCTTTCCCGTTCCCTCTTTCCCGTTCCCTCCCGACATGACCCTCAAGACCCAGCTCACCGACGACATGAAGGCCGCCATGAAGGCGGGCGAAAAGGACCGCCTGGCGGTGATCCGGCTGATCAACGCCGCGATCAAGCAGAAGGAAGTCGACGAGCGCATCGAGATGACCGATGCGATGGTGCTGGCCGTGCTGGAGAAGATGGTCAAGCAGCGCAAGGACTCGATCTCGCAGTACGACGCCGCCGGCCGCGAGGACCTCTCGGCGGTCGAGCGCTACGAGCTCGGCGTGATCGAGGCCTACCTGCCGGAGAAGCTCGACGAAGCCGCGATCCTCGCCGCGATCGACAAGGCCATCGCGCAGACCGGCGCCGCCTCCGCTGCGGACATGGGCAAGCTCATGGGCGTGCTGAAGCCGGCGCTCGCCGGGCAGGCCGACATGGGCCTGGTCTCGAAGCTGGTCAAGCAGAAGCTGGGCTGAGCCGCTTGGCCGGGGCGCCACCGCTGCTGTCGGTCCGTCCGGCCACGGCCGCCGACGTGCCGCTGATCCGCGCCTTGATCGCCGAGCTGGCCGAATACGAACGGCTGGCCGGCGCCGCCGTCGCCACCGACGAGGGCCTGCGCGAGCAGCTGTTCGGCGCGCGGCCGGCCGCGGAAGTCCTGATCGGAGAAGTCGACGGCCAGGCGGCGGGCTTCGCGCTGTTCTTCCACAACTTCAGCACCTTCCTCGGCAAGCGCGGGCTGTACCTCGAGGACCTGTTCGTGCGCCCGGCGTTCCGCGGCGCGGGCCTGGGCAAGGCGCTGATGGCCGCGCTGGCGCGGATCGCCGTGGAGCGCGACTGCGGCCGCTTCGAATGGAGCGTGCTGGACTGGAACGCGCCGGCGATCGGCTTCTACCGCCGCCTCGGCGCGACCGGCATGGACGAATGGACCGTGCAGCGCCTGGAAGGCGAGGCCCTGCGCGCGCTGGCCGCCGCCGGCAACGCCTGAGCCGGCGCGTGGCAAGCTAGCGTCCATGGCCCGCATCCCCGACGCCTTCATCGACGATCTCCTGGCGCGCACCGACATCGTCGAGGTCGTCGGCGCGCGCGTGCCGCTGAAGCGCCAGGGCAAGGAATACGCGGCGCGCTGCCCCTTCCACGACGAGCGCTCGGCGTCGTTCACGGTGTCGCCGACCAAGCAGTTCTACCACTGCTTCGGCTGCGGCGCGCACGGCACCGCGATCTCGTTCCTGATGAACTTCGACCGGCTCGAGTTCCTCGATGCCGTGGACGAACTCGCGAAACGCGCAGGCATGGAAGTGCCGCGCGACACGCGGCAGAAGAACGAGGACACCGGCATGCGCGATCTCTACAGCGCGCTCGACGCCGCGGCGCGCTTCTTCCGGCAGCAGCTCGCGGGCAGCGCCAAGGCGCGCGCCTACGTCGGGAAGCGCGGCATCGCGCCGGAGATCGCCGAGCGCTACGCGATCGGCTATGCGCCGGACGGCTTTTCCGCGCTGCGCGACGCGCTCGGCACCGACGAGCGGCGTATGCAGCTGCTCGAGCGCGGCGGACTGTTCTCGAAGAACGACAAGGGCTCGGTCTACGACAAGTTCCGCGACCGGCTGATGTTCCCGATCCACGACCGGCGCGGGCGGACGATCGCGTTCGGCGGCCGCGTCATCGACCCCGAGGACTCGCCGAAATACCTGAATTCGCCCGAGACCCCGCTGTTCCACAAGGGCCGCGAACTCTACGGCCTGTGGCAGGCGAAGCAGGCGAACGCGAAGCTCGATCGCCTGATCGTGGTCGAAGGCTACATGGACGTCGTCGCGCTCGCGCAGTACGGCGTGTCGCAGGCGGTGGCCACGCTCGGCACCGCGACCACGCCCGACCACGCCGAACTGCTGTTCCGCAGCGCACCCGACGTGTACTTCTGCTTCGACGGCGACCGTGCCGGGCGCAGCGCCGCATGGAAGGCGCTCGAGTCGGTGCTGCCGCGCATGAAGGACGGCCGCCAGGCCTTCTTCCTGTTCCTGCCCGAGGGCGAGGATCCGGACACCATCGTCCGCCAGGAAGGCGCCGAGGGCTTCGACGCGCGCCTGCGCGACGCGACGCCGCTGTCCGAGTTCTTCTACGCGCACGTGTCGGCCGACGTGAACCTCGGCACGCTCGACGGCAAGGCGCGCCTGGCCGAGCGCTGCAAGGCCTACCTGCAGCAGATTCCCGACGGCGCCTTCGGCGACCTGATGAAGCAGCGGCTGACCGAACTCACCGGGCTCGGCGCGCGCGCAAGCTCGCCGGAAACGCACGTCCCCGTGCAGCGCGCGCACGGCGGCCCGGCCGGCGCCCAGGGCGCGCGGCGCGGCCCCGCCGCGCCGAAGCGCAGCCTGGTCCGCAGCGCGATCGCGCTGCTGGTGCAGCATCCCCCGCTCGCGCTGGCGCTGGAGCCGCCCTACCGCTTCGCCGAATTGCGCCAGCCCGGCATCGACCTGCTCGCGGAGCTCGTCGCGCTGGTCCGCGAACGCCCGGACCTGCGCACCGGCGGGCTCCTCGAGCACTTCGCCGATCGCGACGAAGCCGCGGCGCTGCAGAAGCTGGCGATGCAGGAAATGCCGGGCGACGAGTCGGTGTGGCGCGCGGAGTTCCTCGACGCGATGGCGCAGCTCGAGCGCCAGACGCTGCAGCAGCGCATCGACGAGCTGCAGGCCAAGCGCGCGGAATCGGGCCTCGAGGAGCGCGACAAGGAAGAACTGCGCGCGCTGCTGGGCAACCTCGGCGCCGCGCGCGCCTGACGGCGCTCAGCGGGCCTGCGGACGGGCCTTCAGCACGAGCTTCGGCGCATTGGCCGGCGCCTTGCCCGTGGCCGCGCACTCCGCCTGGACGATCGGCGCCAACTCTGCTTCGAGCGTCCCGCCCTGTTCCTTCCGCAGCAACTCGTCCATGCGCGGGATGCGCGCCTTCGGATCCTGCGCCACGAGGGCCTCGTAGGCGCGGAGGGCGCTGCGCGCACCCGCGAGCTGCGTCGCGACCAGGTCGCCGCGCTTGTCCGGATGCGCGATCTGGTACGCCGCATTGCCGAAGATCTGCTGCGTGGCGAGGATGCCGCTGTTGGGGACGCCGTCGCCGGGCACGGGCTTGAGCACCTTGCAGAAGCGCACGGTGATGTCCGGGCTGTCCTTGGCCCACTGCAGCAGCCAGGTGCGCATGCGCTTGTCGGTGTCGCCGAGCGGCTTCTGCTCGAGCTGCCGGGTGAGGCGCACGAACTTCGCTTCGTCGGCTTCGTGCGCGGATTGCGGGGCGGCCGTGCTGGCGAAGGCCGCGAAGGCCGCGAAGGCCGCGAGCGCCGCGGATGCGAGCGCGAGGGGAACGAGGAAGCGAGTCTTCATTCGGGGGTGGCCTTCTGGCGGAGGCGGATGTGCCTGCCGGCCTCGCGCGCGCCCTTCAGGCGCCGCTTGTGCGCGGACAGGATGTCGCCGCGGGTGAGGATGCCCACCAGCGGATGCGGCGCGTCGACGCCGACGACGATCAGGCGGCCGATGTCCGCGGCGACCATGTGGTCGGCGGCCTCGCGCAGCGAATGGTGTTCGTGCACGACGACCGGCGCGCGCAGGCCGAGGTCGCCGATGCGGCGCATGTTCGGATGCGAGGGGTCGAGCAGTTGCCGGCGCGTGACCACGCCGCGGACGCGGCCCGCGTCGTCCACCACCGGGAAGCCCTGGTGCTGGTATGCGGCGGCGCCGCCGTTGAGCAGCAGGCGCACGTCGCCCAGCTCGTCCGACGTGCGCAGCGACACGACCTCGCGCGTCGCCGCGTCGCGCACCAGCACCTGCTCGAGGTAGTCGGCTGCGTATTCGGTCGGCACGCGCACGCCGCGGCGCGCGATCTTCTCGGTCATGATCGTGTTGCGCATCGTCAGCGCCGACACCAGGTAGGCCGCCGCGCAGCCGCCGAGCAGCGGCAGCAGGCCGTGCGGCTGCTGGGTGGTCTCGAACGCGAACACGACGGAGGTGAGCAGCGCGCGCGAAGCGCCGGCGAAGATCGCGGCCATGCCGACGAGCCCCGCGATGCGCGGGTCCACGCCCAGCTGCGGCGCAACCGCCATGATCCCGAAGCCCGCGAGCGCGCCCAGCGCGCCGCCCACCGTGAACAGCGGCGCGAGCGTGCCGCCCGAGGTGCCGCTGCCCAGCGCGATCGACCAGGAGATGAACTTCATCACGCACAGGAACGCGAGCGCGCCCACCGCCAGGTGCCCGGCGACGATGTCCTCGATGTTGGTGTAGCCCACGCCCAGGGTCAGCGGCGCGAAGTACCCGACGATGCCGACGGCGATGCCGCCGATCGCCGGCCACCACATCCAGTGCACCGGCAGCTTCTCGAACGCGTCCTCGATGCCGTAGACGATGTGCGTCACCGCCACGCTCACCAGGCCGATCAGCGCGCCCAGCGCCACGTAGAACGCGAGCGCGCCCATGCCCGGCTCGGCGACGTACGGCATCGCGAACACCGGCGCGGTGCCCACGGTCGCGTAACGCACGCCCGCCGCCGCCACCGTCGCCAGCGCCACCGGGATCAGCGAGCGCGGCCGCAGCTCGAACAGCAGCAGCTCGACGGCGAGGATCACCGCGGCCACCGGCGAGCCGAAGATCGCGGTCATGCCGCCGGCCGCGCCCGCCGCGAGCAGCACCTTGCGTTCGTCGCCGGTGACATGCAGCAGCTGCCCGAGGAACGAGCCCAGCGCGCCGCCGGTCGCGATGATCGGGCCCTCCGCGCCGAACGGTCCGCCGGTGCCGATCGCCACCGCCGAAGACAGCGGCTTGAGCAGCGTGATGCGCGGCGGGATCTTCGATTCGTTGAGCAGCACCTGCTCCATCGCCTCGGGAATGCCGTGGCCGCGGATCGCGCGCGAACCCCAGCGCGCCATCAGCCCGACGATGAGGCCGCCGATCACCGGCACCACGATCACCCACGCACCGAGGTGGTGCCCTGCAGGCGACACGCTTTCGACCGACCAGCGGCCGTAGAACGCGGCGTTCGTGACCAGCGCGATCAGCGCCACCAGGAGTTGCGCGATGAACGCCGCGCCGACCCCGAGCGCGACGGCGACCGCGCACAGCAGCAGCACGCGCGGCTCGACCAGCGTCGAGCGCCGCGGCATCGAGGCGTCATCCAGGCTGGGTCCGAGCGCAGGCGCCACCGGCAAGGCGCCGGTGATCGCCTCGTCGCGGAGATGGGGGTGCCCGGTGTCGCCGACGCTCATCGCGTCAGGCCTTCTTGACGAACTCCGACTTGAGCTTCATCGCGCCGAAGCCGTCGATCTTGCAGTCGATGTTGTGGTCGCCGTCGACGAGGCGGATGCCGCGGACCTTGGTCCCCACCTTCAGCGCCGACGAGGCGCCCTTGACCTTCAGGTCCTTGATGATCGTGACCGTGTCGCCGTCGGCCAGCACGTTGCCGAGCGCGTCGCGATGGACCGTCGCGGCCTCCGCCGGCGCCTCCGCGCCGCCGCCGGTCTCGCCGGCCGCGGGCCATTCGTGGCCGCACTCCGGGCAGACGAGCTGCGCGCCATCCGGATAGGTCAGCGCCGAGCCGCAGGCCGGGCAGGGCGGGAGCGCGTCGTCGTGTGCGGGAGCCATGGCTTATTGTCGCGCGCCGGCGGCGACCCGATCAAGGCGCCGCCGCGAGGCAATGCTTGTAAGGGAGCGGATCGGGCGTGAACGACGGCGTCGCCAGCGTCGCCTCGTGCGCCATCAGCAGGCAATACCGCCAGAGGTCGATCGCGCGTCCGTCGGCGTCGAACAGGGCGGCCAGCTCGCTCATGTACACGGTGACGCATGCCTGGAGTCGCGGAGCGAAGCGCCTGGCCCGCATCTTGACCAGGGTCTTGCCGTCCGCCATGGGCTCCACGCGGAACTCGCATTCGTCGTTGCGGCATGTGCTGTCGCGGTACGACGCGGCCATCTCCTCGACCATCCGCTTCTGCGCCGGGGGCAGCGCCTCTACGACGCGGGGATCCACGCAGGCTTGCGAGGACTGTGCCGACGCGGGGTGGAACGCGCCCGCCCAGAACAGGCCCAGCGCGAACAGGGCGAAACGGCATCCGGCCGATCTCATCGTTGCTTCCTCCATGGATTATCGCGGGATGATGCTGATCGCCTGGATGCGCTTCTTGTGCCGCGCGATCAGGTAGTCGACGAAATCGCCGATGATCAGGTTCGGCTTGTTGCCCGAGCGGGTGACGACCCGTGCCAGCAGGATGTTCGTCGCCGCCAGCCATTGCACGTTGATCGCGCCGCGGCGATCGCGCTCCGTGCTGTGCAGCTTGGCCCAGCCGCGGGAACGGTCGGGCCGCTTCTCCTGCGTCACCTGGAGCAGGTGCCGGCCGAGCGA
>JBDZUW010000200.1:0-1538 GCA_040255375.1 Luteimonas sp. | reverse complement strand
AGCCGGGACGTGGTGGAATGGCGGACGAAGCGGGGGTACCGGCGGACGCCGGTTGAGACAGACCCTTCGAACCTGATCCGGTTGACACCGGCGTAGGGAAGCTTCGCGGCCGGCGCGTTCACGCCCCGGTTGCGCCCTGCTTCGCACCATCCGCGCGACATCGCGCGGTTTCCATGAAGCGAACGCGGGAGCGAAACCATGAGCGCAGTGCCCTCCGACCTGATCCGCCAGACCGAACAGCTGTCGGAGGCGGTCACGCGGCCGATTCCCGGCTCGCGCAAGATCCACGTCGAGGGCGGGCACGGCGCGGCGCACGGGCACGCGCTGCGCGTGCCGATGCGCGAGATCGTGCAGACGCGCACGCCGACGCTGTTCGGCGGCGAGGACAACCCGCCGGTCACCGTCTACGACACGTCGGGGCCGTATACCGACCCCGATGCGCGCATCGACCTCGCCGCGGGCCTGCCGCCGCTGCGCGCGGCCTGGATCGACGGCCGCGGCGACACGGAGGCCCTGGGCACGCTGTCGTCGGCGTTCGGCCGCGGCCGCGAGGCCGACGCGAAGCTCGCCGCCGTGCGCTTCCCGAACCGCCCGTTGCCGCGCCGCGCGCGCGCCGGCGCCAACGTCAGCCAGATGCACTACGCGCGCCGCGGCATCGTCACGCCCGAGATGGAGTTCGTCGCGATCCGCGAGAACCAGCGCCTCGAGGCCGTGCGCGACGCCGGCCTGCGCGCCCAGCATCCGGGCGAGGGCTTCGGCGCCAGCATCCAGAAGGCGATCACGCCGGAATTCGTGCGCGACGAGATCGCGCGCGGCCGCGCGATCCTGCCCAACAACATCAACCACCCGGAAAGCGAGCCGATGGTCATCGGCCGCAACTTCCTCACCAAGATCAACGCCAACATCGGCAACTCCGCCGTGTCCTCCGGCATCGCCGAGGAGGTCGAGAAGCTGGTGTGGGCGATCCGCTGGGGCGCCGACACGGTGATGGACCTCAGCACCGGCAAGCACATCCACGAGACGCGCGAATGGATCCTGCGCAACTCCCCGGTTCCGATCGGTACGGTTCCCATTTACCAGGCCCTGGAGAAGGTCGACGGCGTCGCCGAGGACCTGACCTGGGAGGTGTTCCGCGACACGCTCGTCGAGCAGGCCGAGCAGGGCGTCGACTACTTCACCATCCATGCCGGCGTGCTGCTGCGCTACGTGCCGCTGACCGCGAAGCGCGTTACCGGCATCGTCAGTCGCGGCGGTTCGATCATGGCCAAGTGGTGCCTGGCGCACCATCGCGAGAACTTCCTGCATACGCATTTCGAGGACATCTGCGAGATCATGAAGGCCTACGACGTGGCCTTCTCGCTCGGCGACGGCCTGCGCCCGGGCTGCATCGCCGACGCCAACGACGCGGCGCAGTTCGGCGAGCTGGAGACGCTCGGCGAGCTGACGAAGATCGCCTGGAAGCACGACGTCCAGACCATGATCGAGGGCCCCGGCCACGTGCCGATGCAGCTCATCAAGGAGAACATGGACAAGCAGCT
>JBDZUW010000107.1:0-6758 GCA_040255375.1 Luteimonas sp. | reverse complement strand
CGACGCTGCGGATGCCGCCAGCGACGCAGACCGGGATATCGAGGTCGCGCGCGACGCGGCCAACCCATTCGGGATCCGCGCAGGTCCCGCGCGGGCTCGCGGCGATGTCGTAGAGTACGAGCTCGTCCGCGCCGGCGTCGCGGTGGCGGCGCGCAAGCTCGACCACGTCGCCCATGTCGCGGTGGCCTTCGAAGCGCACGCCCTTGACGACGCGGCCGTCGCGCACGTCGAGGCAGGCGATGATCCGGCGGCTCAGCATCGCAGGCTCCTGAGGTCCAGGCTGCCTTCGAGCAGGCTGCGGCCGAGCACGGCACCCGTGCAGCCGATCGCCTCGACCGCCGCGAGGTCGGCGGCATCGCGGATGCCGCCGCTGGCCTGCAGCGACAGGCGCGGGCAGGCCGCGCGCAGCTCGCGGTACAGGTCGAGGCCAGGGCCGGCGAGCATGCCGTCGCGCGAAATTTCGGTGCTGAGCAGGTGGCGCAGTCCCGCCGCTTCGAAGCGGCGCGCGAGGCCGGCGAGCGAAGCGTCGGTCGCGGCCGTCCAGCCGGCGACGGGCAGGCCCCAGCGCCCGTCCGCGTCACGGCGCGCATCCAGCGCGACCACGAGGGCCTCCGCGCCGAAGCGGGCGATCCAGCCTGCGACCAGGTCGGGCTCGCGGATCGCGAGCGAACCGACGACCACCCGCGATGCGCCCGCGTCCAGCAGACGCTGCACGTCGGCGGCCTCGCGCACGCCGCCGCCCGTCTGCAGGCGCAGTCCGGCGGCGGCGAGCCGCTGCAGGAGCGGAAGCAGCGTATAGCGACCCTCGCGCGCACCATCGAGGTCGACCAGGTGCAGCCAGCCGGCGCCCTGCGCGGCATAGCGGCGCGCCTGTTCCAGCGGGGCATCCGGATAGCGCGTCTCCTGCCCGTAGTCGCCCTGGCGCAGGCGCACGACACGGCCGTCGCGGACATCGATCGCGGGGTACAGGACGAGGCTCATGGCGACTGGATCCGCAGGAAGTTGTCGAGCAGCCGCGCGCCGGCCGCGGCCGAGCGTTCGGGATGGAACTGCACGCCGAACGTGCTGCCGCGCTGCACGGCAGCGGCGAACGGCACACCGTGCACGGTTTCGGCGACGCAGTCCGCGCCCGGCGCTGCGGCGAATCCGTGCACGAAGTACATCTGCGCGCCGGCGGCGATGCCGTCGAACAGCGGCGACGGCCGCAGTGGCCGCAGCGCGTTCCAGCCCATGTGCGGCACGCGCACGCCGGGCGCCGGGCGCAACGCTTCCACGCGGCCGGGCAGCAGCCCGAGGGTCGGGACATCGCCTTCCGCCGAGGACGCGAACAGCAGCTGCATGCCCAGGCAGATGCCGAGCAGCGGCACGCTGGTTGTGCGCAGGGCCCGGTCGAAGCCGCGTTCGCGCAGCAGCGCCATCGCGGGCGCAGCCGCGCCCACGCCGGGGAGCACGATGCGTCCGGCATCGCGCAGCGCGTCCGCGTCGCGAGCCAGGGCGACGCGCACCCCGAGGCGCTCGAACGCGCAGCGGACCGAGGCGAAATTGGCGCCGCCGGCATCCACGATCGCCACGCACGGGGCGGTCGCCCGGCTCACAGCGCGCCCTTGCTGCTGGGCAGCTGCGCGCCCTCGCGCCGCACGGCTTGGCGCAGCGCGCGTGCGACGGCCTTGAAGCAGGCCTCGACCTTGTGGTGTTCGTTCTCGCCGCGCACACGCAGGTGCAATGTCATCCCGGCCCCGTCCGCCAGCGACCGGAAGAAGTGCGGCACGAGCTCGGTCGGCAGGTCGCCGACGCGCTCGCGCGCGAACGTGCCGTCGAAGGCGAAGTACGGGCGGCCGGAGAGGTCCAGCGTGACCTCCGCCACCGATTCGTCCATCGGCAACGTGAAGCCGTAGCGGCCGATGCCCCGCTTGCCGCCGAGCGCCTCGCGCAACGCCGCGCCCAGGGCGAGCGCGCAGTCCTCGACCACGTGGTGCTCGTCGACCTCGAGGTCGCCTTCGCAGCGCAGGCGCAGGGCGATCCCGCCATGGGTGCCGAGCTGCGCGAGCATGTGGTCGAAGAACCCGAGGCCGGTGCGCACGTCGGGCTCAGCTGCGCGGTCGAGATCCACCGCCACCGCGATGCGCGTCTCGCGCGTCGCGCGCTCGACGGTGGCGACGCGCGGTGCCTCGAGCAGCAGCCGCGCGATTTCCGGCCACGACAGGCCTTCGCCGAACACCGGGGACGCGAGCTTGAGCCCGCGCACGCCGAGGTTGGCGGCGAAGGCGAGGTCGGTCTCGCGATCGCCCACGACCGCCGAGCGCGCCCAGTCGACGCTGCGGTCGCGCAGCAGGTGCAGGACCAGGCCGAGGCCCGGCTTGCGCGTGGGTGCGGGCGCATCGGGCAGGCTTTCGTCGACCAGCACTTCCTCGAAGCCGGCGCCCTGGCTCTCCAGCAACTGCATCAGCAGCGACTGCGGACCTTCGAAGGCCGTGCGCGGAAACGCCTCGGTCCCGAGACCGTCCTGGTTGGTCACCATCACCAGGCGATACCCAGCCTCGCGGAGGCGGGCCAGGGCCGGGATCGCGCCGGCCACGAAACGCAGCTTGGCGTAGTCGTCGACCTGGAAGTCGGCCGGCTCCTCGATCAGGGTGCCGTCACGGTCGACGAACAGGATCGGCGCGCCGCTCATGCGCCCTCCCCGGCTGCCGCAAGCGCCTCGACCAGCGCCGCGTTCTGGCGCGTGGTGCCGACCGTGGCGCGGATCGCGTCGGAGAGCCCCGACGCGGCGCGCATGTCGCGCACGGCGATGCCCGCCTCGTGCAGCCGCGCGAGCGCGGCGTCTGGGTCGACCAGGCGCAGCAGCAGGAAGTTGCCGCCGGACGCGTCGACGCGTCGCACCGCCGGCAGCGCGCGCAGGCGCGTGGCGAGACGGTCGCGCGCCTCGCGGATGCGCCGGACCCGCGCCCGCGTGCGCGCCAGCGCGCGCGGCGAAAGCGCGGCGAGCGCTGCCGCGACGCTCGGCGCGGGCAAGGGATACGGTGCCTGGCAACGGCGCAGGGCCGCGACGATCGCGGGCGGCGCGATCGCGCAGCCTACCCGTGCGCCCGCGAGCGCGTGCGCCTTCGAGAGCGTGCGCAGCACCACGACGTTGGACGCGGCCTCCGGCAGCGACGCAGCCGACGCCACGCCGGCGAACTCGCCGTACGCCTCGTCCACGACGACCAGGGCCCGTCCCGCGAGCCGCCGCGCCAGCGTGGCGATGCCGTCGAGCGGGACCACGTCGCCGGTCGGGTTGCCCGGCGAGCACAGGAACACCAGGCGTGCGTCGGCAGCGAGGACCGCGTCGCCCACCGCGCCCAGGTCGGCGGCGAAGCCGTCGCCCGCGTCGCGCAGCGGCACCTCCGCCACCCGCGCCCCGTGCAGGCGCGCGCAGACGGCATACATTCCGAAGGTCGGCGGCGTAGTGACGATCGCACCGCGCCCTGGCGCGCACGTCGCGCGCAACAGCAGGTCGATGGCTTCGTCGCTGCCGCGCGTGAGCAGCAGCCGTGCGTCGTCGACGCCGTACAGCGCGGCCAGCGCCGTCACCAGCGCGCGCGGCTGGGGGTCGGGATAGCGGCGCAGGCGCGCTGCATCGTCGCCGGCACTGGGCCATGGCGCCTCGTTCGCGTCGAGGCGGATGCGCGCGCCGCCCGCCTGCATGCGCGCGGAGGCATAGCCGGCGAAGTCGCGCAGGTCTTCGCGCAGGAAATGGGCCGATGGCGGGTTCATGGCGTCCGCTCCAGGCGCAATTCGACCGCGCGCGCGTGCGCGACCAGGCCCTCGGCCCGCGCCAGCGTCGCCGCGCAAGGGCCGGCGGCTGCCAGCCCCACCCGCGTAGCCTGCTGGACCGCGATGGCCTTGCGGAACGCGTCCACCGACAGGCCGCTCCAGGCGCGTGCGCTGCCGCCGGTCGGCAGCACGTGGTTGCTGCCGCTGCAATAGTCGCCGAGCGTCTCCGGCGTCCAGTCGCCGAGGAACACGGCCCCGGCCGATTCGACGCGGTCGAGCCAGGCGCGCGGTTCGCGCAGCGCCAGCGAAAGGTGTTCGGGCGCATGGGCGTTGCCGATCGCGAACGCGTCCTCCAGCGTCGGAACGAGCACGGCGTGCGACGCCGCCAGGGCCTCGCGCGCGATCGCCGCACGCGGCAGGTGCGGCAGCTGGTCGGCGAGCGCCGCAGCCACCGCGTCGAGGAGCCCGGCGTCGTCGGAGACCAGCAGCACCTGCGAGTCCGGCCCGTGTTCCGCCTGCGAGAGCAGGTCGGCCGCCACGAACGCGGGATCCGCGCCCGAATCCGCGATCACCATCAACTCGGACGGGCCCGCCGGGAGATCGATGGCGGGACCGCCGGGCAGCTGCGTCGCGAACTGTTTGGCGGCGTCGACCCAGGCGTTGCCGGGCCCGAACAGCTTGTCGCAGCGCGGAACGCTCTCCGTGCCCAGCGCCATGGCCGCGACCGCCTGCGCGCCGCCGAGCGCGAACACGCGGATGCCGGGCACGCGCGCGGCCACCGCGAGGACGGCCGGATCGGGCATGCCATCGGATCCGGGCGGCGTGCACAGCACGATGCGCGGGCAGCCGGCGAGCATCGCCGGGATCGCGAGCATCAGCGCCGTGGAGGGCAGCGGCGCGCTGCCGGCGGGGACGTACAGCCCGACGCAGGCGATGGGCCGCAGCAGGCGCTCGCAGAGCACGCCCGGGGCGGTGTCGACGGCGATGTCGCCGGCCATGCACGCGCGGTGGAAGGCTTCGATGCGCGCGGCCGCTTCGTCGATGGCGTCGCGCAGCGCCGGCGCGAGCCGCGCGGGCGCCTCCTCGATCCCGGCGCGATCGAGTTCGAAACGTGCGGGCGCCGCGCCGTCGTAGCGTTCGGCGAACTCGCGCAGCGCCGCATCGCCGCGCGCGGCCACTGCCTCGAAGATCGCGGCGACGGTCGCCTGCACGCCTTCCGCCGCGCGGCGCGCCGGCCGCTGCAGCACACGCTGGCGCTGCGCGTCGTCGAGCACCGCCCATTCGACGCGCCTCATGCCAGCATCCTCTCGACCGGCAGCACCATCAGGCCGCGTGCCCCGGCGCGCTCGAGCGCTTCCAGCCGCTGCCACGGCACGATGCCCGGCCACAGCGCCTGCAACGACACGCTGTCGCCGTCCTCGGTGGGGCACACGGTGGGCGGTTCGGCATCCGGCATGAGCGCGAGCAGCCCGGGCAGCGCGGCGCGGCGCGCGCGGAACACCAGCAGGCGGCGGTCGCGCGTGCGCAGCACCCCGTCGAGGCGGCGCAGCAGCCCGTCGAGCAGCGCGCTGCGTTCCGCGTCCAGCGGCAGCCCGGCGCCGGCCAGCACGGCTTCGCTGGCGAGCACGTCCTCGACCGGCACCAGGCGGTTGGCCGCCAGGGTGCGGCCCGACGACACGAGATCGCAGACCGCATCGGCCTGGCCCAGCCGCGGCGCGATCTCGACCGAACCGGAGAGGGTCACGACGCGCGCGTCAATGCCGCGCCCGGCGAGCCATGCGCGCAGCAGCGCGGGATGACTGGTGGCGATCCGCTGCCCCGCGAGGCTGCGGGGACCGTCCCACGGCTGCGCGTCCGGCACCGCAAGCGCAAGCCGGCAGGCGCCGAACCCGAGCGCGCGCAACTCGACGGCCGCGGGCTCGCCGCCCTGCTCGCGGAGGAGCGCGCACTCCTCGCCGAGCACGTTGCGACCGACGATGCCGAGCTCGCAGTGCCCTTCCTCCAGCAGGCGCGGGATGTCGTCGTCGCGGACCAGCAGCAGGTCGAACGGCGCGTCGTCGGCCTGGCAGAACAGCTGGTCGCGCTGTTCGCGCCACGCCAGCCCGCACGCGGACAGCAGCGCGCGCGCGGGCTCGGCGAGCCGGCCGTTCTTCTGGATGGCGATGCGCAGCCGCTGGCGCACCGCCTGCAGGGCGGTGTCAGCCATGCGGGCAGCCTTCTAGTGGGAAGCGTGGTGGTGGTGGCGGCGCGTGCGCGCCAACGCGGTGGCGTAGCCGCCGGTGCCGCGCTCGAGGGTGCGGGCGACGCGGCCCACGGTGGTGACGCTGACCTGGGTGCGGTCGTGGATCTCGCGGTACGGCAGGCCCTGCTCGAGCAACGGCACCACCCGCCAGCGGTCGGCCATGGCCTCCAGCTCGGCGGGGGTGCACAGGTCCTCGAGGAACGCCGCGACGTCCTTCGGGTCGTCCAGCTCCGCAAGCGCCCGCGCCAGCGCCCGGAAGGAGGCGCTGGCGTCGCGGGGCGGCAGGGGTTCGGGACGCTGCTTCATCGTGTGCGAATGTATTAACGTGCTAATACATTACGGCAAGCGGCGGCGCGGGGTCAAGCCCCTCGCCCGGCCCGGGCGGGCCGGCACGCGGCACGGGGGTCAGGGAGCGGCTTCGTCGAGCCGGTAAGAGGTCGAGGCGTGCTGCTCGCCGCGCCAGCGGTCGAAGTAGCGGACTTCGACGCGGTGCTCGCCGGCGGCAAGGTCGGTCGCCAGTGCGCCGCGCCACAGGTGCCTCGACGGCGTGGCCTCCGGCGAGCGGTCGTAGCCGCGCAGCGCGCCGGCGGTGTCGTCCTTCGCGTTCTCGGCGAGCAGGCGCGGGTCGGGCTGCAGCACCTGCCGCATCGCCTTCCACTCGCCGCCGTCGATCCGGTATTCCACCCGCGAGGCGTCGTCCGCCATGTAGACGTTGGCGTAGACGCCCCAGGCCGGATACGCACCGCGGCGCAGCACCTTCGGC
>JBDZUW010000199.1:0-1557 GCA_040255375.1 Luteimonas sp. | reverse complement strand
CGGCGACACGTGCTCGCTGACGAACACCCACGCGCCCGGCGCCTCGCCGCCGATCGCCGCGCCCTGCAGGATCCGCAGCAGGAGCAGCAGCACCGGCGCCAGCGCGCCGGCGGTGGCGTAGGTCGGCAGCAGGCCCATCAGCAGCGTCGGCACCGCCATCATCAGGATGCTGAGCATGAACATGCGCTTGCGGCCGAGCAGGTCGCCGAAGTGCGCGAGCACGATGCCGCCGAGCGGGCGCGCGAGGTAGCCGGCGGCGAAGATGCCGAAGGCCTGCGCGAGCTTCATCCAGGCGGGCATGTCGGCGGGGAAGAACAGCGCGCCCATCGTCGCGGCGAAGAACACGAACACGACGAAGTCGTAGAACTCGAGCGCGCCGCCGAGCGCGGCGAGGGCGAGGGTGCGCAGCTGGTCGCGGGACAGGCTCATTGCGTCCATCCGGGGGCGTCACAGGGAGAAGCGTATCGCGCGGGTCGCGGGATCCGCGGTCTCGAGCCGCAGGCGGACGACGTCGCCCAGCGGCAGGTCGCGGTCGGCGGAGACCGGCGCTTCGATGGCGAGCGCGTGCAGCATCGCGGTGCCGTGGTGGCGGTTCTCGCCGTCCACCTCGACGATGCTGCCTTCGAAGGATTGGCCCACGTGCGGCGCCAGGACGAGCGTTTCGGCGAGGTCGATCACCGCGCCCTCGTAGCGACCGGCGCGCTGGTCGGCGGCCGCCATCGTGCGCGGCAGGCCGGGCAGGGCGTCGAGGACCCAGGCCGGCGGCGCTTCGCCCGCGCACAGGGCCAGGCACAATTCGCCGGTGTAGCGGTCGACGAGGCGGCGCAGCGGCGCGGTCGCATGCGTGTAGGTGGAGGCGAGCGCCGAATGCATCGGCTGCGGCGGCAGTTCGCCGTCGAAGGCCGCGTAGCCGGCGCCGCGCAGCACGCTGGTGCAGGAGACCATCATCGCGACGTGGCGCGGGTTCGACGGATCGAGCGAACGGATGAAGTCCGGATAGGCGAGCGACGCGGGCCACGGGATCCCGAGCGCGCGCGCGGTGCGGTGCAGGCGCGCGACCGCGTGGTCGGGAGGAGGCGGAAGCGTGCGCAGCAGGCCGACGCGATGCCGCACCATCAGTTCGGCGGCGGCCATGCCGGTGAGCAGGGACAACTGCTCGTTCCAGTCCTCGACCGGGCGGCGCGCGCGGTATTCCAGGCGCCAGCCGTCGCCATTGCCGTCGCGCACCTCCTGCTCCGGCAGCGGCAGGCTCACGCCGCCGCGGCGGCGCTCGCGTTCGATCCGGAGCTCGCCGACCGTGCGCACCAGCGCCCACAGCGGATCGGCCGTGCCGGCATCGATCGCGGCCTGCACGCCGTCGTAGTCGAGCCGCGCGCGGCTGCGCACCATCGCGCGGCGTACGTCGATGGCGATGCCTTCGCCCGTCGCATCGAGCCGCAGCGTCCACAGCAGGGCGGGACGGCGCTTCCCGGGCAGCAGCGAGGCGGCATCCTCCGACAGCACGCGCGGATGCAGCGGGATCTTGTCCTCCGCGCCGTAGAGCGTCTCGCCGCGGCG
>JBDZUW010000198.1:0-1557 GCA_040255375.1 Luteimonas sp. | reverse complement strand
ACCATCGCCAACGAGGACACCAGCCTCGGCGCGTCGTGCTTCGCCGAGAAGCGCACCGTCGAGGCGCTGGCCACCGGCAAGCCGGTGACGCCGTTCATGTCGTTCGGCGACCAGGTGCGGATCGAGATGCTCGACCGCGCCGGCAACAGCATCTTCGGCGCGATCGAGCAGCGCATCGAGCGGCAGCAGGCCCCCTGAACGCAGGCGCGCGGAACGCGCGCCCACGAGGAGACGCGATGGACAAGCTCTGCCTGTTCTCGTACTGGCGATCGAGCGCGGCCTACCGCGTGCGCATCGGGCTCAACCTGAAGGGGCTGGCGTACGACATCATGCCGGTGCACCTGCTGCGCGACGGCGGCGAGCAGCACGCGGCTCCGTTCCGCGAGGCCAACCCGCAGGGCCTCGTGCCGGTGCTGCAGCACGGGCAGCGGATGCTGCGCCAGTCGATGGCGATCCTCGAGTACCTCGACGAGATGTGGCCCGAGCCGCCGCTGCTGCCGGCCACCGCGCGCGACCGCCAGCGCGTGCGCGCGCTGGCGCAGGCGGTGGCCTGCGACATCCACCCGCTCAACAACCTGCGCGTGCTGCAGTACTTCGAGCGCGAGTGGGGCGTCCCGCAGGCCGAGCGCGACGGCTGGGTGCGGCACTGGATCGAGGAGGGCTTCGCCGCCATCGAGGCGATGCTGCACCAGCATCCGTCGACGGGCCGCTTCAGCGACGGCGACACGCCGACGATGGCCGACTGCTGCCTGGTGCCGCAGGCCTACAACGCGCGCCGCTTCGGCATCGACCTCGCCGCGTACCCGACCATCGCGCGCATCGAGCAGGCCTGCCTCGCGCTCCCCGAATTCGACGCCGCCCGCCCCGAAAACCAGCCCGACGCCCCGCAGCCGTAGCCAACGGGCCACGGTCTTTTTAGCCACAGATCACACAGATTGAAAAGGATCGGGTCCCGGCACCCCGACGCGCCAGCAACCAATCCTTTTCAATCTGTGGAATCTGTGGCTAAAGGCCTTTTGGTCAGCCGTTGAAGACGTCGGCGTAGGGGTCGTGCTCGCCGGTCGTCCCCTCGGACAGCCGGAACTTCAGGGCGAGGCCCTCGCGCGAGTCGGCGGCGCGCAGCGCCTCCTCCATCGCGACCTTGCCTTCCTTGTAGAGGCGGAACAGGCACTGGTCGAAGCTCTCCATGCCCGGCTCCAGCGATTCCTCCATCGCCTGCTTGATCTCGTGGACCTGGCCGCGGCGCAGCATGTCGCGGATCACCGGCGTGTTGATCAGCACCTCGGCCGCCGGCACGCGGCGCCCGTCGGTGCCGACCACGAGGCGCTGCGACACCACCGCCTTGAGGTTCAGCGCCAGGTTCATCAGCACGTTCTTGTGCGCGCCTTCCTCGAAGAAGTTGAGGATGCGCTCGATGGTCTGGTCGGCGTTGTTGGAGTGCAGCGTGGCCAGGCACAGGTGGCCGGTCTCGGCGAACGCGATCGCGGCCTCCATCGTGGTGGCGTCGAGGATCTCGCCGATCAGGATGACGTCCGGCGCCTCGCGCATCGCGTTCTT
>JBDZUW010000197.1:0-1563 GCA_040255375.1 Luteimonas sp. | reverse complement strand
ATGGGCGTGATCATCCGCACCGCCGGCGTCGGCCGCGACGCGGAAGAGCTGCAGTGGGACCTGGACTACCTGCTGAGCGTGTGGCGCGCCGTCGCCGAGGCCGCGCTGAGCAAGCCGGCGCCGTTCCTGATCTACCAGGAATCGCGGCTGATCATCCGCGCACTGCGCGACTACATGCGCGCCGACATCGGCGAGATCCTGGTCGACACGCCGGAGATGTACGAGGAGGCGAAGGAGTTCGTGCAGCAGGTGATGCCGCACAACCTGCGCAAGCTCAAGCACTACACGGACGACGTGCCGCTGTTCAACCGCTTCCAGATCGAGTCGCAGATCGAAGGCGCGTACGAGCGCGAAGTGCGCCTGCCTTCGGGCGGCGCGCTGGTGATCGACCAGACCGAGGCGCTGACCGCGGTCGACGTGAACTCCGCGCGCGCCACCAAGGGCAGCGACATCGAGGAGACCGCGTTCAACACCAACCTGGAGGCGGCCGAGGAAGTGGCCCGCCAGATGCGCCTGCGCGACCTGGGCGGCCTGGTGGTGATCGACTTCATCGACATGGCCTCGAACAAGCACCAGCGCGAGGTCGAGAACCGCCTGGCGAACGCGCTGAAGTCCGACCGCGCGCGCGTGCAGGTCGGCCGCATCTCGCGCTTCGGCCTGCTGGAGATGTCGCGCCAGCGGCTGCGCCCGAGCCTGGGCGAGTCCAGCCAGATCGTGTGCCCGCGCTGCGAAGGCCATGGCCGCATGCGCAGCATCGAATCGCTGGCGCTGTCCATCATCCGCGTCGCCGAGGAGCACGCGATGAAGGACAACACCGGGCAGGTGCTGGTGCAGGCCCCGGTGGAGATCGCCAACTACCTGCTCAACGAGAAGCGCCGCGCGCTCAGCGAGATCGAGAAGCGCCACGATGCGCCGATCGTGATCGTCGCCGACGAGCAGCTGCACACCCCGCACTACGAGGTCACCCGCATCCGCGAGAACGAGCTCGGCGAAGAGACCGGCCGCCCGAGCTACCAGCGCGGCACGCCGCGCAAGCTGGCGACGATCGCGCTGAGCAAGGCCAACCTCAACGTGCCGCCGCCGGCCGCGGTGACCAACGTGCGCCCGGCGCAGCCGGCGCCGATGCGCGAGCCGCGCGAGGACGCGCCTGCGCCCGCTCCGGTGGCGCCGCCCTCGCCCGCCGCCGTTGCGGCGCGCAGCGTCGGCCTGTGGGACCGCATCCTCGGCTTCTTCGGCGGCGGCGAACCGACCATGCCGGCGCGCAAGCCGCAGCAGGCGCCCGAGCGTGGTGGCCGCGGCGAGCGCAACGAGCGTGGCGGCCAGCGCCGCGACGGACGCGACGGCGGCCGCGGCGATCGCGACCGCAGCGGCGGCCGCAACCGCGACGGCCAGCGCCGCGACGAGCGTCGCGGCGGCCAGGGCCAGCAGGCACAGCCGCAGCAGGCGTCGCAGTCGCAGGGGAAGCAGGACAAGTCGCGCGACCAGCAGCCGCGCAAGGACAAGTCGCAGAAGCAGCAGAAGCAGGCGCAGGGCCAGCAGCAGGCGCAGCAGGGCCAGGCGCAG
>JBDZUW010000196.1:0-1569 GCA_040255375.1 Luteimonas sp. | reverse complement strand
CTTGTGCCGTGCCCCGGAAGGGCCTGCGCACTCCGCGGCGACCCCATCACGAAGCAAGCAGCTTCCGCCGCCCAGCCCCGGAGCGAAACCCTAGCTGACGAGGACGGGGATCTTGCCGATGCGCGCCTGCCACTCGCGCGGGCCCGTGGCATGCACCGACTCGCCGGTGGAATCGACCGCGACGGTCACCGGCATGTCCTGCACGGTGAACTCGTAGATCGCCTCCATGCCCAGGTCCTCGAACGCCACCACGCGCGCCGCCTTGATCGCCTTCGATACCAGGTAGGCCGCGCCGCCGACCGCCATCAGGTAGGCCGACTTGTGCTTGCGAATGGCCTCGATCGCGACCGGACCGCGCTCGGCCTTGCCGACCATGCCGAGCAGGCCGGTCTGCTCGAGGACCTGCCCGGTGAACTTGTCCATGCGCGTCGCGGTGGTCGGTCCGGCGGGGCCGACGACCTCGTCGCGCACCGGGTCGACCGGGCCGACGTAGTAGATGAAGCGTCCGCGCAGGTCCACCGGCAGCGGTTCGCCCTTGTCGAGCATGCCGACGATGCGCTTGTGCGCGGCGTCGCGGCCGGTCAGCAGCTTGCCGTTGAGCAGCAGCGTCTCGCCGGGCTTCCAGCTCGCGACTTCCTCGCGCGTGAGCGCATCGAGGTCGACGCGGCGCCCCTTCGAGGCGTCGTAGGTGAGCTTCGGCCAGTCCCCCAGCGAGGGCGGATCCAGCATGACCGGGCCACTGCCGTCGAGGGTGAAGTGCGCGTGGCGGGTGGCAGCGCAGTTCGGGATCATCGCCACCGGCAGGTTCGCCGCGTGCGTCGGGTAGTCCTTGATCTTGACGTCGAGCACGGTCGTCAGGCCGCCCAGGCCCTGCGCGCCGATGCCGAGCGCGTTGACCTTCTCGAACAGCTCGATCCGCAGTTCTTCGACGCGATTGGACGGGCCGCGCGCGATCAGCTGCTGGATGTCGATCTCCTCCATCAGCGCTTCCTTCGCCAGCAGCATCGCCTTCTCGGCGGTGCCGCCGATGCCGATGCCGAGCATGCCCGGCGGGCACCAGCCGGCGCCCATCGTCGGCACGGTCTTCAGCACCCAGTCGACGATCGAGTCGGACGGGTTGAGCATCGCGAACTTCGATTTCGCCTCGGAGCCGCCGCCCTTGGCCGCGACGATCACGTCCACCGTGTTGCCCGGGACGACCTTGACGTTGACGACGCCGGGCGTGTTGTCGCGCGTGTTGATGCGCTTGCCGGCCGGATCGGCGAGCACCGAGGCGCGCAGCTTGTTGTCGGGATGGTTGTAGGCGCGGCGCACGCCTTCGTGGACCATCTCCTCGACGCCCATCGTCGCATCGTCCCAGCGCACGTCCATGCCGATCTCGAGGAACACGGTGACGATGCCGGTGTCCTGGCAGATCGGGCGGTGGCCTTCGGCGCACATGCGCGAGTTGATCAGGATCTGCGCCATCGCCTCCTTCGCCGCGGGCGATTCCTCGCGCTCGTAGGCCGCCGACAGCGCGCGGATGTAGTCGACCGGGTGGTAGTACGAGATGTACTGCAGCGCGTCGGC
>JBDZUW010000195.1:0-1571 GCA_040255375.1 Luteimonas sp. | reverse complement strand
TTCTTCAAGCGCGAGGGCCGCCCGACCGAGAAGGAGACGCTGATCTCCCGCCTGATCGACCGCCCGATCCGCCCGCTGTTCCCCGAGGACTACAAGAACGAAGTCCAGATCATCGCGACGATGATGTCGCTGAACCCGGAGATCGACGGCGACATCCTGGCGCTGCTCGGCGCCTCCGCCGCGCTGTCGCTGGCCGGCACGCCGTTCATGGGTCCGATCGGCGCCGCCAAGGTCGGCTACAAGGACGGCAAGTACCTGCTGAACCCGACCGTCAGCGAGCTGAAGGAATCGCAGCTGGAGCTGGTCGTCGCCGGTACCTCGAACGCCGTGCTGATGGTCGAATCCGAGGCCGCCGAGCTGTCCGAGGACGTGATGCTCGGCGCCGTGATGTTCGGCCACCGCGAGATGCAGAAGGCGATCAACGCCATCAACGACCTGACCGTCGAGGCCGGCACCAAGCCGTCGTCGTGGCAGGCGCCGGAGAAGCACGACGCGATGATCTCCGCGCTGAAGGAAGCCGTCGGCGGCAAGCTCGCCGAGGCCTTCCAGATCCGCGACAAGCTGCAGCGCCGCGACGCGATCTCCGCCCTGAAGAAGGACGTGATGCAGTCGCTGGCCGGCCGTGCCGAGGCCGACGGCTGGAGCGCCGCCGAGATGTCGAAGGAATTCGGCGAGCTCGAGTACCAGACCATGCGCAGCGCGGTGCTCGACACCAAGGTCCGCATCGACGGCCGCGCGCTCGACACCGTGCGCCCGATCACCTCGAAGGTCGGCGTGCTGCCGCGCGTGCACGGCTCCTCGCTGTTCACCCGCGGCGAGACCCAGGCGATCGTCACCGTCACCCTGGGCACCGCCCGCGACGGCCAGGTCATCGACGCGGTCGCCGGCGAGTACAAGGAACACTTCCTGTTCCACTACAACTTCCCGCCCTACTCGGTGGGCGAGTGCGGCCGCTTCGGCGCGCCCAAGCGCCGCGAGATCGGCCACGGCCGCCTCGCCAAGCGCGGCGTGCTGGCGGTGATGCCGACGATGGAGTCGTTCCCGTACACGATCCGCGTGGTCTCCGAGATCACCGAGTCGAACGGCTCGTCCTCGATGGCCTCGGTGTGCGGCAGCTCGCTGGCGCTGATGGACGCGGGCGTGCCGGTCAAGGCGCCGGTCGCGGGCATCGCGATGGGCCTGGTGAAGGAAGGCGACAAGTACGTCGTGCTCAGCGACATCCTCGGCGACGAGGACCACCTGGGCGACATGGACTTCAAGGTGGCCGGTACCGCCAACGGCGTGTCCGCGCTGCAGATGGACATCAAGATCCAGGGCATCACCGAGGAGATCATGCGCACCGCGCTCGCGCAGGCGAAGCAGGGCCGCATGCACATCCTCGGCGAGATGGCCAACGCGCTGACCGCGCCGCGCCCGGAGCTGAGCGACTTCGCGCCGCGCCTGATCACCATCAAGATCCACCCCGACAAGATCCGCGAAGTGATCGGCAAGGGCGGTTCGGTGATCCAGGGCATCACCAAGGAAACCGGCACCCAGATCGACATCCAGGACGACGGCACCATCACCATCGC
>JBDZUW010000106.1:0-6916 GCA_040255375.1 Luteimonas sp. | reverse complement strand
CTTGCAGATGCCGGCGGCGATGATGCCGATCGGGCCGGCGCCGGTGATCAGCACGTCCTCGCCGACCACGTCGAACTCCAGCGCGCAGTGCGCGGCGTTGCCGTACGGATCGAAGAAGGCCGCGAGTTCCGACGGGATCTGGTCGGGGATCGGCCACAGGTTGCTGGCCGGCATGACGATGTACCCGGCGAAGGCGCCGTCCCGGTTCACGCCGATGCCGGTCGTGTTCGGGCACAGATGCGGGCGCCCGCCGCGGCAGTTGCGGCAGTGCCCGCAGACGATGTGGCCTTCGGCGGAGACGCGCTGGCCGACCTGGTAGCCGCTGACGCCGGGGCCGAGCTCGGCGATGCGGCCGACGAACTCATGGCCGATGACCAGGCCGGGCTTGATCGTGCGCTGGCTCCACTCGTCCCACAGGTAGATGTGCAGGTCGGTGCCGCAGATGGCGGTCTTCTCGACCTTGATCAGCACCTCGTTGGCGCCGGGGACGGGGACCGGGACGTCCTCCATCCAGATGCCCTTGGCGGGCTCGCGCTTCACCAGCGCCTTCATGGTCTGCGTCATCGGAGTGCCGGGCCTGCGGGGAGTCGCCTATTCTAGCGGCTGCACCGAATCCCGGAGATCGCCATGCAACACCGTCCCGCCCTGGCCGCCCTCGGCCTCGCCGCCGCCGTCGCCGCCGCCTGCGCCCCGGCCCGCGCCGACGAAGGCATGTGGCTGCCGTCGCAGCTGCCGTCGATCGCGGCCCAGCTCAAGGCCGCCGGCTACCAGGGCGACCCCGCCGCGCTGGCCGACCTGGCGAAGCCGCCGATGAACGCGGTGGTCTCGCTGGGCGGCTGCACCGCGAGCTTCGTGTCGCCGGAGGGGCTGGTGGTCACCAACCACCACTGCGCGATGGGCGCGATCCAGCTGAATTCGACGCCGCAGGACAACCTGATCGCGAACGGCTTCGTCGCCGCCGACCGCGCCGCGGAGCGCTCCGCCGGCCCGGCCGCGCGGGTGTTCGTGACCACCGGCTTCGACAAGGTCACCGACCCCATCCTCGCGGATGCGCGCGGCAGGACCGGCCGCGCCTACTACGACGCCGTCGATGCCGCCACCAAGGCGATGGTCGCGGCCTGTGAGCAGGACGCGGGCTACCGCTGCAGCGTGGCCAACATGGACTACGGCAGCGACTTCTACCTGGTGAAGCAGCTCGAGCTGAAGGACATCCGCCTGGTCTACGCGCCGCCGGAATCCATCGGCAACTACGGCGACGAGGTCGACAACTTCATGTGGCCGCGCCACAGCGGCGACTTCGCGTTCTACCGGGCCTACGTGGGCAAGGACGGCAAGCCGGCGGCGTTCTCGCCGGACAACGTGCCGTACGCGCCGCCGGCGTGGCTGACGGTGTCGACCACGCCGCTGAAGGAAGGCGACTTCGCGATGCTCGCGGGCTATCCCGGCGTCACCTTCCGCAACCGCATGGCGATGGAGTTCGCCGACCAGGTCGGCGCGGGGCTGCCGTCGCGCGTGGACCTGTTCTCGGCGCTGATCCGCACCATCGAGCAGGCCGCGGCCGGCAGCGAGGACGCGCAGGTGCGCTACGCCTCGCAGGTCGCGAGCCTGAAGAACGGCCTCAAGCGCGCGCAGGGCGAGCTCGAGGGCCTGCGCCGCAGCGACGCGGTGGCGGTGCGCAAGGCCGACGAGGCCGCGATGATGGCGTGGCTGGCGAAGCAGCCCGGCGCCGCCGCGCAGCGCCGCGACATCGCGGCCGCGCAGGCGCTGGTCGCCGCGGGCCAGGCCAACCGCGAGCGCGACCAGCTGTTCGGAGTGATGCTGTCGCAGACGCAGCTGCTGAAGTCGGCGATGCAGCTGCAGCGCCTCGCCGCCGAACGCGGCAAGCCCGACGCGAAGCGCGAGCGCGGCTACCAGCAGCGCGACGAGGCGCTGATCGAGGGCTCGCTGAAGCAGGTGCAGCGGCGCTACGACCCGGCCGTCGAGAAGGCGCTGCTGTCGGAGCTCCTGGCGCGCTACCGCGCGCTGCCCGCGAGCCAGCGCATCCCGGAAGTGGACGCCGTGTTCGGCACGGACGCAGCGTCGGCCACGGCGGCGATCGATCGCCTGTACGCGGGCACGAAGCTCGGCGACCAGGACGTGCGCCTCGGCCTGCTGGCCGCAGCGCCCGCCGACGTCGCCGCTTCCGGCGATCCGCTGATGCAGGCGGCGGCGAAGCTGCTGCCCGCGGTGCTGCGCGAGGACGAAGCCGGCAAGGCGCGCGAAGGCGACCTGTTGCGGCTCCGTCCCGCGTACATGGCTGCGCTGCACGGCTTCCGCAAGTCGCAGGGCAGGGCGGTCTACCCCGACGCGAACTCCACCCTGCGCGTGAGCTACGGCAAGCTCAGCTCGCTCGATCCGCGCGACGCCGTGCACTATGCGCCGCTGACCACGGTGCAGGGCATCCTCGAGAAGCACACCGGCGTGGCGCCGTTCGACGCGCCCAAGCCGCTGCGCGACGCGATCGCGAAGGGCGACTTCGGCAGCACGGCCGATCCGGTGCTGAAGACGCAGACCGTCGACTTCATGACCAACCTCGACACCACGGGCGGCAACTCCGGCTCGCCGGTGCTCGATGCGCAGGGCCACCTCATCGGCCTGAACTTCGACAGCAACTGGGAAGCGGTCAGCGCCAGCTGGATGTACGACCCGCGCTACAAGCGGGCCATCCACGTGGACATCCGCTACCTGCGCTGGCTGCTGGCCAAGGTCTACCCGGCGCCGCACCTGCTGGAGGAGATGCACCTCCCCGCCGAATAAGCTGCTAGGCTGGCCGTCCCGGACTCCCATGCCCACAGGGCCCCGTCTCCGATGACAATGAAGCTGCTTGCCTGCGACGGCATCCACGAGGATGGCCTGTCCCTGTTCCGCGACGCCGGCTGGACGGTCGACGTCGCGCCCGCTCCCTTCAAGGATCCCGCCGCGCTGGCCGCGGCGCTGGACGGCGTCGACGCACTGCTGGTGCGTTCGGCGACGCCGGTGCCCGCCGCGGCGCTCGCGGGCGCCAACCGCCTCCGGGTGATCGGCCGCGCCGGCGCCGGGGTGGACACCATCGACGTCGAGGCCGCCACCGCGCGCGGCATCGCGGTGATGAACGCGCCCGACGGCAATACGCTGGCCGCCGCGGAACACGCGCTCTCGCTGCTGTTCGCGCTGGCCCGGCACGTGCCGCGCGCCGACGCCGGCATGAAGGCCGGCGAATGGCCCAAGGCCGGGCTCACCGGCTTCGAGCTCGAGGGCAAGAAGCTGGGCGTGATCGGGCTGGGCCGCATCGGCGGCACCGTCGCGCGCAAGGCGCGTGGACTGGGGATGGACGTCGCCGCGTACGACCCCTTCCTGCCGCCGTCCGCGGCGGGCCACGGCAGCGTGCCGCTGAAGACGCTGGACGAGCTGCTCGCGTGGGCCGACGTGGTCACGCTGCACATCCCGCGCACGAAGGAAACCACGCGCCTGCTCAACGCGGACACGATCGCGCGGATGAAGCGCGGCGCCTACCTCGTGAACGCGGCGCGCGGCGGCCTGGTGGACGAGGAGGCGCTGCTGGACGCGCTCGACAGCGGCCAGCTCGCGGGCGCGGCGCTCGACACCTTCGCCACCGAACCGCTGCCGTCCGATTCGCCGCTGCGCGCGCATCCGAAGCTGGTGCTGACGCCGCACCTGGGCGCGTCCACCAGCGAAGCGCAGCAGGCGGTGAGCACGATCCTGGCGCGCGAGGTGCTCGATTACTTCGCCACGGGCGCGGTCGCCGGCTGCGTCAACCTGCCGCCGCTCAGCGCCGAAGCCGCGCGCGAGGTCGGGCCGTGGATGCCGCTGATGTCCGCGCTGGGCCGGCTCGCCGCGCGCATGGTGCCGGCGCCGGTGCGGCTGCACCTCACCTACGCCGGGCGCGTGGAGGCGCTCGACCCGCGGCCGCTCACGCGCCTGCTGGTCGCCGCGCTGCTCGGTGGCGCGTCGACGCGGGTGACGCCGGTGAACGCGCTGCAGGAAGCCGCCGCGCGCGGCCTGGTGGTGGCGGAAACGGTGGGCGGCGACGGCGACGGTTTCGACCGCCTGCTGCGCCTGCGCATCGAGGACGAAGCGGGCAACGCGCGCGAAGTCGAGGCGACGCTGCACCGCGGTCCGCGCGTGGTGCGCCTGGACGGCGTGGAACTCGACTTCGACCCAGGCGCGCACCTGCTGCTGATGCGCAACGTGGACCGGCCCGGGATCATCGGCCTGGTCGGTTCGCACCTCGGCGCGGCGGGGATCAACATCGTCAACTTCTCCCTGGGCGCGAAGGGCGACGGCGAGGCGCTCGCGGCGATCACGGTCGACCGGCCGGTGCCGGAGGCGCAGCTGGCCGCGTTGCGCGGCATCGCCGGGGTGCTGTCGCTGGAGTCGCCCTGATGCGGGTGCTGCTGGCGCGCCACGGCGAGACGCCATGGAACGCGGAGGGCCGGTACCAGGGCCAGGAGGACATCGCGCTCTCGGCCACCGGCGAAGCGCAGGCGCGCGCGCTCGGCGAGCGCCTGCGCGGCGTCCGCATCGATCGGGCCGTGTCGTCGCCGCTGGCGCGCGCGCGGCGCACCGCGGAACTCGCGCTCGGCGAGGCGCGGGCAGCGATGCTCGCGACCGACGCGGGCTTCATGGAAATCGCGCACGGCGAATGGGAAGGACTGCTCGCGGCGGAGATCCACGAGCGCGACCCGGAGCGTGCGCGCGCCTGGCGCGAGGCGCCGCACGAGGTGCTGATGCCCGGCGGCGAGTCGCTGCAGCACGTGCTCGACCGCGCATGGCCGGCGCTGGAACGCGCCTGCGCTGGCCTCGGCGACGATGCCACGCTGCTGGTCGTCGCGCACGACGCGGTGAACCGCGTGCTGCTGTGCCGCGTGCTGGGGCTGCCGCTGCCGCGGCTGTGGGGCTTCCGCCAGGCGCCGACCACGCTGAACCTGCTGGAAGGGCCGTCGCCGGACCGGTTCGAGGTCGTGCGGCTCAACGACTGCTCGCACCACACCGACCTGTTCGGCGAGGCCGTGCACCGCGCCCTGTAGGCCGGCCCATGGCCGGCTCCGCGCCGGCCTACAATTGCGCATGTCCCCGACCTTGCAGCAATGGCTCGCACGCATCGAGCGCCAGCACCCGCAGGCGATCGCGATGGGCCTGGACCGCGTGCGCGCCGTGGCCGGGCGCATGCGGCTACCGCGGCCGGCGAAGCGCGTGATCGTCGTCGGGGGCACCAACGGCAAGGGCTCGACGGTCGCGTTCATCGAGGCGATCGCGCGCGCCGCCGGCTGGCGCACCGGCGCCTACACCTCGCCGCACCTGGTCGCGTACAACGAGCGCGTCCGCATCGACGGGCGCGATGCCGGCGACGCGGCGCTCGTGGCCGGCTTCGAGGCCGTCGAGGCCGCCCGCGGCGACACGCCGCTGACCTATTTCGAGTACGGCACGCTGTGCGCGCTGTGGCTGTTCGCGCACGGAGGCCTGGACCTCGCCGTGCTCGAAGTCGGGCTGGGCGGGCGCCTGGACGCGGTGAACATCGTCGACGCGGACGTCGCGGTGATCACGACGGTCGACATCGACCACGTCGACTGGCTCGGCGCGGACCGCGAGGCGATCGGCGTCGAGAAGGCCGGCATCGCCCGCCCGTGGAAGCCGCTGGTACTAGGCGACGACGATCCGCCGGCGAGCGTGCTGCGCCAGGCCTATGCCATCGGCGCGTCGGCGGTGCGCGCGAACTGCGACTTCTTCTTCCGGCCGCTCGACGGGGCGCACTGGGAATGGCGCGAGGTCGGCCGGCGCATGGAGCTGCCGATGCCCGCGCTCGCGGCGCCCGTGCAGCTGCGCAACGCCGCGACCGCGATCGCCGCGCTGCGCGCGCTGCCGTCGCCTCCGTCCGAAGCGGCGATCGCGCGCGGCGTCGCGCAGGCGCGGATCGCCGGGCGCCTGCAGCGTTTCGACCGCGGCGGCATCGCGGTGCTGGTGGATGTCGGCCACAACCCGCAGGCCGCGCGCGAACTGGCGCGCTGGCTGCACGAGGAACCGGTCGCGGGTCGCAGCTTCGCCGTCTTCGCCGCGCTGGGGGACAAGGACGCGGCGGGCGTCGCCCAGGCACTCGCCGGCGAGGTGGATGCCTGGTACCTGGCGGGCCTGCAGGAGGCGGGGCCGCGCGGGGTCGACGTGGACGCGTTCGCCGCGCGGCTGGCCGGCACGCCCGCCGCCGGCGGCACGCGCCACGCTTCGGTGGGGGCCGCGCTGGCCGCCGCGCTGGCCGCCGCGGCGCCGGGCGACCGGATCCTCGTGTTCGGTTCCTTCCATACCGCGGCGGCGGCGATTCAGGGGCTGGCGGTATAATTCGCGCGCCTTCCGCTAGCCCCGAGCGCCGATGGAACCCGCACTGAAACAGCGCCTCGTCGGCGCCGGCGTCCTCGTGGCGCTGGCGGTGATCTTCCTGCCGATGCTGGTGCAGGGCCCCGCGCCCGACAGCGGCGCCTCGAGCATCCCGCTGTCGGTGCCGGATGCGCCGAAGGGCGATTTCGAGACCCAGGAGCTGCCGCTCGTCGAACCGGGCACCGCGCCCGCCGGCGGCGCGCTCGGCATGCAGGCGCCCGATGGCGCGCCGCCGGCGGCGGATGCGCTCCCGGCCGACAACGGCGACATGTATCCGGCGGCCAGCGCGGCCGGCGACTATGCGGTCGAATTCGGCGATTTCCCGAGCGTGGCGCTGGCGGATGCGGCGGTGGCCTCGCTGCGTGCGTCGCACCTGCCGGGCTATCGCGAGGCGGCGGCCAATGCGGCGGGCCAGGCGGTGCAGCGCGTGCGCATCGGTCCGTTCGCGACGCGCCCGGACGCGGAAGCCGCGCGCCTGCGCGCGAGCCAGGCGGGCGGACGCGGCACGCTG
>JBDZUW010000105.1:1352-6919 GCA_040255375.1 Luteimonas sp. | reverse complement strand
CCCTTCGGGGAAGACCTTCATCACGAGGCCGAGGTGGTCGATGGCGACCTTCGCCGTCTGGCCCGGCGCCAGGACGACCGTGGGCGACATCGACCCGTGCGCGGACACCAGCATCGCGTTCAGGCGCAGCCGCCCGCGACCGAGGTCCTCGATGCCGAGCGTCAGCGCGTATCCGTCTTCGCCGTCGACCTCGATCGTCGAGAGCCGGTCGGCGGCGACGACCGCGGAGGCCTTCGCGAACGTCTGTCCGTCGTGGAGCATCGCCGCGGCGACGCGCCAGTGGTCGGCGGCACCGGCATCGCGCGACAGCGCGAGGGTAGCGGCGACGGCGGCGAGTGCGAGCTTGCGGAAGATCATGTCGGGTCTTTTTGGCGTCGGCGCTGAGCCGACCATGGGTCGGCTCTACCAGGCGGGGAGCCTGGAGGCGTCGAGGCCGGCGGTCTCGAAGGTGGCGGTGCGGGCGCCGACGTCCTTGGTGGGGAACTCGATCTCGAGGACCTTGCTGGTCGTGGCGAGCTTCCACAGCGCCTTGCGGTCGTCGATGAACATCGCGATCGCCTCGTCGGTCTTCGGCCGCGAGGCCGGCAGCGTGCGCGCCTTGCCGTCGGCGGTCACCTTGACCCGGCAGCCGCGATAGCAGTCGAAATCGCCCTTCTGCAGCACGAGGTAGCTGCTCTTCCCCCACGACGGATGGTCGCGGAAGATCAGGCGCACCGGCGAAGGCCCGCTGCCGTCCACGTCCAGTTCGTCCTTCGCGTAGATCGAGGCGGAGAGCTGGGTGCCATCCGGCACCGGCTCGGCCTGGTAGCTCCACAACGCCGCGAGGCGTGCGTCCTCGCGCTGCGCCTGGGCCTTCGCGGCGACCTCGTCGAGCTTCGGCTTCACCCGCGCGGCCGCCTGGCTCTGCGGGTACTTCATCAGCAGCACGTCGCCCTGCGCCTTCGCCAGCGCCCAGTTCGCGTCGGCGACGGCCGCGTCGAACGCGGCCTCGCCCTGCTTCGCCGCGTCCTCGGCGGCGGCGGCCTGCGCCGCCGCCTGCTCGGCCAGCTTCGCCTTGCGGTCGCAGCCCGCGCCGGCGAGCAGCGCCACGAGCGCCAGCGCCGCCGCGACGCACGCCGCGTTGCGGCGCGCGATCACTGCGCGTTCCCGGCCTGCGCCTTCTCGGCGCCCGCGATCGTGGCGGCGACGGAGCCGGTCGTGATCGGGTGGTAGCCCGGCTTCGCCCGCTCGAACACGTCCTTCGCGAACGCCAGGCCTTCCGGCGTCTTCACCAGCGCGTTGTAGATCGGCATGATCAGCTTGCGGCGGCCGACCCGCGCCATGAATGCGGCCATCTCGCCGTCTGCGGCGTGGTAGCCGCTGCGCACCGCAAGCGGATACCAGCGCTGCGCGATCTCGCCGTTGGCGGTGCCGGTGAAGTGATAGGCGGCGTCGAGCGCGGCCATCTGCTCCGGCTTCAGCGTCTCGGGCATGCCTTCCAGGAAGCGCACCCACTCCTGCGTGCTCCACGGCGCGGTGAGCTGCGGCACCGGCAGCTTGCCGGTGCCGGTCCACGCGATGCGCGCGGCGTCGACCACGGCGAAGCGCTGCGACTTCACCTGCGGCGCGGTGGCCGGCACGCCCGGCTCGTTGAGCCACGCATCGAATTCGGCCTGGCTCACCTTGCCCGGATGCTTGTCGAGCAGGTTGGCGATGGCGTAGTCGCGGAACTGCGCGGTGGTGATGCTCTGGAACGCGAAGTGGTCGAAGTAGCCGCGCAGGAACGCGTCGAAATCGGCGCGGCCGAAGCGCTCCTCCAGGAACTGCATGAACCACGCGCCCTTGGTGTAGACCGTGCCGGTGAGGTTCTCGTCCGGATCCTTGAGGTCGCCCGGCTTCACCACCAGCGGCTGCAGCGGCTTGTTCTCCTCGGTGAACTCGTCCTTCAGCTCGCCGCGCGCGATCGCGCTTTCCATGTCGGCCTGGTCCTTGCCGTACAGGGCCTCGACGATGCGGTTCTCGACGTAGCTGGTGATGCCCTCGTTGAGCCACGCGTCGCGCGAGGTCGCGAAGGTCACCAGGTTGCCCGACCAGCTGTGCGCGAGCTCGTGCGCGACCAGCGACACCAGCGACTTGTCGCCGACGATCACGGTGGGCGTGGCGAAGGTCAGGCGCGGATTCTCCATTCCGCCATACGGGAACGAGGGCGGCAGCACGAGGATGTCGTAGCGGCCCCAGCGGTACGGGCCGTACAGGCCTTCCGCGGTCTGGATCATCTTCTCGGTGTCCTCGAACTCCTTCTGCGCCTTGTCGGCCATCGCCGGCTCGGCCCACACGCCGGAGCGGTCGGAGATCGGGCGGAACACCAGGTCGCCGGCGGCGATCGCCATCAGGTACGACGGGATCTTCTGCGGCATCGTGAAGCTGTAGTCGCCGTCGCGTTCCGCCTTCGGATCGTTGTCGGCGCTCATCAGCACCATCGTGTCCTTCGGCGCGGTCACGTGGGCCTTGTAGGTGAAGCGCACCTGGGTCGTGTCCTGCAGCGGCACCCACGAGCGCGCGTGGATCTGCTGCGACTGGCTGAACATGAACGGCTGCTGCTTGCCTTCGGTCATCGACGGGGCCAGCCACTGCAGGCCGGAGGCCGCGGGCGAGGTGCGGTACGCGACGCGCACCGTGGTATTGCGCTCGGGCACGTCGATCGTGAGCTTGCTGCCCAGCAGCGGGTCGGCGGCGGCGAGCGCGAAGTGGAGCGGCTCGTACTGGCCGTCGGCGCCGACCGCCTCGGCCTTGGAAATCGTGAGGTCGCGGGTGTCGAGCACCAGCTGGTTCGCCTTCGGGTCCACCCAGTCGAGCGTGTAGGTCGCGGTGCCGGCGATCTCCTTCTTCGCGAAGTCGATGGCGAGGTCGAGCGCGAGCTCGGTGGTCTTCACCTTGCCCGGTTCGGCATAGGAGAACTCGTCGTGGCCGGGATCGGCGGCGGGCATGGCGGCCTCCGGCGTGGCGGCGGGGGTGGCGGCGGCGGGCGCATCGTTGCGCGAACAGGCGCCGGCGGTGGCGAGCGCGGCGGCGGCGGACAGGAGCAGCAAGGTCTGGCGCATGGAGGAACGGACCGGTGGCGACGGAACCCCGAAGTCTAGCGCCCCGCGGGTGTGCCCGACGCATGCGCGCGCATGTCGCCAGTCAACCCGACTTGCGGCACTCCTGTTCCGGCGGCCGGCTGCGCATCGTTCGCGGCCACCGGCGCCGGACGGCGGCCCTGCCATTGGTCATGGCAACGGGCGGCCCCCTCCACGCATCCCTGCCACGAATACCCCACGGAAACCCCCAATGAAGCCGCACGTCCCGATCGCAGCGCTGACCGCTGCCCTCCTGCTCTGCGCACCGTTCGCCCAGGCCCGGGCCCAGGACGCCGCCGCCGCGGCGCCGGCGGGCTACGTGCCCGGCGGCCGGATCCCGCAGCTGCCGGACGGCATCGTGATCGACGGCAAGCTCGACGACGCGGCCTGGCAGGGCGCGCTCATCCAGGAGATCGCCTACGAGATCCAGCCCGGCGACAACATCCCGGCGCCGGTGAAGACCACCGTCCGCATCGGCTACACCGCCGACGCGCTGTACGTGTCGTTCCACGCGGCCGATCCGGACCCGTCGCGGATCCGCGCCCACCTGCGCGACCGCGACGCGATGTTCAACGACGACTGGGTCGGCGTCTTCCTCGACACCTTCAACGACAACCGCCGCGGCTACGAGCTGGTGTCGAACCCGTTCGGCGTGCAGGGCGACATCATCCGCGACGAGAGCAACAGCAGCAACCAGGAGGATTCGAGCTGGGATGGCCTGTGGGAGAGCGCGGGCCGCGTCACGGCGGAAGGCTACGACGTCGAGTTCCGCATCCCGTTCTCCACCCTGCGCTTCCCCACCGGCGGCGGCGAGCAGCGCTGGGGCATCTCGCTGTTCCGCAACTGGCCGCGCGACAAGCGCCACCAGCTGGCCAGCGGCCGCGTGCCGCGCGAATCCAACTGCTTCGAGTGCGAATGGGGCGAGTACGACGGCTTCGCCGGCGCGCACCAGGGCCGCAACCTCGAGATCGTGCCGACGCTGACGATGGGCAGCACGCAGACCCGCGACGCCGCCGGCGAACCCTGGAAGAGCGGGGACACCTCGATCGAGCCCGGCCTCGACGTGAGCTGGGCGCCGTCGCCGGCGATGACGCTCAACGCCACGATCAATCCCGACTTTTCCCAGGTCGAGACCGACCAGCTGCAGCTCAGCTTCAACGACAGCTTCGCCCTGTTCTACCAGGAGAAGCGGCCGTTCTTCCTCGAGGGCGCGGACTACTTCACCAGCCAGTTCGACGTGCTCTACACCCGCCAGATCGCCGATCCCGACTTCGGCCTGCGCGTGACCGGCCGCACCGGCAGCGGCGCCTACGGCGCGATCGTCGCGCGCGACGCCACCACGCTGGTGCTGGTGCCGGGCGTGCTCGGCTCGGGCTTCGAGCAGCTCGACCAGAAGGCGGACGTCGCCGTCGGCCGCTACCGCTACGACTTCAACACGCACTTCAGCGTCGGCGCGATCGGCACCTTCCGCCAGGGCGACGACTACAGCAACAACGTCGCCGGCGTGGACGCGCGCTGGCAGCAGGGCGCGCACACCGCCACCGCCCAGATCCTGCACAGCCAGTCCGAGTATCCGGCATCGATCGTCGATGCCTACAAGGACGAGCTCGGCGACGACGCGCGGCCGTCGGGCAACGCGTGGCGCGCCGAGTACGCGTTCAGCAACCGCGACTGGAACTTCGACACCTGGCACGAGGACATCGACCCGGGCTTCCGCGCGGACCTCGGCTTCATGGGCCAGGTCGGCTACGACAAGTCGCTGGTCGGCGGCGGCCACAGCTGGTACCGCGACGACAAGGCGTTCAACCGCATCAACGTGTACGGCGATTTCGACATCACCCGCCGCTTCGACGGCCAGCTGCTCGAGCGCGAATGGGAAGGCCAGGTCAGCGTGCAGGGCCCGAAGCAGAGCAGCCTCAGCCTGCACGGC
The DNA here is from genome assembly GCA_040255375.1 of Luteimonas sp. Lineage (GTDB taxonomy): Bacteria > Pseudomonadota > Gammaproteobacteria > Xanthomonadales > Xanthomonadaceae > Cognatiluteimonas. The sequence continues at coordinate 1,891 of JBDZUW010000105.1, read as the reverse complement.
ATGACCCGCGTCCGCTTCTGGGAGGGCACGCTGTTCGACGAGCACTACGTGGACGTCAACGGCAACTACCGGCCCACCGGCAACCTGCAGCTCGGCGCCTACGCGCAGGTCGGCAGGATGATCGACCTGGCCGCGGTGGAGACCGGCCGCCGGACGCAGCTGGAATTCTGGGGCAACGCCAACGTCGGCCGCGGCATCGCGCTGGACTGGGACCTGGTCCGCCAGGTCATGCGCCGCGACGGCGGCACCGCATTCGAGGCGACCGTGCTCAACACCGGCGGCAGCTGGCAGTTCGACCCGCGGCAGCGCCTGCGCCTGACCCTGCAGGGCAGCAACGTCAAGCGCGACGTATCGCTCTACGCCGACCCGATCGAGGCGCGCTCGCGCGACTGGGCGGCGCAGGCGGTGTACTCGTACAAGATCAACCCGCGCACCGCGGTGTACGCCGGCGCCTCCTACGGCGCGTTCATGGACGACGACAACCCGGACCTCTTCGGCAACACCCGCAGCATCTTCGTGAAACTGAGCTACGGCTTCCA
>JBDZUW010000105.1:0-1252 GCA_040255375.1 Luteimonas sp. | reverse complement strand
TAGCCGGTGTGGATCGCGACGATGCCGGCGCTGAGGTTGCGGTAGCTGGTGCGCGCGAAGCCGGCGGCGTCCATCATCGCCTTCAGCTCGTCCTGCGGCGGATGCTTGCGGATGGACTCGGCGAGGTACTGGTAGCTGCCGGCGTCGTGCGCGAACAGGCGGCCGAGGCGCGGCAGCACCTGGAACGAATGGAAGTCGTAGATCGGCTTGAACCACTCGGCCTTCACTTCCGAGAACTCCAGCACGCGCGCCTGGCCGCCGACCTTCAGCACGCGGTGCATCTCGCGCAGCGCGGCGTCCTTGTCGGTAACGTTGCGCAAGCCGAAGGCGATGGTGACGAGGTCGAAGCTGCGGTCCGGGAACGGCAGCGCCTCGGCGTTGCACTGCACGTACTCGAAGCCGCGCACGTGGCCGCGGTCGATCATGCGGTCGCGGCCGACGCGCAGCATGTCCGCGTTGATGTCGCCCAGCACGATCCCGCCTTCGTCCCCGACGCGCGGGCGCAGCAGCGCGGCGATGTCGCCGGTGCCGCCGGCAAGGTCGAGCACCCGGTCGCCCTTCGACACCTGCGCGGTGGCGACGAAGTAGCGCTTCCACAGCCGGTGGATGCCGAGCGACATCGCGTCGTTCATCAGGTCGTACTTGCCGGCGACGGAGGAGAACACCTCGCCGACGAGCTTCTGCTTCTCGGCGACGGGGACGTCGCGGAAGCCGAAGTGGGTGGTGCCGGTGTCGCCCGGGCCGCGCGCTGGGTCGCTCATGGGCGCGATTATCGCAGCTAAATCCATGGGGTCCATTTCCCGCCGCCGCTGGTCCATGATGGGCGCCGTCCCGCCCCCGCTAACCGCCGCAGGCCCGGAGCCGCCGCCATGATCGCCACGCCCGACTATCGCGCCCTGCTCGACACCGCCATCGCCGAGGCCCGGCAGGGCCTGGCCGAGGGCGGCATCCCGATCGGCGCCGCGCTGTACCACCGGGACGGCCGCCTCCTGGGCTGCGGCCACAACCGCCGCGTGCAGGAAGGCGACCCGTCCGTGCACGGCGAGACCGACGCCTTCCGCAAGGCCGGCCGCCAGCGCCGCTACCGGGACACGATCATGGTGACCACGCTGGCGCCATGCTGGTACTGCAGCGGCCTGGTCCGGCAGTTCAACATCGGCACCGTCGTCGTCGGCGAGTCGGAGACCTTCCGGGGCGGCATCGACTGGCTGCGCGAGAACGGCGTCGAGGTGGTCGACCTGCACAGCCAGGA
>JBDZUW010000015.1:0-37989 GCA_040255375.1 Luteimonas sp. | reverse complement strand
GCCGCGACCCGCCCGGCCCAGGCCGTGCGCCAGCTCACCGCGCACCTGCGCAACAACGAGCTCGAGGCCTTCGCCATCGAGGCGGTGCCGCCCGCGCTGCATGCCCGGCTGCAGGTCGCGTGGAAGGAGGGCCGGACCCGCTGGCCGCTGGACGAGCTGCCCTTCGGCCGGCGCCTGCCGGCGATGCTGCACGCCCTGGCCGAGCCGGGCGCCGAGGCGAAGCTGCAGAAGACCTTCGACCGCCAGTTCGCCGGCGCCACGCGCGAACTGCGCTCGGCGGCGGTCACGCTGGGCCAGTTCGGCACCCAGTACATCGCCAGCGAAGCCTCCGGCTACAGCGCCGACGAGCGCCAGCACTACGCGCAGCTCATCGCCGCCGGCGGCCGCTGGGCGGCCGGCGCCCCGCTGGGCGACCGCGAGCGCGCGCGCGCCTCGATCGTGCAGCTCGCGGCCGCCGCGCGCCGCGTCGGCCTGGCCTCGGAGGAGGATTTCCGCGCCGCCGGGATGGACGCGAGCCTGCGCCGGGTCGGCCCGTTCGCCGCGGCGGTGAAGCAGTCCCTGCTCCGCTACGGCCTGGACATCGATGGCGGGCTCGGCGCGCTGGACGCCAGCCTGCAGCAGCAGACGGGCGACCGGGCCATCGTGCGGATGCGCTACCGTTTCGCCGGCGAGGACATCGACACGACGGTGTCGCTGGAGCGGATCGGCGGCCGCTGGTACCTCTCCGATTACCTCCGGCACGCCGAAGCGGCCGCCGCGGCCCCGCCGCCCGCAGCCGCGCCCGCGACCCGCCCTCGGCGATAATGCCGGCGATGCCCATCCAGCCGAACCTGCCCTTCGGGGAGCCGGAGCCGTCCGCGCCGCCCACCCCGCCCGGCCCGCCCCGGCCCAACCACGTCCGCGCGAACCGGCGCCGGCCGCTCTGGGCCCGCCTGCTCGGCAAGCTGCTGGAACCCTGGATCGGCCTGCGCATCGAGCCGGCCGCCGACAGCCTCCAGTTCGAGGGCCCGGTCTGCTACGTGCTCGAGGACTACGGCCTATCCAACGCGCTGATCCTCGAGCGCGCCTGCCGCCAGGCCAACCTGCCCTCGCCGCTGCGCCCGCTGCCCGGCGACCCGCTCGGCCGCAAGCGCGCCTACGTCGCGCTGTCGCGCCGCAACGCCGGCAGCACGCTCAACCGCGCCGCGGCCCTCGCCGCCAACAAGCCGCCGGTGGCGGTGAAGAGCCACTCGGGTTCGCTGGCGCGGCTGATCGACGCGCACCGCGCCGATCCCGCGCTCGACGTGCGCCTGGTGCCCGTCTCCATCTTCGTCGGGCGCTCGCCGGACAAGCAGAGCGGCTGGTTCCAGGTGCTGTTCTCCGAGAACTGGGCGCTGGTCGGCCGCTTCCGCCGGCTGCTGGCGATCCTGCTCAACGGCCGCGACACGCTGGTGCAGTTCGCCGCGCCGGTGTCGGTGCGCGCGCTGCTCGAGGAAGGGCTGGAACCCGAGCGCACGGTGCGCAAGCTCTCGCGCGTGCTGCGCACCCACTTCCACCGGATCCGCGAAGCGATCATCGGCCCCGACCTGTCGACGCGGCGCCTGCTCGTGGACAAGGTGCTGGCCGCCGACGCCGTGCGCGAAGCCATCGCCGACCAGGCGCGCCGCGACAAGAGCAGCCTCGAGGCGGCGTGGAAGAAGGCGCACGCGATCGCCTACGAGATCGCCGCCGACTACTCGCACCCGGTGGTGCGCTCGGCCTCGTTCCTGCTGACTTCGGTCTGGAACCGCATCTACCGCGGCGTGCTGGTCCACCACCTGGACCTGCTGAAGCAGGACGCGCCCGGCCGCGAAGTGGTGTACGTGCCCAGCCACCGCAGCCACATGGACTACCTGCTGCTGAGCTACCTGCTGTACACGCGCGGCATCGTGCCGCCGCACATCGTGGCCGGCATCAACCTCAACCTGCCGGTGATCGGCACCCTGCTGCGCAAGGGCGGCGCGTTCTTCATCCGCCGCTCGATCCGCGGCAGCGCGATGTATTCGGCGATCCTCGGCGAATACGTGGCGCAGCTCGTCGCCGGCGGCTATTCGCTCGAATACTTCGTCGAGGGCGGTCGTTCGCGCACCGGGCGGCTGCTGCGGCCGAAGGGCGGCATGCTGGCGATGACGGTGCGCGCCTACCTGCGGCAGCCGACGCGCCCGGTGATGTTCCAGCCGGTGTACATCGGCTACGAGAAGCTGATGGAAGGCGACAGCTACCAGGACGAGCTGACCGGCAAGCCGAAGGAGAAGGAATCCATCCTCGGCCTGCTGATGGGCATCCCGAAGGTGCTGCGCAGCAACTACGGCCAGGTGGTGGTGAACTTCGGGGAACCGATCCTGCTCAACGACCTGCTCGCCGAACACGCGCCACGCTGGGACGGCAAGCCGCTGGACGAGAACGACCGCCCCGACTGGCTTTCCGCCACCGTCGACGCGGCGGCGCAGCGCATCCAGGAGCACGTCAACCGCGCGGCCGACGTCAACCCGGTCAACCTGCTGGCGCTGGCGCTGCTGTCCACGCCCAAGCACGCGATGGGCGAAGCCGACCTGCTGGCGCAGATCGCGCTGTCGAAGACGCTGCTGGCCGAGGTGCCCTACGGCGACCGGGTGACGGTGACGCCGCACACGCCGGAGCAGATCGTCGCCCACGGCGAGGAAATCGGGATGCTCGCGCGCGTCGCGCACCCGCTCGGCGACGTGATCTCGGTGGACGCCAACACCGCGGTGCAGCTGAGCTACTTCCGCAACAACGTGCTGCACCTGTTCACCGCCTCGGGCTGGATCGCTTCCTGCTTCCACCACAACCGGCGCATGCCGCGCGCCTCGGTGCTGCGGCTGGGCCAGTCGATGTACCCGTTCCTGAAGGCGGAGCTGTTCCTGCCGTGGACGGACGAGGAATTCGCCGAGCGACTGGAGCGCACGATCGACGTGTTCGTGCGCGAGGGCCTGCTGGAGAAGGTCAGCGAGGACGAAGGCGGCATCCTCGCCCGCAACGCCGGCCAGAGCGACGAGGTGTTCCGGCTGCGCGCGATCGGCCATCCGCTGCAGCAGGCGTTCGAGCGCTACTACATCGCGATCTCGGTGCTGGCCAAGAACGGCCCGGGCACGCTCGGCGCCGGCGAGCTCGAAAGCCTGTGCCACCTCGCCGCGCAGCGCCTGAGCCTGCTGTACGCGCCGGCGGCGCCGGAGTTCTTCGACAAGTCGCTGTTCCGCGGCTTCATCCAGAAGCTGCGCGAGATGCGGCTGGTCTGGACCGACGACAACGGCAAGCTCGTGTTCGACGAGCGGCTGTCGGCCTGGGCGCGCGACGCGAAGGTGATCCTCGGCCGCGAGCTGCGCCACACGATCGAGAAGATCAGCCCCGCGCAGCAGGCCTAGGGCTACGCGGGCTCGTCGGGAATCAGGTCGCTTTCGAGCCGCGCGATCTGGTCCTTCAGCTGCAGCTTGCGCTTCTTCAGGCGCTTGACCGCCAGTTCGTCGGCCTCGAGGTCGGCCTGCAGGCGCGCGATCGCCGCGTCCAGGTCGCGGTGCTCGAGCCGCAGCGCCGCCAGGCGTTCGGCCATCCGGGCGAGTTCGGCGGGGTCGGCGGTCCGGTTCACGCTGCGCAGCTTAAGGCAAAGCCGCGACCGGCAAGCGGCGTCCGCGTCCGCCGGGCGGACAGCCGGTAGAATTGCGCGATGTCCGTCGTCATTCCCCTCGCCGAGCCGGCGCCGCGCGCCGACCGCGCGCGCCGCGAGCGGCTGAAGCTGGCCAAGCGGCTGCGCCACCAGGTCGGCCGCGCGATCGCCGACTTCGGCATGATCGAGGACGGCGACAAGGTGATGGTGTGCCTGTCCGGCGGCAAGGACAGCTACACGCTGCTCGACATCCTGCTGCAGCTGCGGAAGAAGGCGCCGGTCGCGTTCTCGATCACCGCGGTGAACCTGGACCAGAAGCAGCCCGGCTTCCCGGAACACGTGCTGCCGGACTACCTGTGCTCGATCGGCGTGGACTACCACATCATCGAGCAGGACACCTATTCGGTCGTCGCGCGCGTCGTGCCCGAGGGCAAGACGATGTGTTCGCTGTGTTCGCGGCTGCGGCGCGGCGCGCTGTACACGTACGCGGAGCAGAACGGCTTCACCAAGATCGCGCTGGGCCACCACCGCGACGACCTGGTGGCGACGTTCTTCCTCAACCTGTTCTTCCACGCCAAGCTGAGCGGCATGCCGCCGAAGCTGCTGTCCGACGACGGCAAGCATGTCGTGATCCGGCCGCTGGCCTACGTGCGCGAGGACGACATCGCCGCGTACGCCGATGCGCAGGGCTTCCCGATCATCCCGTGCAACCTGTGCGGCTCGCAGGAGAACCTGCAGCGCAAGCAGGTCAAGCGCATGCTCGAGGCCTGGGAGAAGGAATCGCCCGGCCGCATCGAGACGATCGCGCGCGCGCTCGGCGACATCCGTCCGTCGCAGCTGAGCGACCCGAAACTGTTCGACTTCCTCGCGCTCGGCGCGCGCGGCTCCGCCCCTCCCCCCGATGTACACGACTGGCTGGCCTGATGTTCTTCCGCAACCTGACGCTGTTCCGTTTCCCCGCCTCGCTCGACCTCTCCGACCTCGAATCCCGCCTCGCCGCCTGCGCGCTCAAGCCGGTCGGCGCGCTGGAGCTGTCGTCGCGCGGTTTCATTCCCCCCTTCGGCCGCGACGCCGAGGCGCTGTCGCACCGCATCGGCGACGCGATCTGGCTCAGCGTCGGCAGCGAGGACAAGCTGCTGCCCGGCGCCGTGGTCAACGACCTGCTGCAGAAGAAGCTCGCCGAGCTCGAACAGAAGGAAGGCCGCCGCCCGGGCGGGCGCACGCGCAAGCGGCTGAAGGAAGACCTCGTGCACGAGCTGCTGCCGCGCGCCTTCGTGCGCCCGGGCCGCACCGACGCCATCCTCGACCTCGAACACGGCCTCTGCGTCGTCGACAGTTCCTCGCGCAAGCAGGCCGAGAACGTCGTGTCGGAAATCCGCAACGCGCTGGGCAGCTTCCCGGCGCTGCCGCTGAATGCGGAGGTCGCGCCGCGCGCCGTGCTCACCGGCTGGATCGCGGGCGAGCCGCTGCCCGAGGGGCTGGGCCTCGGCGATGAATGCGAGCTCAAGGACGCCGCCGACAAGGGCGCGGTCGTGAAGTGCCAGCGCCAGGAGCTCACCGGCGACGAGATCGGCAAGCACCTGGAGGCCGGCAAGCAGGTCACGCGGCTGGCGCTCACGCTCGACGACCACGTGTCCTTCGTGCTCGGCGAGGACCTGGTGGTGCGCAAGTTCAAGCTGCTCGACGGCGCGGTCGACGGGCTGGAATCGACCGAGCGCGACGACCTGCACGCCGAGCTGGACGCGCGCTTCGCGCTGATGGCGGGCGAGCTCAAGCGCCTGTTCGCGGTACTGGAGCCGGCGCTGAAGCTCTCGAAGGCCGAGGCCTAGGCGCCCGGGGCGCGAGGTGAGCCGCGATCGCGGCTGACGCCGCGCCGACGCGCCGTTCGTACAATAGGCCCATGCAACGATTCCGCAGCATCGAGCGCGACAGCGTCGAACTCGCGCTCGACGACGGCCGCATCGTGCCGGTGGCGCGCGTGCGCGATCCGCGCGCGCGCCGCCTGAAGCTGTCGGTGGACGAGCGCGGCGCGCGCCTGACGCTGCCGCCGCGCGCCAGCCTGGTCGCCGGCGAACGCTTCCTTTCCGAGCACCGCGAATGGGTCGCGGAGCAGCTCGCGCACTACGCCGCCGATGCCGCCGCGCCGCTGCTGCCGGGCGTCACCGCCTCGCTGCCGCTGCGCGCCCAGCCGCTGCCGCTGCGCTGGCGCGAGGGCCGCTATGCGCGCCTGCTCCAGGACGACGAGGGCCTGCTCTTCACCCTGCCCGCGAAGGCGGGCGCGGCCAGCGTGCGGCGCGCGCTGCGCGACTTCTACGAGGGCGAGGCGCGCGCCGACGTCGGACGCTGGCTGCCGCGCTACCTGCCGTCGCTGCCGCGGCCGCCGCGACGGATCCTGCTGAAGGTGATGTCGTCGCAATGGGGTTCGCTGTCGCCGGACGACAGCGTCGCGCTGGACCTGGCGCTGGTGCTCGCGCGGCCCTCCGCCTTCGAGTACGTGCTGGTGCACGAACTCTGCCACCTGTTGCGGCCCGACCATTCGCGCGCGTTCTGGCACGAGGTGGAAACGCGCTTCCCGGCATGGCGGGACGAGCGCGATTGGTTCCACGACCACGGCCGCCGTACCAAGGCGGCCTTGCGCGCGCTCCTGCACTGACTGAACCGCGGGCGAAAGGCGGCGCGGCGCCGTGTCCGCTGCCGGGACGCGACTCCGTATGCTGCCGGGTATGGACCTCCGCCGCGCATTCCCCGCCTGCATTGCCCTCGCCGCCGGGGCGATCGCTGCCGCCGTGGCCGGCTGGCCGGCGGGCGCCGCCGCCCAGACCGTCACGCTGAACCAGGGCGGCAAGGACGTCCGCATCAGCATCGGCGGCGAGGCCGCGCTGCCGGCCGACTTCCCGCCCGACATCGCCCTGCCGCAGCCGCACGCCGTCGTCCGCGTGCAACGCAGCGGGGCCAGCACGACCGTGGAACTGGACGTGCCCGGCACGACGGTCGACGCGGCCGCCGCGCGTTTCCGCGCGCGCATGCTCGCGGCCGGCTGGACCTCGGCAGCGGTGCGTCCTCCGGCCGAGGGACTCGCGCAGGCCTGGGAGAAGCCGGGTCGCGCCGTGGTCGCATGGATGGCGCCGGCGCCCGCCGGCGTGCGCATGCAGCTGGAACTGCTGCCGCGCTGAGGCGCTCAGCGTCCTTCCAGGAAATCCCCGATCGCCGCGGCCACGTCCGCCGGCCGTTCCATGTGCAGGTGATGGCCGCCAGGCAGCACCACCAGCTCGCCGCGCGGCAGCAGCGCCGCGCGCTCGCTGCGCAGGGGTTCGGGCAGGTACGGCTGTGGCGGGTCGGCATGGATCACGCGCGTCGGGCAGCCGATGCCGCGGATCAGGTCGCGCACCTGCGCTTCGGTCAGGCGCATCATCGTCGGCAGCGTGAGCCGCGGATCGCTGCTCCACGCCAGCCCGCCGGTTTCGCCTTCGCCCTGCACCGGCGCCAGCCCGCGCTCGACCAGCAGGCGCGCGGCGGGTTCGGACAGCGCGCTGCCGGTGACGCCCTGCATGCGCGCGCGCACCGCGAGCGCGATGTCGGGGAACAGGCGCAGGCGCTTGCCGGCGAGCGCGCGCGTGGACGCCACGGCGTCGCGCAGGCGCGCGGCGGTGCGCTCCGGTTCCTCCGCCAGCGCGCCCAGCGCTTCGATCGCGACCAGCCGCTGCACGCGCTCCGGCGCCCCCGCGGCGACGAGGCTGGCGATGCCCGCGCCCATCGAATGCCCGAGCAGCGAGAACGTGTCCCAGCCGAGCGCATCGGCGATGTCGAGCACGGCATGCACCGCCGCGGCGAACGAGTAGTCGGCGCCCGGCGCGAGGTGCGCGCTGCGGCCGTGGCCCGGCAGGTCCGGCGCGACCAGCTCGATCCCGCGCAGGTGCGCGGCGAGCGGGACGAAGCTCGCGGCATTGTCGAGCCAGCCATGCAGCGCGAGCACGCGCGGCGCTTCCGCATCGCCGCCGCGCAGGCCGGCGATGCGGCCTGACGGCAGGTCGAGCGCGAATTCGCGCAGCGCGATGCCGCCCGGCGCGTCCGCGTGCGGTGCGTCGCTCGCGCTCACGCCCAGGCCGCCAGCTCGCGCGACGCGATCGCCGCGATCGCATCGGCGTGCGCCGGCGACGCGTTCAGGCACGGGATCGCGCGCAGTTCGCCGCCGCGCGCTGCGAAGTCCTCCGCGAGCATGATCCCGATCTCCTCGAGCGTCTCCAGGCAATCGGCGGCGAATCCCGGGCAGGCCACGTCGACGCGGCGCACGCCGCGCGCCGCCAGCGCCTCGAGCGTGTCGGCGGTCGCCGGCTGCAGCCACTTGCCCGCGCCGAAACGCGACTGGTACGCGAGCGTCCATTCGCCGGGCGCGAGCCCCAGCGCGTCCGCGATCGCGTGCGCGCTGGCCTCGCATTGCCGCGCGTAGGGGTCGCCCTTGTCGACGACGCGCTGCGGCAGGCCGTGCAGCGACAGCAGCAGGTGCTCGCCGCGGCCGCGCGCGTCCCAGTGCGCGCGGATCGAGGCGGCGACCGCGGCGATCCACTGCGGATCGAGGTGGTAGTCGCGCACCATGCGCAGCGCGGGGGCGTTCGCGCCCGCCTTCGCCAGCACGTCGGCGACCGTTTCCGTGGTCGTCGTCGAGTACTGCGGATACAGCGGCAGCACCAGCACGCGCGCGCAGCCCGCATCGCGCAGGCGCGCGAGCGCGTCGGGGACCGACGGGTTGCCGTAGCGCATCGCATGTTCGACGCGCATGCCGGGCAGGCGCGCGTCCACCGCTTCCGCCAGCGCGCGCGTGTACACCGCCAGCGGCGAGCCGCCGGGCAGCCAGATCCCCGCGTATTTCTCCGCGACCCGCGGCGCGCGCCGCGGCAGGATCACGCGGTGCAGCAGCGGCAGCCACAGCCAGCGCGGCAGCGCGACCACGCGCGGATCGGCGAGGAACTCGCCGAGGTAGCGGCGGACCGCCGGCGCGGTCGGCGCGTCGGGCGTTCCCAGGTTCACCAGCAGCACGGCGTCGCTCATGGGCATAGGATGACAGACGCAACTTGGCCGCCGGCGGTTCCCCCCACGTTCATCGCCGCGACCCTAGCCTGAACGCCGAATGCCCCCGCCGGGGCCAGCCATCGACGGAGCCCGCCATGCCCCTGCGCCACGCCCGCCTGCCCGCCACCGCTTCCCGCCTGTCCGCCAGGATGCTGCTCGCCGCCGCGGCGCTGCTGCTCCTGGCCGCCGCATCCGCCAACGCGTTCGCCGGCACCGGCGAGGACGCCCGCGCGCGCAACGCGGTCCGCGTGCTCGCCGACATCCAGGCGATCCCGGAATCGGCGATCCCGGACAAGCTGCTCGACGAGGCGCACGCGATCGTGGTCGTGCCCGACAGCATCAAGGCCGGCCTGGTGATCGGCGGCCGCCGCGGCCACGGCCTGCTCTCGGTGAAGCGCGCCGACGGCACCTGGTCGAACCCGGCCTTCGTGACCCTCACCGGCGGCAGCATCGGCTTCCAGGCCGGCGTGCAGTCGGCGGACATCGTGCTGGTGTTCCGCAGCGAGCGCGGCCTGGATTCGATCGTCAACGGCAAGTTCACCCTCGGTGCCGACGCCGGCGTCGCGGCGGGGCCGGTCGGGCGCAACGCGTCGGCGTCCACCGACGGGCAGTTGAAGGCGGAGATCTGGTCGTGGTCGCGCGCGCGCGGCCTGTTCGCGGGCGTCGCCCTCGACGGCGCGGTGCTGGCGATCGACGACGCGGCGAACGAGGCGGTCTACGGCCGGGACACGACGCCGCGGATGATCTTCGAGGACCGCTACGCGCAACGCCCGTCGGATGCCGTGGTCCGGTTCCGCGACACGCTCGAGGAAGCCACCGCCGCCGCGCGCGCCGCGCGCAGCGACGACGATGCGCCGCCGGCCGCGTCCGCCGCTGCGGCCCGCGCCACGGCGCCCGCGCAGCCCGCGGCGCCCGCCTCCACCGAGCCGGTGCTGCCGGCGACCACCGTGACCGCGCCGCAGCCCGGCGCGTTCCAGCCGGTGGACGACAACCCCGCCACCGTCGAGCCGCTCCCCGCCGCCCCCTGAACGCGGCCCCGGCTGCGCGCGCGGCGCTGCGGTATCCTTTCGCCTCTCGATTCGGGCGGACACGGACATGGGTGGTTTCAGCCTCTGGCACTGGCTCATCGTGCTGGTCATCGTGGTGCTGGTCTTCGGCACCAAGCGCCTGAAGAACGTCGGCGAGGATCTCGGCGAGGCCGTGCGCGGCTTCAAGAAGGGCCTGAACGGCGACGACGGCAAGCCGGCCGACGCCGCCCGCGCCTCGGCGCCCGCGGACGCCGCGGTGACGCCGACGGCGACCACCGACGCCGACAAGCCGGCGGACAAGTCCGGCAACGGCGCTCCGCCGAACCCGCCGGTCGTGCAGTAACCGGCCGCGCGCGGCGCCTGCCGCGCGGCGGACGGAACGCAACAGGCACAGGACAGGCATGTTCGACGTCGGTTTCTCCGAACTGCTGGTGATCGCGGTGGTCGCGCTGATCGTGCTCGGCCCCGAGCGCCTGCCGAAGGCCGCGCGTTTCGCCGGGCTGTGGGTGCGGCGCGCGCGCGCGCAGTGGCACTCGGTGCGCGCCGAGCTCGAACGCGACCTCGCCGCGGAAGACCTGCAGCGCAGCCTGCGCGAGACCGGCGCGGCGATGCGCGAGGCGCAGGCGGCGCTGCGCGCCGAAGCCGACGGGCTGATGCGCGGCCCGGATCCGGCGCAGCGCGACGCGACATCGCACGGCGCGGCATCGGACGCAGCCCCGGACGGCAACGATGGACGGCGCTGAAGGCACCGGCCCCACCCTGCTCGACCACCTCGTCGAGTTGCGCGCGCGCCTGCTGCGCGGCGTCGCCGGCCTGGTGCTGCTGTTCGTCGCGCTGCTGCCGTTCGCGAACCGGTTGTATGGCTGGCTTGCGCAGCCACTGCTCGACAAGCTGCCGAAGGGCGGCCAGCTCATCGCGGTCGAGGTGGCCTCGCCGTTCTTCGCGCCCATCAAGCTCGCGTTCTTCGTCGCGCTGGTCGTGGCGATGCCGTGGCTGCTGTACCAGGCTTGGGCCTTCGTCGCGCCCGGGCTGTACAAGCGCGAACGGCGCCTCGCGTTCCCGCTGCTGGCCTCGGCGCTGGCGCTGTTCTACGCCGGGTGCGCGTTCGCCTACTTCATCGTGCTGCCCGCGGTCTTCACCTTCCTCAACAAGGTGACGCCGCCGGGCGTGGCGATGATGACCGACATCAACGCCTACCTCGACTTCGTGCTGGTGATCTTCCTTGCCTTCGGCGCGAGTTTCGAGCTGCCGGTGGCGCTGGTGATCCTGGTGCTGCTCGGCTGGGTGACGCCCACGCAGCTGCGCGAATGGCGCGGCTACGCGGTGGTCGGCATCTTCGTCGTCGCCGCGGTGATCACGCCGCCGGACGTGGTGTCGCAGCTGCTGCTGGCGCTGCCGATGGTGGCGCTGTACGAGGCGGGGATCCTCGCTTCCCGCGCGCTGGTGCGCTCGCGTTCGCGCGACGTCGCGGCGACGACGACGCAGGACGACCGCCGCGCGTGAGCACCCCGGCGCCGTTCCTGCGCCGAAGCATGTCGTGGTTGCTCGACGCGCTGCTGCTGGCGCTGCCGGCGACCGCGATCGCGTGGCACCGGGTCGCGCCTGCAGCGCGTGCCCTGCCCGACGCGATGCGCGCGCTGCGCGACCTCGCCACGTCGAAGCTCATGGACGGGCTGCTCGCGGGCGCACAGCCGGTCGCGCTGTCGCAGTCGCTGCTGCACGACCCCGCGATGCTCGACGCCGCGGCCCGCGTCCAGGACGCGCTCCTGGCGCTCTTCGTGCCGTGGCTGCTCGCCTATGCCGTGCTGGCGTTGGCGTGGCACGTCGCCGGCGACCTGTCGCCGTGGCGCGGCTCACCCGGCAAGCACTGGCTCGGCCTGCGCGTCGAATCGATCGACGGCGGCGCGCCGACGCCGCGGCAGGCGCTGCTGCGCGAAGCCGGCAGCGCGCTGTCCTGGCTCACCCTCAACCTGGGCCACGCGCTGGCGCTGCTGCCGCCGCGCCGGCAGTCGCTGCACGACCGCCTCGCCCGCACCCGCGTCGTTTCTCAGGCTTCGATGCCGGCGACGGGCGGGGCAGCGGCCGGCGAGCGCCCGCCGTCGAGCATCTGCCGCCACGCGAAATAGATCGCGGAAAGCAGCACCGGCATGATCAGCGCCGACCCGAGCAGCTGCAGCACCACCTGCATCGCCGCCTGCCCGGCGACCGCGGACACGACCAGGCCCACGACGGACAGGCCGATGTACAGCGCCACGATCGCGATGAAGGTCAGCACCAGGAACACCAGCAGCGCCGGCAGGTTGCGCACGCAGGCGCGGAAGCTGCGGCGCATCGCGTCGAACGCGCCGGTGTCGCGGAACATGATTTCCGGGATCGCGACGAAGGTGAAGAAGCTGGCGACGATGCCGATGAGGATCACCAGCAGGAACCACAGCAGCAGGCGCCCGACCGGCAGGCCCTCGAACACCGACGGATCCGGCGTCGCCTGCGCGCCGGCGCGCTCGACCGCCTGCGCGATCTCCGACAGCGGCCCCATGCCCACCAGCACGAACAGCAGCACCACGCACACCACGAGCGCGACGATGTTCGGCAGCAGCGTCGCCAGCAGGCGCCCGGTGCGCCCGCCATGCATGCCCTCGAGCAGGTGCGCCGGCGACGCGGACCCGCCCGACGCCACGCTGCGCGCGGCGAACACGAAGCCGCCCATCAGCAGCGGCCCGAGCAGCACCAGCAGCACCTCGAGCGCCATGAACAGGCCGACGTTGAGCGTCGCCGCCTGGCCGACGACCAGCGCGAGCGCGCCATAGAGCACGCCCAGGAAAGCGAACGGGAATGGCGCCCTGCGCAGGTTCGCCAGGCCGTCGAGCAGCCATTGCGCGCCGGCGGAGGCCGGCACCTTGTTCACGTCGTCCATCGCGTCCGTTCCCCGGGTTGCGGCGTTCAGCGCCGCGCGCCGCCCAGTGTAAGGGCATGGCGCACGAAGCGCCGCAGCACCCGCCGCGCATGGGGCGCGGCCGTGACGCCGGCCGCCATCCGGGCCGGGTCGAGGCCTTCGCGCGCCAGTGCGTCGCGGCGCGCGTGGACGTAGCCGCGCATGTGGGTGGTGCTGAATTCGGGGTGGAACTGCACGCCCCAGGCCGCCTCGCCCCAGCGGAACGCGTGGCAGGGATCCCCGGCGGAGCGCGCCAGCAGGGTCGCGCCCTCGGGCATCCGCAGCACGCTCTGCAGGTGCGTCGCCTGCGCCGGGAAGCGGGCCGGGAGGCCGGTGAACAGGGCGTCGCCCCCGGCGGCGGGCGCCGTCTCGAGCTCGATCGTGCCCATCTCGCGGCCCGACGGGTTGTCGCCGACCTCGCCGCCGAGCGCGTGCGCGAGCAGCTGGTGGCCGTAGCAGATGCCGAGCACCGGCACGCCCGCGCGCGCGGCATCGCCGAGCCAGGCGGCGGTGCGCTCGCTCCAGGGATGCCGGTCGGTGACCATGGCGCCGGAGCCGGTGACGATCACGCCCGCGAAGGCATCCGCGGCGCGCGCGGCGGCGGGCAGCGCCGCGTCCACGCGACCCGCGCCGTCGTCGCCTTCGACATCGAGCACCGCGACCTCGCCGGCGCCGAGGCCGGCGGCCACGCGGATCCAGTGCGGGAAACCGCGATGCCGCCGCATCGACGCGACGGGCTGGCCGGTTTCGAGGATCAGGAACGGCGCATTCACGCCCTTATACTAGCCCGCTTCCCGCTTTAGACCCGCACGCATGGCCGGCCCGACGTTCCAGGAACTGATCCAGCGCCTCAACGCCTACTGGGCGGAGCGCGGGTGCGTGCTGATCCAGCCGCTGGACATGGAGGTCGGCGCGGGCACGTTCCATCCGGCCACCTTCCTGCGTTCGATCGGCCCCGAGCCGTGGAACGCCGCCTACGTGCAGCCGTGCCGCCGCCCCACCGACGGCCGCTACGGCGAGAACCCCAACCGCCTGCAACGCTATTACCAGTACCAGGTGGTGATGAAGCCGAACCCCGACGACATCCAGGAACTGTACCTGGGGTCGCTGCGCGCGCTCGGCATCGACCCGCTGGTGCACGACCTGCGCTTCGTCGAGGACAACTGGGAATCGCCGACGCTCGGCGCCTGGGGCCTCGGCTGGGAGGTGTGGCTCAACGGCATGGAAGTGACGCAGTTCACCTACTTCCAGCAGGCCGGCGGCCTGGAGTGCAAGCCGGTGCTCGGCGAGATCACCTACGGCCTCGAACGGCTGTGCATGTACCTGCAGAACGTGGACAACGTGTTCGACCTGGTATGGACGCACGGCCCGGACGGCGCGCCGGTCTTCTACCGCGACGTCTACCACCAGAACGAGGTCGAACAGAGCGCGTACAACTTCGAGCACGCCGACGTCGCCGAACTCTTCCACCGCTTCGACGCCTGCGAGCGCGAGGCGTTGCACCTCGTCGAACTCGGGCTGCCGTTGCCGGCCTACGAACAGGTGATGAAGGCCTCGCACAGCTTCAACCTGCTCGACGCGCGCCGCGCGATCTCGGTGACGGAACGCCAGCGCTACATCCTGCGCGTGCGCAAGCTGGCGCAGGCGGTGGCCGAGGCCTATCACGCGCAGCGCGAGAAGCTCGGCTTCCCCGGCCTGCGCAAGGCCGCCGCGGAGGGCGCGCGATGAACGCCGCCGTTGCCGCGATGAAGCCGCTGCTGGTCGAGATCGGCACCGAGGAACTGCCGGTCGGCGCGCTGCCGGGCCTGGCGCAGGCGCTGTTCGACGGCGTCATCGACGGGCTCGCGAAGCGCGGCATCGCGTTCGATCGCGACGGGGCGAAGCCGCTGTACACGCCGCGCCGCCTGGCGGTGCTGCTGCCCGGCGTGGCCGCCGAACAGCCGGAGCAGCATTCGGAAGTGCTCGGTCCGTACGTGAACATCGCGCTGGACACCGGCGGGCAGCCGACGAAGGCGCTGCAGGGCTTCGCGGCGAAGGCGGGCGTCGACTGGACCGCGCTGGAACGCACCACCGATGCGAAGGGCGAGCGCTTCGTGCACCGCGCGACCACGCCGGGCACGGCGACGTCGGCGCTGCTGCCGGAGATCGTGCGCGAGGCGGTCGCCGCGATGCCGATCCCCAGGCCGATGCGCTGGGGCGCGCGCAGCGAGGGCTTCGCGCGCCCGGTGCACTGGTTCGTGCTGCTGCTCGGCGACGACGTCGTCGACGGCATGCTGTTCGGGCTGCGCGCGGGACGCACCAGCCGCGGCCACCGCTTCATGTCGGCGAGCCACGTCTCCATCGATTCGCCGGGCGAGTACGTCGCCAAGCTGCGCAGCGCCTGCGTGCTGGTGGATCCGGACGAGCGCCGCGAACGCATCGTGCGCGAGGTCGAACTGGCGGCGGAATCCGTCGGCGGCGTCGCCCGCATCGACGAGGGCAACCTCGCCCAGGTCGAGTGCCTGGTCGAGTGGCCGAGCGCGGTCCTGTGCGGCTTCGAGCGCGAGTTCCTCGCCGTGCCGCAGGAAGCGCTGGTCGCGACCATGGAAACCAACCAGAAGTTCTTCCCGGTGCTCGACGATGCCGGCCGCCTCACCGAGCACTTCATCGGCGTGGCCAACATCGCGTCGAAGGATCCGTCCGAGGTGCGCAAGGGCTACGAGCGCGTGATCCGCCCGCGCTTCGCCGACGCGCGCTTCTTCTTCGACGAGGACCTGAAGCAGGGCCTGGCGGCGATGAACGCGGGCCTGGAGACCGTCACCTACCAGGCGAAGCTGGGCAGCGTCGCCGCCAAGGTCGCGCGCGTCGCCGCCCTGGCGGACACCGTCGCGGCGGCCGCGGGCGTCGATGCCGCGCTGGCGCGGCGCGCGGCGGAGCTGTCGAAGGCCGACCTGCAGTCGCGGCTGGTCAACGAGTTCCCGGAACTGCAGGGCATCGCCGGCCGCTATTACGCGCGCGCCGCGGGCGAACCGGCCGAAGTCGCGAACGCGATCGACGAGGCCTACCAGCCCCGCTTCGCGCGCGACGACATCGCGCTGTCGCCGGTGGGGAAGGTGCTCGCGATCGCCGAGCGCCTCGACACCCTGGCCGGCGGTTTCGCCGCGGGCCTGAAGCCGACCGGCAACAAGGATCCGTTCGCGCTGCGCCGCAACGCGCTGGCGCTGGCGCGCACGATCATCGAGAGCGGCCTCGAGCTCGACCTCGACGCGCTGCTGGCGAAGGCGCGCGACGGCGTCGGCCCGGTGGCGATCGGCAAGGATCCGGCTGCGCCGGCGGACGTCGGCGAACTGCGCGACTTCATCTTCGACCGCCTGCGCGGCTACTACGCCGACAAGGGCGTGGCCCCGCAGCAGTTCGCCGCGGTACTGGCGGTGGCGGGCGGTTCGCTGGCCGATTTCGACCGGCGCATCGACGCGATCGGCGAGTTCGCGACGCTGCCGGAAGCCGAGGCGCTGGCCGCCGCGAACAAGCGCATCCGCAACATCCTGAAGAAGGCCGACATCGCGATCCCGGCGTCCGTCGACCCCGCGCTCCTGCGCGAACCGGCCGAATCGGCGCTCGCGGAAGCCGTCGAGGCTGCGTACGGGGACACCTCGCCCGCGCTGGCGAGCGGCGACTACGTGGCCGTGCTCGGCCGCCTGGCGCGGCTGCGCCCGCAGGTCGACGCGTTCTTCGACCAGGTGATGGTGAACGTGGACGACCCGGCGGTGCGCGGCAACCGCCTCGCCCTGCTGCAGCGGCTCGCCGACCGGCTCGGCAGCGTCGCCGCCATCGAGCACCTCTCCGCCTGACGCAGAGCCGACCCATGGTCGGCTCAGCCTTTCGCCGGGACGGTTATGCTGCGGGCATGCGCCCGGCCCCCCGCCCGTTCGCCGCCATCGCCGTCGCCGTTTCGCTGCTCGCCACGGGCGCGGCGCGGGCGGAGGTGGTGCAGCGCGTCGACGTCGTCGGCCTCGACGAGGCGATGACGGCGAACGTACGGCTGTCGCTGTCGCTGGTGGAGGCCATCGGCAAGGACGTGTCGGCACGGCGCATGGCCTACCTCGTGCGCGAAGCGGAGGGCGAGACCCGCGAGGCGCTCGCGCCCTACGGCTACTACTCGCCCGAAGTCGAGGTGCAACGCGGCGGCGGCGGCGAGGGCGGCATCGTCACCATCACCGTCCATCCCGGCGTGCCGGTGCGCGTGCGCGGCTTCAGCGTCGCGATCGACGGCGAAGCAGGCGGCGACCGCTACATGCGCGAGGAGCTCGACGCGTTCGCGCCCAGGCCGGGCGATGTCTTCGACAGCACGGTGTACGACGCCAGCAAGACCCGCATCACCCGCCGCCTCGCCGAGCGCGGCTACTTCGACGCCGCGCTCGCGGAGCACCGCGTCGAGGTCACGCGCGCCGACCACGCCGCCGACATCGACCTGCGCTGGACCAGCGGCGACCGCTTCGACATGGGTCGCATCACCTTCGTGCAGGCGCCGAGGCAGGTCATCGCGCCGGCGCTGCTGGGCAAGCTCGTGTACTGGGACGAGGGCAGCTACTACCACCAGGGCAAGCTCGACCGCCTGCGCACCGCGCTCGCCGACCTCGACTACTTCAGCGGCATCGACATCGAGGCCGCGCCCGGGGACGCGGGCGCGGACAAGCGCGTGCCGGTGACGGTGACGCTCACGCCGGCGAAGCGCAGCATCTACACCTACGGCCTGAGCTACGGAACCGAGAGCGGCGCGGGCGCGCGCCTGGGCCTGGAGCGGCGCTACCTGAATTCCCGCGGGCACAAGGCGCTGGCCCAGGTCGACTGGGCGCAGAAGCGCAAGACGCTCACGCTGCAGTACCGCATCCCGGCCTTCGCCTGGGTCGACGGCTGGTACACCGCCAGCCTGCAGTTCGCCGACGAGCAGACCGACTACATCGACAGCCGCCGCGTCGAGCTCGTCGCCAGCCGCAGCGGGGAGATCAATGGAAAGCTGGGCGCGAACGCGTCCCTGCACGCATTGCGCGAGCGCTGGGCCTACGCGCTGGTGGACGACGGCGGCGACGGCGGCAGCGCGGCGGCGGTGGACTACCGCTACGCCAGCTTCGTGTTCCCGGCGCTGACGGCCCAGTACGTGGACGTCGACGACCGCGTGTTCCCGCGCCGCGGCGGCGCGCTGGGCGTCGAGCTGCGCGCCGGGCTGAAGGGCGCCGGTTCCGACGCGAACTTCTCGCAGGCGCATGCCACGGCCAGCTGGTTCATCGGTCTCGGCGACACCGACCGCCTGCTGCTGCGCGGCGAGCTGGGCCATACGTTCACCAACGCCCTGGTCGACATGCCGCCGAGCCTGCGCTTCTACGCCGGCGGCGCGCGCAGCATCCGCGGCTACGGCGAACGCGAGGTCAGCCCGCGCGTGGAGACGGACAAGGGCTTCTTCTCCATCGGCGCGAAGAACGTCGTCACCGGCAGCGCGGAGTACGAGCACTACTTCCGCGGCAGCGCCTGGGGCGCCGCCGCGTTCGTCGACACCGGCAATGCGTTCAACGGCAACCTGTCGGGCTGGCGCACGGGCGCGGGCGTGGGCCTGCGCTGGCGTTCGCCGGTGGGGCCGGTGCGCGTGGACGTCGCGCGCGGCTTCGACCACCCGGATTCGAAGTTCCAGATCTACCTCAGCATCGGGGCGCAGCTGTGAACGCGCACGAGGCGCGCATCGCCGAGCTGCGTGCGCGGCGGCGCGCGCGGCTGCGCGTGCTCGCGATCCGCAGCGCCTTCCTCGGCATCGGCGTGTTCCTGCTAGCGGTGCTGGCGCTCGCCTGGCTGCTCAACACCGTCGGCGGGCGCGACGTGCTGCTGCGCCAGATCGTGGCGCGGCTGCCGGCCGGCACGACGCTCGCGTGGGCGCGCGCCGAAGGGCCGGCGTCGGGTCCGCTGACCCTCCACGACGTGCGCTTCGCCATGCCGCGGCAGCGCGACCCGGACTGCGTGCCGACGCCGCAGGCGAGCTGTGCGATGGGCACGATCCGATTCCGCGCGGCACTGGTGGTGCTGGATCCGGCGATCCGGCCGCTGCTCGGGCGGCGCCTGCGGCTCGACGCGCTGGTCGTGCGCGATGCGACGCTCGAACTGCCCCGCAGCGACAAGCCGTTCGAACTGCCGCGCTGGCCGGAGTCGCTGCCGGCCGTCGCACCGCCGCTCGCCCTGCAGGCCGACGACATCCGCATCGATCGTCTCGCGGTGACGCAGGAAGGCGTGCCGCAGGTCGACGTGCGCAGCGCGCGCGGCGGCCTGGATGCCTCCGATGGCCGCCTGCATGTCGAGCACCTCGCCGTCGACAGCGATCGCGGCCGCTTCGGCCTGCATGGCGACTACGCACCCGGCGACGGCTATCGCAGCGACCTGGTCGCGACCGCGGTGCTGCCGGCGCCCGCGGGACGGACGCCCGCGCGGCTCGGCCTCGTCGCGCGCGGCGACCTGTCGCACCTCGTCGTCGCGCTGTCGGGGAACGCGCCGGCGCCGGTGCGGGCGACGCTGGTGCTGGACGACGACAGCGCCGGCGAGCGTCCGCGCTGGTCGCTGCGCGCCGGCAGCGATGCGCTCGAGCCAGCCCTGCTTGCCGGCGGAACGGGCGCCGCGGCCGGAAGCGGCAGCGCGCCGATGGCGTTCTCGTTGCAGGCCGACGGCACCGCCGGCGACATGCGGACGCAGGGCCGCTATGCGCGCGCCGGCTTCGTGGCGACGCTCCGCCCCTCGCATCTCGTGCTCGCGGAGCAGGTGCTCACGCTGCAGCCGCTCGCGGTCGACCTGCTCGGCGGCAGCGTGCGCGCCAGCGGTCGCATCGACCTGCGCAGCACGATCGCCTCGCGCAGCGCGGCGGCGAATGGCTCGGCATCGCTCGCGCCACCGGGCATCCGGCTCGCCGTCAATGCGCGCGGCCTGCGCCTGCGCGGCGATACCGGCGCGCCCTTCGTCGCAGCGGATGCGGACCTCGGCATCGCCGGCACGCCCGACGCGTGGGCGTCGATCGGCCGCGCGACGCTCGCCCGCGACGGACAGCGCGCGCAGCTGCGCTTCGACGGACGCGGCGACCGTGGCCACGCCACGGTCGAGCGCCTGCATGTGGCGATGCCGACCGGCACGCTCGACGCGAACGGCGAGCTCCGCTGGTCGCCGGCGCTCGGCTGGACCGCCGACGCCACGCTCGCCGGCTTCGATCCGGGCTACTTCTTCCCCGACTGGCCGGGCGCGATCGCGGGCCGCATCGCCACCAGCGGCGCCACGCAGGCCGATGGCGGCCTGCAGGTGCACCTCGACGCCGAACGCCTCGGCGGGCGCCTGCGCGGACGCACGCTCGGCGGCCACGGCACGCTCGCGATCCACACGCCCGGCGACGCGGCGGCCGCGCGCGGCGCGCCGGCCGCGTACAGCGGCGACATCGCGCTGGACCTCGGTGGCAGCCACGTGCAGGCGCGCGGCACGCTCGCCGATCGCCTCGACCTGCGCGCGGCGTTCTCGCCGCTGCGCCTCGACGACCTGCTGCCCGGCGCCGCCGGCACCCTGCGCGGCACGCTCGTGCTCGGCGGTGCGCGCACCGCGCCCGACGTCGCCGCCGACCTCACCGGCACCGGCCTGCGCCACGGCGATTTCGCGGCGGCGAGCCTGCGCGCGCATGGCCGCCTGCCCTGGCGCGGCGGCGACGGCGCGCTGGTGCTGGACGCGAGCGGCGTGCAGGCGGGCACCGCGTTCGACCGCCTGCATGCCGACGCGCGCGGCTCGGTGGAGCAGCTCCGGCTGGAGGCCGATGCCGCCGGCGAACTCGGCAGCGTGTCGCTTGCCGGCGGCACGCAGCGCGGGAACGGGCTCTGGCGCGCGAGTCTTTCGCGGCTGCACGTCCGGCCGGCGAAGGGCGACGCCTGGGCGTTGCAGGCGCCGACGGCGTTCGCGCAGCAGCGCGGCGGCGGGTGGCGCATCGCGCGCACCTGCGTCGCGCCGGTGTCGGACGCGCCGTCCGGCGCGCTGTGCGCCAGCGGCGGCTGGCCGCGGCCCGGGCTCGACGTCGCCGGTCGCGACGTGCCGCTGGCGCTGGTGGCGCCGTGGTTGCCGGAACGCAGCGACGGGCGTCCGTGGGCGCTGCACGGCGCGTTCGCGCTCGATGCGCACCTTGCGCCGGCCGGCAACGCGTGGCGCGGCACGCTGCGCCTCGCCTCGCCCGCCGGCGGCATGCGCAACAGCCAGCGCTCGCGCAACGATCTTGTCGACTATCGCGACCTCGTGCTCGACGCGCGCTTCGATGCGCAGCGGCTGGAGGCGACCCTTTCCGCCGCGGTGAACGACGACGGCCACGTGCAGGCGCGCGTCGCCACCGGCTGGGACGGGTATGCGCCGCTGTCCGGCGAGATCCGCGCCGACACCGACGAGCTCACCTGGATGGAGCTGTTCTCGCCCGACATCGTCGCGCCGACGGGCACGCTCGCCGCCCAGGTGACGCTCGGCGGGACGCGCGCGGCGCCGACGATCGGCGGCAGCGCGCGCCTCACCGGATTCGCCACGGAGATCCCGGCGCTGGCGATCGCACCGCACGACGGCGACATCCGCCTGGACGCGCTGCCCGACGGCAGCGCGCGGATTGCCGGAACGCTGGTGTCCGGCGGAGGCACGCTGCATGTCGACGGGACGCTCGGCTGGCGCGGCGGCGACACCCCGCTGGTGCTCGACGTGCACGGCAAGGACGTGCTGGTTTCCGACACGCGCGACCTGCACGCGGTCGTCGATCCCGATGTCGTCGTGCGCTACGCCGCCGGCCAGCCGCTGCAGGTCACCGGCACCGTGACCGTGCCCGAAGCGCGCATCGACCTCGAGCGCCTGGACCGCGGCGCATCGGTGTCCGGCGACGTCGTCGTGCTCGATCCCGAAACCGCGGAGCAGGGCCTCGCCACGCCGCTGCAGCTCGACCTCGCGCTCGCGATGGGCGACGACGTGCGCCTCGACGGCTTCGGCCTCGACGGCACGCTTGCCGGCCGCCTGCGCGTGCTGTCGCGGCCCGGCCAGGAAACGATCGGCAACGGCGCGCTCGAGGTCGGCGGCCGCTACACCGCCTACGGCCAGAAGCTCAGCATCACCCGCGGACGCCTGCTGTGGCAGAACGGCCCGATCGGCGACCCGCTGCTCGACATCCGCGCCGAGCGCGACGTCGGCGACGTGACCGCGGGCATTTCGGTCACCGGCCGCGCCAGCCGCCCGCAGGCCGAGGTATGGAGCGAGCCGGCGATGGACCAGTCCGAAGCGCTCGCCTACCTCACGCTCGGCCGCTCGCTCGCCACGCTCAGCAGCGCCGAAACCCGCCAGCTCGACGCTGCGAGCGCCGCGCTCTCCGCCGGCAGCAGCCTCCTCGCCTCGCAGCTCGGCGCACGCATCGGCCTCGACGATGCCGGCGTCACCCAGTCGCGCGCGCTCGGCGGCAGCGTGCTCGGCGTCGGCAAGTACCTCTCGCCCCGCCTCTACGTCGGCTACGGCGTCTCCCTGCTCGGCACCGGCCAGGTGCTCACGCTGAAGTACCTGCTGCGCAAGGGCTTCGACATCGAGGTCGAGTCGAGCACCGTCGAGAACCGCGCCTCGGTGAACTGGCGCCTCGAACGCTAGGCCGGATCGATCCCCGCAGTGCGTTGGCGGTCAAGGAGCCCAGGCGGCGGACCGCTTCGGGAAATGCAGGGAGGCATCGATGTCGAAGACGCTCGAAAGATTCAAGCGCGAGTTGGGGTCGGCCTGGCGATACATCAACAATATCGACTGGACCGACCATTCGTTCTCGAGCGAGAAGGCATACGTCTGCGCACTGTTCTCAAAGACCGCCTATCTCGAGATCCCGGAATTCGAGGTCAAGCATCATTCCGGCGCAAAGGTCATCCCGTGCCTGACTTACCAGGAGCTGGTTTCCCGCAGAACGAGTTTCAAGGCCGGAAACCTCCTGCGCGAGGCGGACTTGGGGAACTCCTTCGCAGTGGTCAGGAATGGTGTCGTCGCCGTTTGCACGATGACGGGTGGCGTCATCTTCATCGCGCTTCGCGGCACCCGGCTGCTCCACATCAGCGACTGGATGACCGATCTCCGCATTGCGCTCGCGCAAGTCCACGTGGGGAATATCGTTGCAGACTTCCACAGCGGGTTCTACACCGCAGTTCAGGATTGCTTCGAGGCGGTCGCTCGTGAAATCGCGCTCCGACAAGCACGTCCCGCCGTGCCGGTTTATGTCGTCGGGCATTCGCTCGGCGGCGCCATGGCGGGAGTCGCTTTCGGGTTGGACGGCAAATCCTTCCATTCACGACACCACTTTGCACGGACGATATCGGCGCGATGGGGCCTGCACTCGGCGTACTCCTTCGGCATGCCGAGATATGGCGGCAAATTCGCGGTTCATTCGCTGGGCTCGCCGCTCCACGTGTACAACCGCGAAGACCTGGTCCCGGGATTGCCGCCCCGGAATCTTGGCTACGAGGAGGTTCCCGAGGAATATTGCCTGCATGATGGCGGCAGGATCGCGCCGGGTCCGCGCGTCAGGCAGGGCCTCCCGTGGCTCCTTTCAGGCATCCTTTCGACCAAGGGCGTGCGCTACCACCTGATCGAACGCTACATTCGCCGCCTCGGCGCTTCCGTGCACGCCTATTGACCTTTTGGACCACCCCGAAGCAGCAGACCATGACCGCCAAGACCGCAAGCCAGCTCGTGCAGGACGCGAAGTCCGCCGTCGAAAACCTCACCCCGGACCAGGTAGCCGTCGAGGTGGCTACCGGTCGTGCATTGCTCGTCGATGTGCGCGACGCGCCCGAGCGCAGCGCGAACGGCACCATTCCCGGCGCGGTGCATGCCTCGCGCGGGATGCTCGAGTTCCATGCCGACCCGTCGAGCCCTTATCACAAGCCGGAATTCGATCCCGGCAAGCGCGTAATCCTCCATTGCGCGTCTGGCGGCCGCTCCGCGCTCGCGGCGCAGACGCTCAAGTCGATGGGCTACACGGACGTCGCCCACCTCGATGGCGGCTTCAAGGCATGGCAGGCGGCGGGCAAGCCGGTCGAGAGCTGAGCATCGACGGCATGTCCATCGAGATCGCCCACGCCGGCAGCGACGCCGAAATCGCCGCGACCTTCGACATCATGAATCGGCTCCGGCTGCAGGGCTTCGGCATCGAATGCTTCCTTATCCGGCTGGACCTGGGCCGGCCCGCGTGAGGCACGCCCTCGCCCACGTCGCGCTCGTCGTCCGCGACTACGACGAGGCGATCGCGTTCTACACGCAGGTGCTGGGATTCCACCTCGTCGAGGACACGCCGCGCGAGCCGGGCAAGCGTTGGGTCGTCGTCGCGCCGCGCGGCCCGGCGGGCGGGGCCTCGCTGCTGCTGGCGCGCGCCGCCACGCCGGAGCAGGCGCGCTTCGTCGGCAACCAGTCCGGCGGCCGCGTGTTCCTGTTCCTGCACACCGACGACTTCGCGCGGGACCATGCGCGCCTGCAGGCGGCCGGGGTGCGCTTCGTGCGCGAGCCCAGCCACGAGGAGTACGGCACCGTCGCGGTGTTCGAGGATCTCTACGGCAACCGCTGGGACCTGATCGAACCCGCGGCCGGCGCCGCCTCGCCGCTGGCAGGGTAGGCTCGCGCGCATGGCATCCGATCCCGGCTACGTCGAATACGTGCTCGACCAGATCGGCCCGCTGCCCGGGCTCGCGCACAAGACGATGTTCGGCGAGTACGGCCTGTGGCTCGATGCGAAGATCGTGGCGCTCGTGTGCGACGACCAGTTGCTGCTGAAGCCGACCGATGCCGGGCGCGCCCTGCTCGGCGGCGATCCGCCCGGCGTGCCGCCGTATCCCGGCGCGAAGCCCTGGCTGCTCGTGGAGGACCTGGACGACGGCGAGGCCCTGCGCGCGCTGCTGCGCGCCACCGCCGACGCCCTGCCGGCGCCCAGGCTCCCCAAGGCCAAACGGCCGGCGCGCTGATCTGCTAGCGTGCGCCCCGGGCCGGCCGCCCGGCCGGCATCGGGGAAAACACATGAGCAACGCACCGAAGTGGCTGTCGCCCGTCGCCGTCGTCGCCCTGCTGTGGAACCTGCTGGGCTGCTACGCCTGGTATGCGGACATGACGATGACGCCCGAGCAGGTCGCGGCGATGACGCCGCAGATGCAGCAGGTGTACGCGCGGATGCCGGTGTGGGCACCCACCGCCACCGGCGTCGCCGTGCTCGGCGGCGTGGCCGGCTGCATCGGCCTGCTGATGCGCAAGCGCTGGGCGGTCCGCCTGCTGTGGCTGTCGCTCGCCGGCGTCGTCGTCCAGGACATCGGCCTGTTCGTGCTCGCCGGCGGCGCCTCGCTGGCCGCGACGACGGCCCTGGTGCTGCAGGGCGTGGTGCTGCTGGTGGCGATCGGGCTGGTCCTGCTGGCGCGCCGCGCGGACCGCGCCGGCTGGCTCGGCTGAACGGACGGCCAAGACCCCCGGCGCGCGGCTTCCACCGTCCGCGCGCGGGGGTATAGTCCGCCCCATGACGACCTTCCTGCTCTGGGTGCTCCTGCTCGTGGTCTGCTGGCCGCTGGCGCTGCTGGCGCTGGTGGCGTGGCCGTTCGTGTGGCTGCTGTCGCTGCCGTTCCGGCTGGTCGGGATCACGTTCTCCGCGCTGTTCGCGTTCCTGCGCGCGCTGCTGTTCCTGCCGGCGCGCGTGCTCGGCGGCGGGCGCCCTGCCGCGGCCTGATGAGCGCGCAAGCAATCGACCCGCGCCGTCCGCCCGGCTGGTTCTGGGTGGTCGGCGTGCTGGTGGCGCTGTGGATGCTGGTCGGCGTGGTCGCCTGGTGCATCGACCTGGGCATGACGCCGGAACGCCTGGCGGCCCTTCCCGAGGCGCAGCAGCAGTTGTTCGCGAGCCGCCCGTCGTGGATCTTCGGCGTGTACGGCGTGGCGGTGTTCGCCGGCCTCGCCGGCGCGGTGGCGCTGCTGTTGCGGCGCAAGGTCGCGAAGGCGCTGTTCCTGCTGTCGCTGTTCGCCGCGGTGCTGCAGTTCGGCTACACGTTCGCGGCGATGGACGCGCTGGCGCTGCTCGGGCCGGCTCTCGCGTTGCCGCTGCCCGTGATGGTGATCGCCGTCGGGCTGTTCACCGTGTGGTACGCGCGCTGGTGCGCGCGCCACGGCCTGCTGCGCTGAGTCAGGGGCCGATCACCACGCCGCGCAGGTGCGGCGCGCCGTCGGCGACGTCGGTCCAGGCCACATAGGCATCGCCGCCGCGCAACGCGATCTTCGGGAAGCCCGTCGCGCGGCCGCGACCCTGCAGCTTCGCCACTTCGAGGCGCTGGTACTCGCGCGCCAGGTCCGGCGTGCGCCGCGACAGCCATAGCGCCTGGCCCGACGCGTCCTCGCGGATCCACAGGATCCAGGCTTGGCGCGCGTCCAGCGCGACGGCGACACGGCCTTCGACCGCTTCGCCCTCATCGATCGCGACGGGCGCGCCGAACGTGCCGCCGGCATCGCCGCTGCGCGCGACGCGCACCGACGGCTGGCCGCCGGCCTCGGTGTACCAGGCCACCACGGCAGCGTCGCCATCGGCGGCGACGGCCGGGCCGTTCACCGGGCAGCCTTCCATCTTCCAGCCGTCGGCGTGCACCGGCACGGGCTTGCCCCAGGTCTTGCCGTCGTAGCGCACCGCGGCGATGTCGCGGATCTCGCCGTCGCTGCGGTCGCGATACACCAGCAGCGGGCCGCGCGTGGTCGCGGCGATCGCGGTCTGGCAGCAATCGCAGGTCTTCGCGTCGACCACGGTTTCGCCGCTGCGCTGGAAGTCCATGTCGAAGACCGCGGCGCGCAGCGCGGTGCGGCCGTCGCCCGGCATGGCATGCGCGCCCTTCGTCCCGCCGCCGGCGGCATGCTTCGCGCCTTCCACGTTGTCGCGCCCATCCAGCCACGCCACGCCGATGCTGTCGCGCGATGCCGGCCAGAGCGCGGCGAATCCGTGTTCGGCCTCGATGCCGTCGTCGTTCACCGCGATCGGCGATGCCCAGTTGAAGCCGCCGTCGACGGAGCGGCTCAGCGCCACGTCGCCGGCGTAGCCGGTGCCGCGCTGCTGCATGAACTGCACCCACAGCGCACCGTCGGCGGTCTGGGCGATGTGCGGCGTGTTCGCCCAGTTCGCCATCAGCGTGTTGCCGACGACGATCGTGCGCGGCGCGCTCTGCCAGTGCCCGTTGTCGGCCATCGCCACGAACTGCAGCGCGTTGCGCCGGCCTTCGATGCGGCTGATCCAGCTCAGCAGCAGGCGGCCGTCCGGCGTCGCCGCCAGGTCGGGTTGCGCGGAGCCGATGGACGCCGGGAGCGGCCATTCGGCGATGGCATAGGGCTTCGCGGGATCGGCTTGCGCGGCCGCCGCCGGCGCAGCGGGTTCGCCGCGATGGCAGGCGGCGAGCGCGAGCGGAAGCACGAGGACGGCGAATTTGCGCATGGTTCGAAGACTCCTGCAGCCGGCCACGGGCCGGCGCTACATGGTGGGTCAGGCGGCGTGGGCGCGGGCGAGGTGGACGAGCAGCAGCGAAATGGCGGCGGGGGTCATGCCGGGAATGCGCTGCGCCTGGCCGACGGTCTCGGGGCGCACGCGCTCGAGCTTCTGCCGCGCTTCGGCCGACAGCCCGTGCACGCGCGCATAGTCGAAGGCCGCGGGGATCGCGGTGGTCTCGTTGCGCTGCTGGCGCGCGATCTCCTCGCGCTGGCGCTCGAGGTAACCGGAATACTTCACGCCGATCTCGACCTGTTCCGCCACGCCGTCGTCGTCCACGGCAGGGCCGAGCGCCGGCAGCGCCGCGAGCGAGGCATAGTCGACTTCGGGACGGCGCAGCAGGTCGAGCGCGCTGACCTCGCGCGACACCGGCACGCCGAGGGTTTCCACGACTTCGCGGCCGAGCGCGTTGTTCGGTGCGGCCCACAGCGCGCCCAGGCGCGCGGTCTCGCGCTCGATCGCGTCGCGCTTGCGCTCGAACGCGGCGAAGCGCTCGTCGTCGACGAGGCCGAGCTCGCGGCCGACGCCGGTGAGGCGCAGGTCGGCGTTGTCCTCGCGCAGCTGCAGCCGGTACTCCGCGCGCGAAGTGAACATCCGGTACGGCTCCGACGTGCCCTGCGTCACCAGGTCGTCGATCAGCACGCCGATGTAGGCCTGGTCGCGACGCGGCGACCACGCCTCGAGTCCCTGCACGAAGCGCGCCGCGTTGAGGCCGGCGACCAGGCCCTGCGCCGCGGCCTCTTCGTAGCCGGTGGTGCCGTTGATCTGCCCGGCGAAGAACAGGCCGGCCATCGCCTTCGTCTCCAGCGAGGCCTTCAGCCCGCGCGGATCGAAGAAGTCGTACTCGATCGCGTAGCCGGGCCGGGTGATGTGCGCGCGCTCGAAGCCGCGGATCGAACGCACGAGCTCGAGCTGCACGTCGAACGGCAGCGAGGTCGAGATGCCGTTCGGGTAGATCTCGACGACATCGAGCCCCTCCGGCTCCACGAACACCTGGTGCGAGGCCTTGTCGGCGAAACGCACCACCTTGTCCTCGATCGAGGGGCAGTAGCGCGGGCCGATGCCTTCGATCTGCCCGGAATACAGCGGCGAGCGATGCAGCGCGCCGCGGATCAGCTCGTGCGTGCGCTCGGAGGTGTGGGTGATCCAGCACGGCACCTGGCGCGGATGGTCGTCGCGCGAGCCCAGGAACGAGAACACCGGCCGCGGCTCGTCGCCGGGCTGCAGCTCCATCGCCGAGTAGTCGAGCGATCGCCCGTCGATGCGCGGCGGCGTGCCGGTCTTGAGCCGGTCGACCACGAACGGGCCCTCGCGCAGCTTCATCGCCAGCGCGGTCGCCGGCGCATCGCCCATGCGGCCGGCGGCGTACTGCGTCTCGCCGACATGGATCTTCCCGGCGAGGAAGGTCCCCGCCGTCAGCACGACCGCGGGCGCACCGAAGCGCAAGCCGGTGCTGGTGACCACGCCGCGCACCGCACCACCCTCGAACACGAGGTCGTCGACCGCGGCCTGGAACAGCGAGAGGTTCGGCTGCGCTTCCACCGCACGGCGCACGAACGCACGGTACAGGGCACGGTCGGCCTGGCAGCGCGTCGCGCGCACCGCGGGTCCTTTCGATGCGTTGAGCCGCCGCCACTGGATGCCGGCCGCGTCGGCGGCGCGCGCCATCAGCCCGCCGAGCGCGTCGATCTCCTTCACCAGGTGGCCCTTGCCGATGCCGCCGATGGCCGGGTTGCAGCTCATCGCGCCCACGGTCTCGACGTTGTGGGTCAGCAGCAGGGTGCGTGCGCCGGCGCGGGACGCGGCCAGGGCGGCCTCCGTACCGGCATGGCCGCCGCCCACGACGATCACGTCGTGCTCGAAGAAGCCTGGCGGGTTCGAGGGGCGGGCGGGCATGGGCGCAGGTGCTCGTGAAGGGCGCCGGACTGACGTTCCGCGTCAGTCCCGGCCCCGCGATTATCGCGCGACGGCGCGGACGCTGGCCCGGAGGGCGCCGGAACGCGCCGCCGCGTGCGGAATACGGGGTTGGCACGCTTCCTGCGTGCCCTTCCCTGCACCCGGCGTGGCAACAGCGTCAGGGGCGCTCGGGCCAGGATGGAACAGGGCTGGCCAGCGCACGACGGGGAAGCAACGAGGGGCCGATGTCGGGGGGCATCGGCCCCTCACCCTTTTCCGGTACCCGTGAGCGCAGCCTGTGGCGACGATCGCCCGCGCGCTGGGAGCCGACGCCCGTCGGGGAGTGCGGAACAGGGGGGATCCGGAGAGCCCCGCCGGGCGTCGGCATGGAACGTACGACAGCGTGCGATGACGGCATGCGGACGGCAGCGTGGGGCTGCGGCCAGGCCCGTGAACGGGTGGCGCGGCGTCGCGGATAGCTTGGGCGATGCCCCCGGGGCGCGCAAGAGCGCCCGGGGTTACGGAGTGCGACGGCCGTCGCGTTTCCAGCCGCCCACGCGCGGGGCGCGCGGCGCGGCCCGGACCGGGGCGGTCCGCTGCGGCGCGGTCGTCGCGGGCGCGCGCGGGACGACGGGTTCGCGGACCATGGACTCGCGCTTGCCGACGGGCGGACGTGCCACGTTGTCGAGGTCGCGCCACGGCGGACGCGGCCGATCGGACGGTGGCCGGCCCTGCCCCGGAGATGGCGTGCCGTGATCGCCGGTGCCGTGGTCGTGGCCGTCGCCATGATGGTGGTACGGCCGGCCGTACCGGTAGTAGCCGCCCCAGTACGGGGAGCCGTATCCGTAGCCGTAATAGCCCGGATAGCCGTAGCCGTAGTAGCCCGGATACCCGTAGCTGCCGTAGACGCGGTACTGCGTGCCGGGCTGGCCGTAGTAGTAGTCGCCCGACCCGCCTCGATAGCCGCAGGTCGCGCAGCCGGCGAGCAGGGCCGCGGCGATCACGGGAAGGAGGAGCAGCTTGCGGATCATGGACGTCTTGTTCCCCGGTCTGGCACCCGCCAGCATCGGCGCGCGGCATTGAATCCGCCCTTAACCCCGCCCGTTGCCGCGGGATGCTTCCTGAACGGTTTACGATGGCGCATGGACGTTACGACGCTGCCGACCTTCGACGACGTGCTTTCCGCCGCGGCGCGGATCGCGCCGCATGCCCACGTCACCCCGGTGCTGCGCTCGCGCTCGCTGGACGCGCTCGCCGGGTGCGAGCTGCACTTCAAGTGCGAGCCGCTGCAGCGCGCCGGCGCCTTCAAGTTCCGCGGCGCGTGCAACGCGGTGTGGTCGCTCGCACCGGAGGAAGCGGGGCGCGGCGTGGTCACGCATTCCTCCGGCAACCACGGCGCCGCGCTGGCCCTGGCGGCGCGCACCCGCGGCATCCCCTGCCACGTGGTCGTGCCCGAGGGCGCGGTGGCCGCGAAGCTCGCCGCCATCCAGGCCTACGGCGCGATCCTGCACCGCTGCGCGCCCACCATCGCCGCGCGCGAGGAAGCCGCCGCGCGCGTGCAGCGCGAGACCGGCGCGACCTTCGTGCATCCGTACACCGATCCGCGCGTGATCGCGGGCCAGGGGACCGCCGCGCTCGAGCTGCTCAACGCGGCGGGCGGGCTGGACGCGCTGGCCACGCCGGTGGGCGGCGGCGGCCTCGCCTCGGGCTGCGCGCTGTCGATCGCCGCGCTCGCGCCCGGCTGCGAGCTGCTGCTCGCCGAACCGGCCGGCGCGGCCGACACCGCGCGTTCGCTCGCAGCGGGGCGCCTCGAAGTGGATTTCGTGCCGGACACGATCTGCGACGGGCTGCGCGGTACGCTGGGCGCGCCGGATTTCGCCATCCTCAGCGCGCACGGCGCCCGCGCCGTCGTGGTGGAGGACGCCCGCACCATCGAGGCGATGCGCCTGCTGTGGACGCGACTCAAGCTGCTGGTGGAGCCGTCGTCGGCCATCGCCTTCGCGGCGGTGCTGGCGGAGCGCGGGCGCCTGGCCGGCAAGCGCGTCGGCGTGCTGCTCACCGGCGGCAACGTCGACCTGGACACGATCGGGGAATCGTTCGCATCCGCATCGCGCACGGCGGCCTGATCGCGAGTTTGACCTGGCTCAAGGACCGGCGGCCGGCGCGGCGCCAACGTGGCGAACGATGCGGCCCGCCGTGGCCGCGCAACCGAGGAAGCAGAAGATGATTCCCGTCGAGCGAAACCGCTACAGCGCCGGGCTCCGGCGCATCCACTGGCTGACCGTGGTCCTGGTCGCCGCCGCCTACGTGCTGATCGAGCAGCGCGGCCTGTTCCCGCGCGGCAGCGACGGCCGTGCGCTGATGATGCAGGGCCACTTCTGGGCGGGCCTGCTGGTGTTCGCGTTCGCGCTGTGGCGCATCGTGTTGCGCGTGCGCCACGGCGCGCCGCCGATCTCGCCCGCCCTGCCCGCCTGGCAGGCGGGGCTGTCGCGGCTGCTGCACCTCTCGCTGTACGCGTTCGTGGTGGCGATGCCCCTGCTCGGACTGGCCACGGCATGGACCGACGGCAAGGCGGTGATGGTGCCGTTCACCGGCGTCGCGCTGCCCTCGCCGCTGGCCGTGGACAAGACGCTTGCGCACCAGCTCGAGGACCTGCACGGCAGCATCGGCGAGGCGTTCTACTGGGTGATCGGATTGCACATCGCGGCCGCGCTGTACCACCATTTCGTGCGCCGCGACGACACCCTGCGCCGGATGACCTGATGACCTCGACGCAACGCCTCCGCTCCCCCGCCGCCTGGCTTGCCGGCCTGGCGCTCGTGCTGGCGTTGCTGCTGCCGGGCCTGCGCGGCATCTGGGATCCGGACGAGGGCCGCTACACCAATGTCGCGATGCACATGGTGGACAGCGGGAACTGGCTGGAGCCGCACCGCAGCGCGGAAGTCGGGCACTGGACCAAGCCGCCGCTGACGTACTGGGCGATCGCGGCGAGCGTCGAGGCGTTCGGGCGCAACCCGTGGGCGGCGCGGCTGCCGTCGGCGCTGTCGTACCTGTTGTGCGCGTGGCTCGCGTGGCGCATGGCACGGCGGCTGGTGGTGCCGGCCTTGCCCGCGACGCCGGCACCCGGCGCGACGGCCGCGCCTTCCGCGCCGGCCGCCGCGCTGCAGGCGCCACTGGTGTTCGCGACGATGCTGCTGCCCTTCGGCGCGGCGCAGCTGATCACCACCGATTACCTGCTCGCGGCCTGCGAGGCGCTGGCGATGTGGGGTTTCGTCGAGGCGCGCTTCGGCGACAACGCCAGGGCGCGTCGCTGGCTGGCGCTGATGTGGGCCGGCTTCGGGCTGGCGTTCCTGTGCAAGGGCCCGCCGGGGCTGCTGCCGCTGCTCGCGGTCTTCGCGTTCGACCTGCTCACGCCGGCCGTCGCCGCGGACGGCACGCGCCGGCCGCGCGCGCTGCAGTGGTGGGCGCTGCCGCTGTTCGCGCTGGTCGCGTTGCCCTGGTACCTGGCGGTGATCCTGCGCAACCCGGGGCTGTTGCAGTACTTCGTCGGTGCGGAAGTCGTGAACCGCGTCGCCAGCGACGAGTTCAACCGCCATGGCGAGTGGTACGGCTGGCTGGTGGTCTACGCGCCGACGCTGGCGATCGGCACGCTGCCCTGGACACCGGCGCTGTTGCGCTGGCTCCGCGGGCTGCGGCCGCGGTTGCGGATGTGGCGCACGCGCGAAGGCCGCGGCGCCGATCGCGCCGGGCTGCTGCTGGCGCTCTGGGTCGCGCTGCCGCTGCTGGTGTTCTGCGTGTCGCGCTCGCGACTGCCGCTGTACATCCTGCCGCTGTTCCTGCCGCTGGCGCTGATCGCGGCACGGCAGCTCGCCAGCGAGGCGCGCGCGCTGCCGCGGCGGCGCTGGCTGGTCGCGTGGTGCGCGCTGCTGCTCGCGCTCGAATTCGCGACCGCGCTGTGGCCGACGCACAAGGACGGCAAGGCCTGGCAGGAAGCCATCGCCGCGCGCGCGCCCGGCCCGGTGACGCAGGTCTGCATCGTCGACGACATGGCCCGCTACAGCCTGTACCTGCAGATGGGCGTGGACGTCGAACGCCTGTCGCTGCTGCCGCGCGTGGAGCCGCGGTTCGGGCCCAGCTACGACGAGGACGTGGCCGACGAGCTCGCGGACGACTATGACCCGGACGCGATCTGGTTCACCAAGCAGCCGCATTTCCCGGCGGTGCAGGCGCGGATCCACGAGCTCGGCTACGAGGCGATCCCGCAGGGCACGCCCTACCAGGGCCGCACCCTCTTCCGCGTCCGGCGCGCCGACGTTTCGCGCTGACGGGACAGCTTTTTTAGCCACAGATCACACAGATTCAGAAGGATCTGGTTCCGTGCGGCTCGCCGGCGCGCGCGAAAGCCCAACGGGCGCCAGGACCCAATCCTTTTGAATCTGTGTGATCTGTGGCTGAAGCTTTTTGCCCGCAGGCGGATCAGCGGCGGCGGATGGGGATGCGGGCGGCGGGGAAGCTGGCGATTTCGGCGCCGCCGTGGCGGATCGGCGCGCCCGGCTCGGGCGCCCAGGCCATCGCGGTGATCGTTTCCCATGTCGCGGGCAAGCCGCCGTCGCCCTCGCCGAACGCGGCGGCGTAGGCCTCGGCGGCGCGGGCGAAGCGCTGCTTGCCCGTCAGCGTGTGCCGGCGCGCGCGCAGCGCATTGGTGGCGCCGAGCGTGCGCAGCTCGCGCACGAGCGAGGCGAGGTCCGGATGCCGGGAGACGGTGATGTCGCGGTCCAGCACCGGGTCGCGGAAGCCGGCGTGCATCAGCGCGTCGCCGAACTCCGCGATCGAGGCGAACGGGCTGACGTGCGGCGCATCGTCGCCGGCGGCGAACGCGGCGCGCAGCTCGTGCAGCGTGTCCGGCCCGAACGTCGAGACCATCAGCAGGCCGCCCGGGCGCATCACCCGGCGGAAGCCGGCGAACACGGCCGGCAGGTCCTCGATCCACTGCAGGCACAGGTTGGAGAACAGCACGTCGACGCTGCCGTCGGCGAGCGGCAGCGCGCGCGCGTCGGCGCAAACGCGGTCGATGCCGCGGCGCAGCGGGCTTCGGGCCAGCAAGCCCCAGCGCTCGCGGCGGCGCGCCTCGCGCAACATCGGCAGCGCCAGGTCGATCGCGAGCACGCGCGCCTTCGGCCAGCGTCCGCGCATCGCCGCGGCGCCGCGGCCGGGGCCGCTGCCGAGGTCGAGCACGCACGCGGGCGGATGGTCGTCGCCGTGCTTCGCCGGCCAGAAGTCGAGCGATTCGAGCAGGCGTGCCTCGATCTCGCGCTGCAGCGCGGCGGCCTCGTCGTAGCCCTCGGCGGCGCGCGAGAACGCGCGCTGCACCTGGCGCGCGTCGAAGGTGTCGCGGTTGTCGTGCGGAGCGTTCATGCGGCAGCGGTTTCCAGGAAGGCGCGCAGGTGCGCGGCGACTTCGTCGGCGTGGGTGAGGAAGGGCGCGTGGCCCGCGTGCTCGACCACGTGCACCTCGGCGTGTCCGACGGGCGCACCCGCCCCGGGCGCGGTGCCCACCAGCGCGGCGGCCTCGCGCATCGCGCGCGGATCCACGAGGCGGTCGCGGCGGCCGGCGAGCCAGAGCGTCCGCGCCGCAAGGCCGGGCAGGACTGCACGGAGGTCGGCGGTCTCGAGCAGCTCCAGCCCGTCGGCCAGCACGTTCGCGGCGGGTTCGCCGCGCGCGAACAGGTCGTCGCGCAGGGCGCGGATCTCGTCCTTCGCGTGGTCGGACCCGAAGGCCTCCAGCGCGACGAAGCGGTCGAGCGTGGCGCGGTAGTCGCCGCGCAGGCCGGCGGCGAAGTCTCGGAAGATCTCGGCGGAGACGCCGTACTTCCAGTCGGGGCCGCGCACGAAGCGCGGCGTCGCGCACAGCATCGCCAGCGCGGGCACCGCCTGCGGGCGCGTCGCCGCGGCGTGCAGCGCAATGAGTCCGCCCAGCGACCAGCCGCACCAGGGCGCCGGCGGTACCGCGGCCGCGATCGCGGCGACGCAGGGTTCGAGCTGCAGCGGGATGTTGCAATCGCGGCTGTGGCCGTGGCCGGGCAGGTCGACGACGTGCAGCGTGCATGCGTCGCGCAACCGCTCGACCAGCGGCGCGAACACCCCGCCGTGCATCGCCCAGCCGTGCAGCAGCACCAGCGGCGGCCCATTGCCGACCACCGTCACGTGCAATCCGCAGCCGCCTGGAGCGCGCATGCTCATGCGCCGCGGTCCGTGCGCAGCACGCGCGGGTCGGGCGGCACGACGTCCTTGCCCGGCCGGGCGACGACCCACGCGAACCCCGCGATGCCCGCCATCACCACCACCGCACCCCACAACGCGAGGCCCGTCGGCCAGGCTTCATGCAGGAAGGCGACGCCGAGCACCGTCGTGATCAGCAGTTCCGCCGCCTGCATCGCCTCGGCGGCACCCAGCGCCGCCGGGTTGTCGCGGACCATGCCGGTCGCCTGGAAGAACAGGATCGTCGCGACCACGCCCGCGCTCAGCGCCACGCCGCCGGCCAGCAGCACCTGCGACGCGGGCGGCGCCCCCGACTGCTGCCACGCGAACGCGGCGACGAGGAGCCACAGCGGCTGGCTCGCGAGCGTCATCCCGAACACGCGCTGCGTCGCGTTGAGTTCTTCGCCGGTGCGCTCGAGGTGCAGCAGCAGCAGGCGGTTGCCCAGCGGATACAGCGTGGCCGCGGCGAGTACGCACAGCAGCAGGATCCAGCCGGAGCGATCGAGCCCGTCGGCGTAGCCCACCTGCATCAGCAGCACGCCGGCGAGCACCACCAGCCCGACGCCGAGCGCCGCGCGCGGCACCCGCCGCCGCGCGTCGTCGTACAGGAACGGTGCGCAGAGCATGCCGGCGACCACGGTGAACTGGAACCCGCCCGCGACGAGCCACGATGGTCCGCGGTCGGCCGCGTAGGACAGCATCAGGTAGAAGAGGACGAAACCGATCGCGCCGCAGCGCAGCCACGCCCACGGGTGCGCGCGGATCGCGCGCAGCACCGGCGCGGTGCCGCCCTGCCACGGCATCAGCGCCAGCAGCAGCGGCAGCGTGATCAGGTAGCGCAGCGATGCGGTCCACGCCCAGTGGCCGCCGTCGCTCGCGATCGCCCGGTTCAGCAGGTAGGTCTGGGTGAAGAACAGCGACGACGCCAACGAGAGCGCCAGCGCCGCGAACGCGCGGCGCCGCGCGATTGCGGCGGCGGTCATGCCGGCGCCGTGGCCGCGTGCGGCTGCACCTGGCCGCGCGCCTCGTCCAGCGCCTGCAGCAGGGCGTCGATCTGCAGCCGGTCGTGGCCGGCGCCGAGCGTGATGCGCAGGCGCGCGGTGCCTTCGGGCACCGTCGGCGGCCGGATCGCGGCGACCCAGAAGCCGCGCGCCTCGAGCGCCTGCGCCATCGCGACCGCGGCGCGGTCGTCGCCGACCAGCAGCGGCTGGATCGGCGTCTCCGACGGCAGCAGCGGCAGGCCGCGGCGCTGCGCGCCGGCGCGGAAGTGCGCGATGGATTCCTGCAGCTTGTCGCGCCGCCACTGCTCGCGGCGCGCCAGGCGCACCGCGGCCAGCGTGGCCGAGGCCTGCGCCGCCGGCATCGCGGTGGTGTAGATGTACGGGCGCGCGGTCTCGGCGAGGTGGCGCACGAAGGCCGCGTCGCCGCACACCGCGGCGCCGTGGCTGCCGAGCGCCTTGCCGAACGTGGCCAGCTGCAGCGGCACCTCGGCCACGCCCAGCCGCGCGGCCGCGACGCTGCCGCGGCCGTCCGGGCCGAGCACGCCGATGCCGTGCGCGTCGTCCACGTACAGCATCGCGTTCTGCGCGCGCGCGACGAGCGCCAACTGCCGCAGCGGCGCGATGTCGCCGTCCATGCTGAAGACGCCGTCGGTCGCGATCATCGCCGCGCCTTCGGGATGCGCGCGCAATTGCCGGATCGCGCCTTCGGCATCGGCGTGCGGATAGCGGCGCAGGCGGCAGCCGGCCAGGCGCGCCGCGTCGATGAGGCTGGCGTGGTTGAGCTTGTCCTGCACGCAGACGTCGCCGTCGCCGAGCAGCGCCTGCACCACGGCGAGGTTCGCCGCGAAGCCGCTGCCGAACACCAGCGCCGCGGGCACCTCGAGCCAGTCGGCGAGTTCGCGTTCGAGCGCCTCGTGCACGGCGTGGTGGCCGGACACGAGGTGCGAGGCCACGCCGCCGGCGCCGTGGCGTGCCGCGCTGTCCTGCAGCGCGTCCACGACGGCGAAATGCTGCGCCATGCCGAGGTAATCGTTGCCGCAGAAATCCAGCATCCAGCGGCCGTCCACTTCGCAGCCGACGCCGTCGCGGCGGCTGACCGTGCGGCGCGTGCGGCGCCGCCCCAGCGCCTCGCGCTCGAGGCGTTGCGCGTCGATGCGGTCCTGCAGGCGGATGCGGTTCATGGCGGCCAGGTGGTCGAGCGGTCGGAGGTCGGTGGTCGGGCGTGGCGTGGCCGTCAGGCGACGGCCGGTTCCGGCTCCGCGGAAATGGTCGCATGGACGGTGCCGGCGTGGTCGTGCCCGTCGGCGTCCACCTCCACCGGCATCGGCACCAGGCCGAGGCGCGCGAACAGCGCCATGTCGCGCTCGGTGTCGGGGTTGCCGGTGGTCAGCAGCTTCTCGCCGTAGAAGATCGAGTTCGCGCCGGCCGCGAAGCACAGCGCCTGCAGCTCGTCGCTCATCGCCTCGCGGCCGGCGGACAGGCGCACCATGGACTTCGGCATCAGGATGCGCGCGACCGCTATGGTGCGCACGAATTCGAACGGATCCAGTTCCGCCGACGTGTGGCGGTCGCCGAGCGGCGTGCCCGCGACTTCCACGAGGCGGTTGATCGGCACCGAATCCGGATGCGCCGGCAGCGTCGCCAGCGCCTGCA
>JBDZUW010000104.1:0-7045 GCA_040255375.1 Luteimonas sp. | reverse complement strand
TGCCCGACGGCGTCTACATCGCGATGAACGGGCGCGTCTGGGATCCGGCGAAGGTTCGCAAGAACGTCGCCGCCAACCGCTTCGAGGCCGTCGACTGACGTGCCCGTCCCGCGGCTCAAGCGCGTCTACGATGCGCCCGCCGAGGCCGACGGGATGCGGGTGCTGGTGGACCGGCTGTGGCCGCGGGGCCTGTCGAAGGACCGCGCGGCGATCGACCTCTGGCTGAAGGACGTCGCCCCCAGCGACGCGCTGCGCCGCGAGTTCCATGCCCGCCCCGGACGCTTCGAGGCGTTCCGCGAGGCGTATGCGGCCGAGCTGCACGGCAGCGAGGCGCTGGCGGAACTCCGCGCGCTCGTGCGCAAGCGCAAGGTCACGCTGCTCCATGCGGCGAAGGACGAAGCGCACAACAACGCCGTCGCCCTCCGCGACCTCCTGTGACAAAAAAAACGGGACCCCGGCACGAGGCCGGGATCCCGGGTCACATCACGGTCTTCCTGCCGGGCGCGAAGATGCCCCGGCATTCGTGATCAGAACGTGACGCTCCAGCTGTTGATGTAGCCGGTGTCGCCGGAGTACATGTCCTGCACCTTCAGCTTCCAGGTCCCGTTGAGGGCTTCGCTGGACAGGTTGACGGTGTAGGTCGCGTTGACGTTGTCCGCGCTGTCGCTGCTGCTCGAGTTCTTCAGGCGGTAGCTCGACCCGTCCGGCGCCACCAGGTCGACCACGAGGTCGCCGCGGTAGGTATGGACGATGTTCACCGCGACCTGCGCGTTGGTCGGGGCGTTGCCGCTCCGGCCCGAGACGGCGATCGAGCTCGTCACCGCCGAACCCGCGTCCGGGATGCTCACGTCGGTGCCGTTGGTGTACGTCTGCGCGCCGCCACCGCCGCCGGTGGTGTAGTCGCCGACCAGGCTCACGCCCGAGAACGCCGAGTACGCCTTGAGGCGGACGTAGTAGGTGCCCGCCGCCGGCGTCGCGTAGGTGCAGCTTTCCGCATTGCCGCTCTTGTACGGGCGGCAGTCGTAGGAGCCGTCCGTCGGCGCGCTGCCGAACTTGACATACATGTCGGCGTCGCCCGTGCCGCCCGACGAGGTGAACGTCAGGTTGGACGAACCGCTCGGCACGCTCATGGTGTAGACCACGTCGGTCCCGGTCGCCGCCGACAGGCCGGTCGCCGGCACGCCCTTGGTCAGCACCCCGCCGCCGCCACCGCCGCCACCCGTGGTGTAGTCGGCGAGCACGGACAGGCCGGAGAACGCCGAATACGCCTTCACCCGCACGTAGTAGGTACCGGCCGAGGGCGTGGCGAACGAGCAGCTCTCAGCGTTGCCGCTCTTGTACGGGCGGCAGTCGTAGGAGCTGTCGGTCGGCGCGCTGCCGAACTTCACGTACAGGTCGGCATCGCCGCTGCCGCCGGAGATGCTGACGGCGAGGTTGCTGGCGCCCGAGGGCACGGCGATCGTGTAGTTCACGGCCGAACCGGTCGACGCCTGCTGCCCGGTCATCGGCACGCCCTTGGTGAGCGGGCCGCCGGTGCTGTTGCCGCCGCCACCGCCGCCGCCCGAGCAGCTCACGCCGACCTGGCTGAAGGCCGAGGTGACGTTGGCCACGGTGAAGCCGAGGTCGGTCGCCGCGGTCTCCACGCCGCATGCGGCGTCGTTGTAGTCGGAACCTGCCGACCAGTACAGCGCGTTGGCGCGCGCGAACACCTTGAACGCCTTCGGCGTGTCCCAGCCGCTGGTGGTGGCCAGCAGGTAGAACGCCTTGTTGAAGACGCCCGACGAGTAGTGCACGTCGAGGCCGCTGGTGTAGTCGGCCGCGTTGTCGATCGAGCCGCCGTCCTGCGGCGGGTTCGCCATGTAGCGCAGGGACCCGTTGCCCTTGAAGATCTCGTGGCCGACCAGGAAGTCGTTGCTGCCCTTCCAGTAGTACTCGGTGGCCTCGCCGCCCATGTCGGAGAACGACTCGTTGATGCCGCCGGACTGGCCGCTGTAGGTCAGGTTCGAGTGCTGCTCGGTGAAGCCGTGCGAGACCTCGTGGCCGGCGACGTCGGCGCTGACCAGCGGGTA
Source organism: Luteimonas sp. (assembly GCA_040255375.1). GTDB lineage: Bacteria > Pseudomonadota > Gammaproteobacteria > Xanthomonadales > Xanthomonadaceae > Cognatiluteimonas. Next base: position 4,976 of record JBDZUW010000104.1, on the reverse strand, counting down.
GAACGTGCTGGCGCCGTCGCCGAAGCTCATGGTGCTGCCGTCCCAGAACGCGTTCTCGTAGTTGCTGCTGTAGTGCACGCGCATCACCAGCTGGAACGACAGCGCGTTGTAGCCGGTGTACGCCGGGTACATCTGGGTGATCACGCCGCCGAAGTAGTGCGCGTCGTTGATCGGCGAATAGCCGCCGTTGATGGTCTTGTAGGTGTTGCGCGGGCAGGTGTACGAGAACGCCGTGGTGCCGCTGGTGCCGCCGTTGAGGTTCACCGACTTCACGTTGGTGTTGTTCATCGTGCAGGTGGTGCCGCTCTGCGCGACGTCGAGGTAGCCGTAGATGCCGCCCGATCCCCACTCGTACTGGCCGGTCTTCTGGTTGCCGCCGGGGCCGGTGCCGATCTGCGCGGTGGTCAGGCCGTCCCACTGGTCGAGCACGGCGCCGGTGCGCGCGTCCACGACCACGAACGGACGCGTGGGCGAACCGCCGCGCGGCGCATCGGCGAAGAACTCGGCGACATAGGCCAGGTGCGCCTGGCGGCTGTCGTCGAAGAAGATCACCTGCTCCGCCTTCTCGCGGCTGACGTCGAGCGCGGCCGCGCGGTTGCCGAACGCGGCGTGGCGGGCCAGCGACAGCGCCTGCGCGCGCGGGATGCGCGCGGCGAGCGTGGGCACGTCGGCGCCGATGCCGTCGATGCGGTGGCCGAAGAGGTTGCGGACGCTGCCGTCGGCGTTCTCGCTGACGATCACGTTCTCGCCGAAGACCGGGATGCCGTGGAACGTCTGCCGGTAGCGGTAGTGGCGCGTGCCGTCCTTGTCGGTGGCGGTGTTGACGAGCTGCAAGCCGGACTCCGCGCCCATGCCGAGCAGCTCGGCATGCCGGTCGGCCGCCCTGGCGGGCATGCCGATGCGGGCGCTGGCGGCCTTGTACTGCCTGTACATGCTGGCCACGTCCTGGTGGTGGAGGTCGACGCGCGTCGCGGCCTGGGCGCTGGCCGCGAAGGCGAGCGCGAAGGCGAGGGGCGACATGACGGCGAGGGAGCGAACACGACTGCTGGAATGCATTGCGGTGTCCTCGATTGACGGTAGCGGCACGGCCCGCCCACCGGTGTGGGCCGGGGACGCGTGCGGTCGGGTGCCGCGGCAGCGGCGATGGCTTGGCCTGCGGGCCTGGCTGCGGTGCGCGCCCTCGCGCAACGCGATCCCCACGCTAGGGCAGCGTCGCGTGAAGCCTCAAGCTGCGAACGCAGCAAATCGGGGGTCAAAAAATGTGATGCAGTTCACATTTTTGAGCTGTAATCGCTACCGACTTTCATGGAAACGCTTACGCGTCAAGTGCCGAACGACCTCGCATGGCCGTCCGGTCAGAGCATCCCCGTTTCGAGCCGCGCCGCCTCGGACATCATGTTGCGGTTCCACGGCGGGTCGAAGACCAGCTCGACATCGGCATCGGCCACGGTCGGGATCAGTTCGAGCTTGTTGCGGACGTCGTCGACGAGGATCTCGCCCATGCCGCAGCCGGGCGCGGTCAGGGTCATCTTCACCGCGACCGTGCGTTCGCCGTCGTCGCGGTGCGACACGACCGCCTCGTAGACCAGCCCCAGGTCCACGATGTTGATCGGGATCTCCGGGTCGAAGCAGGTGCGCAGCTGGCGCCACACCAGCTGCTCGACCTCGTCGTCGGAGGCGCCCGCCGCCAGTTCCAGCGGGTCGGTGGGCTCCTTGCCGATGGCGTCGGCATCCTGCCCGGCGATGCGGAACAGGTTGCCTTCCACGAACACGGTGTAGCTGCCGCCCAGCGCCTGGGTGATGTAGCCGGCGGTGCCCGCCGGCAGGGTCACGGCGTCGCCCTGGGGCACCAGTACGGCGGCGCAATCGCGCTCGAAGCGCACGGGTTCGCTGCTGCGGGAATACATGGGCCTGTATTCTACGCCGCATGACCGATTCCGCAGTGCGCCGCGCACGCTGGCTCGCGCCGGCCCTGCTCGTCCTCGCCAGCGCGGGCTGCGCCGCCGCCTGGATCCTCCTCGCCCTCGCGACCGGGCGGCAGTCGAGCTGGATGGCGCTCGTCGCCGGCGTGGACGCTGCGCTCGTGCTGCGCCTGGCACGCATGCCCGGGGGGCCGGCGCGCGCCGCCACCGGCCTCGCGGCGACGCTGGCGACGATCGCGCTGGCGAACTGGGGCATCGCCGCCGGCGAGGTCGGGCGCTCGCTCGGCATGCTGCCGTGGGATGCGGCGCTGCGGCTCGGCCCGGATCACGCGTGGACGCTGGCGTCGCTCGCAAACGGCGCCGCCGATCGCGCCTGGCTGGCCGCCGGCCTCGCCGCCGGGGCGATCGGATCGCGCTGAAGCCGCACCGGCGCCGCGACCCGCGGCCGCGCGTCAGTGCCCGCCGTCGAGCGCCTTGAGCTCGGCCACCAGCGCGCCCGCGGCCTCGGCGCCATCGCCGTACAGCATGCGCGTGTTGTCGGCGTAGAACAGCGCGTTCTCGATGCCCGCGAAGCCGGTGCCGCGGCCGCGCTTGATCACGATGGTGTTCTTCGACTGGGCCACGTCGAGGATCGGCATGCCGTAGATGGGCGAGGAAGGATCGGTCTTCGCCACCGGGTTCACCACGTCGTTGGCGCCGATCACCAGCGACACGTCGGTGTTCGGGAACTCGGGGTTGATGTCGTCCATGTCCGCGATCAGGTCGTACGGCACGCCGGCCTCCGCGAGCAGCACGTTCATGTGCCCCGGCATGCGCCCGGCGACCGGATGGATCGCGAACTTCACCTTGACGCCGCGCTCCATCAGGCGCTGCGCGAGCTCCCAGATCTTGTGCTGCGCCTGCGCGACGGCCATGCCGTAGCCCGGCACGATCACCACGCGCTCCGCATACGCCATCATCGCCGCGGCATCGGCGGCCTCGATCGGCTTCTGGCTGCCGGCGATGGCCTCGCCGCCGCCCGCCGCCGCGGCGCCGAAGCTGCCGAACAGCACGTTGCGGATCGAGCGGTTCATCGCCTTGGCCATCAGCCGCGTCAGCAGCATGCCCGCCGCGCCGACCATCATGCCGGCGACGATCAGCGCCTGGTTGCCGAGCACGAAGCCCTCGAACGCCACCGCCAGGCCGGTGAACGCGTTGTACAGCGAGATCACCACCGGCATGTCCGCGCCGCCGATCGGCAGCGTCATCAGCACGCCGAGCGCCAGCGCGACGGCGAAGAACGCGACCACGAGCGGCACGCCAAGCGCGTGCACGAGCATCGCGCCGAGCACGACCGCCGCGAGCGCGACCAGCGCGTTGAACCATTGCTGGCCCGGGAACGTGTAGCGTTTGTCCATGCGCCCGTCGAGCTTGGCCCAGGCGATCACCGAACCCGACAGCGAGACCGCGCCGATCAGCGCGCCGACCACCCCGAGCAGCAGCACCAGCCGCGGCGGCGCGACGCCCGCCTGGGCGAAGCGCAGCATCTCCACCGCGCCGATCGCCGCCGCGGAGCCGCCGCCCATGCCGTTGAACAGCGCCACCATCTGCGGCATGTCGGTGATCGCCACGCGCTTGCCCCACACCCACGCGACCACGGTGCCGAGCACCGTCGCGAACACGATCAGGCCGAGGTTGTGCAGCCCCGGCAGCAGCAGCGTGGCGACGGTCGCCAGCACCATGCCCGCGCCCGCCCACTGGATGCCGCTGCGCGCCGTCCGCGGCGAGGCCATGCGCTGCAGGCCGAGCAGGAACAGGGTCGCGGCGATGAAATAGCTGGCCTGCGCCAGCCATTGCAGCCAAGCCGCGCCGCTCACTTCGCCCCCGGCTTGCTGGCCTTGAACATCTCGAGCATGCGCTCGGTCACCACGTATCCGCCGGCGGCGTTGCCCGCGCCGAGGAGCACCGCGACGAAGCCGATGGCCTTCTCGAGCGTAGTGTCGGCGTGGCCGAGGACGACCATGGCGCCGACCAGGACGATGCCGTGGATGAAGTTCGATCCCGACATCAGCGGCGTGTGCAGGATCACCGGCACCCGCGAGATGATCACGTGCCCGGCGATGGCCGCGAGCATGAACACGTACAACACCATGAAGGCTTGCACCATGGAGGCGTCGGCCATGGCTGCTCCCGCTGGGATCCCGCCCGCATCATAACCGCACGGTGAACGGCCCGGCCGCGCGTCAACGCCGGCCGGCCCGGCGCGTTGTTCCGGTCATGCGGGCACGCCAGACCCACGGAGATGCCATGGCCCGGGCCGGAGCGGACGTATGCTGCAGGCCGTGATCGCGACGACGCAGCCCGAAGACCTGCGCCCGGCCGCCGGCCCGGCGCCGGCGGACGGGCCGGCGTCGCTCGACCGGTTCCTGGAGGACATCGGGCCGCGCGCCTACCGCTTCGCCGAACTCGGCCTGCGGCACCGCGAGGACGCGCTCGACGCGGTGCAGGAGGCGATGCTGCGGATGGTCGGCTACGCGGACCGGCCGGCCGCGGAGTGGCCGGCGCTGTTCTGGAGCATCCTGCGCACCCGCGTGGTGGATGCGCAGCGGCGCCGCGGCTTCCGGATGCGCTGGATGCTGCCTGCCGCAGCGCACGCCGAGGACGGCGTGGACTGGGCGGACGAAGCGCCGGATCCGTCGCGCAGCCACGACAGCCGCGAGGCGTGGTCGCGGCTCTCGGCGGCGCTGGCGAAGCTGCCGCGCCGGCAACGCGAGGCGTTCACGCTGCGCGTGCTGGAGGAGCTGGACGTGGCAGAGACCGCCCGTGCCATGGGATGCAGCGAGGGATCGGTGAAGACCCACCTGTCGCGGGCGCGGGAAGCGCTGCAGCGGGAACTGGAGGATTGGCGATGAACGACCGGACGACATTGGAAATGCGCGCGCGCGCGGTGCATGCGGAGGCGATCGGCGCGCTGTCGCCGCGCGTGCGCGCGCAACTGCAGCAGCGCCGGCGCGCCGCGCTCGCGGCCGCCTCCGCGCCGGCCGCGCCCCGTCGCGCGCAACGCTGGGCGTGGCT
>JBDZUW010000014.1:25244-38427 GCA_040255375.1 Luteimonas sp. | reverse complement strand
GATGTACTTGTGCCGTGCCCCGGAAGGGCCTGCGCACTCCGCGGCGACCCTCGCAAGAAGCAGAAAAAGTGGATCAGGAGGCGTCGGGCTTGGGCGCGGGCTTGGCGGTTTCGGACGGCTTGGCGGCGGCGTCGGGCTTGGCGGCGGCGTCGCCGGCGAGGTTGCGCTTGCCGTCCTTCTTGAAGTCGGTCTCGTACCAGCCGCCGCCCGCGAGCCGGAAGCTCGGCGCGGTCACTTTGCGGCGCACCGCGGGCTTCCCGCACTGCGGGCAGGCGTCGGGGTCGGGGTCGGACAGCTTCTGCAGGCGGTCGAACGCGTGTCCGCAGGCGTCGCAGGCGAAGGCATAGATCGGCATGCGCGTATTTTTGGGGCCTGAACGGCGGCGATCAAGGGTGCATTTCGCGACGCCGCGGACCCGCCGGGCTGGCTAGACTGCCCCTAAGCCCCCGGAGCCCGCCATGACCGACGACCGCCGCAACCTCGCCCTGCCCCTCGTCCTCGTCGCGCTGCTCGTGGCCGCGGGCCTCGCGGTCGCCGGCTGGTTCGCCGCCCAGGGCATGGCGCGCCTCAAGACCCAGGACCGCTACGTCACCGTCAAGGGCTCGGCCGAGCGCATCGTCGACGCCGACCTGCTGGTGTGGCCGCTGCCGCACAGCGTCGGCGGCAACGACCTCGCCGAGGTGCAGCGCCATCTCGACGCGAACACCGCGGCGATCCGCGACTTCTTCCTGCAGGCCGGGTTCAAGGCCGGCGAGATCGTGGTGTCGCCGCCGCGGCTCGAGGACCGCTGGGCCTATGCCTATGGCGACAATCGCCCGCCCGAGCGCTACCGCTACGGCAACACCGTCAGCCTGCGCACCAACAGCGTGGACAAGGCGCTCGCGGCCTTGCGCCGCAGCGGCGAGCTCGTCGGCCGCGGGGTCATGATCGGCGAAGGCAGCCAGCCCGACTTCGACTACACCAAGCTCAACGACATCAAGCCGGCGCTGATCGCCGAGGCCACCGCCAACGCGCGCGAGTCGGCGGAGCAGTTCGCCAAGGATTCCGGCGCGCGCCTCGGCGGGATCCGCAGCGCCAACCAGGGCGTGGTGACGATCAGCGACCGCGACCAGAGCAGCCCGCAGGTCAAGAAGGTGCGCGTGGTGACGACGGTGGAGTACTTCCTGAAGGACTGACGGCCGCGCCGGCCTGCCGGCGCGGCGCGCCCGCATCGAGGGGATCGACGTCGAAGGGCTGCCGCAGCACCAGCGAGGGCAGCAACGTGTTCAGCGCGGTGTAGAGCACGAGCCCGCCGAACAGCGCGCCCGGGATCGCGAAGCGGCCGTGCAGCACGTCCGCGATCACCAGCGTGAACACCAGCGTCGGCGACAGCGCGACCGCCACCCGCAGCGTGCTCCGGTTGCTCTCGCGGAAGAAGGCGCGCCGCTGCAGCCAGACCAGTCCGATCCGGAACGGCAGCACCACCGCGGTGATCGCCAGGCCGGTGGCGAGCGCTTCCCAGCTCAGCGCGTCGCGCGAGATGGCCGTTCCGGCATGGAAGAAATAGAACGGCACGAAGAACGTCGCGAACAGCCGCAACGCATGGATGTTTTCCGAGGATGCCAGCCCGGGCACGCGCTCGTGCAGCAGGCGCGCGGTCAACCCGGCGATAAAGGCGCCGACCAGGTAGTACACCCCGAGATGGAAGGTGACGTAGGCGGCCACCATGCCGACCATCACCAGCAACGAGAACTCCGTGCCTGGCGCATGCGGCATCACCCAGCGCCCGAGCGCCAGGAACAGCAGCGGCAGGCCGACCAGCAGCGCGACCATCGCCGCGGAGGCGGCGGCGAACTGCATCGCGTCCCCTGCCTGCAGCGCGACGAACAGGACCGTGAGCGCGAGCAGTTCGCCGGCGATCGCCTTGTTCGTGACCCAGAAGCGCTCTTCCGCGTCGAGCCCGAGCCGTTCCAGCGTATCCAGGATGAACCCCGTCGATGGCGTCAGCAGCGCCAGTGCCAGCAGCAGCGCCGGCTGCCATGCGAGGTGCAGGCCGCGCCACGCCAGCCAGCCGACCAGCGCCATCGCGGCGATCCGGATCGCCAGGTGCACGAGCAGCCGTCCAAGGCAGCGGCGCAGGGCCTGCAGTTCGATCTCCAGCCCGGCGAACAGGAACAGCGAGGAAATCCCGAGGGCCGACAACAGCACGACCACCGGGTCCCGGGTGCGTTCTCCCCACGCCAGCATCGCGCCGATGCCCAGGACCAGGCTGGTGAGCGGCGCCGGGATCTTGAATCGCTGCAGCGCACGCGGGACGACCAGCAATCCGAATATCAGCAGGAGGTAGGTGAGTTCCCGGTTCATCCCGCCATGATCGGGCGGCGACGGTCACGCTGGTGTCTTCACGCGGCGTCGTAGAGCCGGAGCAGTTCCGATTCCGCTTGATCCAGTTCGCCGCGCAGCTGCATCTGCTGGCGGCCGAGGTCGGCGATCGCGCCGGCGTCGGCATAGGTCGCCGGATCGCCGAGCCGTGCCTCGCACTCGGCGAGCTTTTCCTCCAGCCGCGCGACGCGGGCCTCGGCCTGCTGCAGCTTGACCGGATTGACCTTCGCCGACTGCTTCGCGCGCGCCGGTGGCGCCGCGGCCGGGGCCGGCGCGGCGACCTGCGGCTTCGACGCCGCGGGTTCCGCCGCGGGTTTGGTGGAATCCGCGGACGGCCGCGAGCGCAGCCATGCCGCGTAATCGTCGAGATCGCCGTCGAAGGGCTCGACCACGCCGTCGTGCACGCGCCAGTACGTATCGCTGACGAGGCCGATGAGGTGGCGGTCGTGCGACACCATCACGATCGCGCCATCGAAGTCGCTGAGCGCTTCGGCGAGCGCCTCGCGCATTTCGAGGTCGAGGTGGTTGGTCGGCTCGTCGAGCAGCAGCAGGTTGGGCTTGTTCCAGGCCAGCAGCGCGAGCGCCAACCGCGCCTTCTCGCCGCCGCTGAAGGAATCGATCGCCTCGAACGCGCGGTCGCCCGGGAACTGCCACTGGCCGAGGAAATTGCGGAAATCCTGGTTGTTGCCGCCGGGCGCAAGCTCGCGCAGGTGGTCGATCGGCGATGTGCCAGGCACCAGCGTGTCCACGGTGTGCTGCGCGAAGTAGCCGATGCGCAGGTCCGGATGCGCGGTGCGCTCGCCGGCCAGCAGCGGCAGCTCGCCGACCAGCGTCTTCACGAGCGTGGACTTGCCGGCGCCGTTCACGCCGAGCAGGCCGATGCGGTCGCCGGCCTCGAGGCCGAAGCGCACGTCGCGGAGGATCACCGCGTCGCGCCCGTAGCCGGCGTCCACGTGGTTGAGCCGCAGCAGCGACGTGGGCAGCTTCGCCGGCTCCGGCAGGGTGATGTTCACGCCGCGCTCGACGCGCACCGCCTCGGTCCCGGCGAGCTTGGCCAGGCGCTTCATGCGGCTCTGCGCCTGGCGCGCCTTGCTCGCCTTGGCCTTGAAGCGGTCGATGAAGCTCTGCAGGTGCGCGCGCTCGGCCTGCTCCTTCTCGAACGCGATCTGCTGCTGGCGCAGGTGCTCGGCCCGCTGCCGCTCGAACGCGGTGTAATTGCCGGCGTAGAGCTTCGCGGTCCCGTCGTGCAGGTGCAGGATGTGCGTCGTGACGTTGTCGAGGAACTCGCGGTCGTGCGAGATCACCAGCAGCGTGCCGTCGTAGCGCTTGAGCCAGTCTTCCAGCCACACCACCGCGTCGAGGTCGAGGTGGTTGGTCGGCTCGTCGAGCAGCAGCAGGTCGCTGGGCGTCATCAGCGCGCGCGCCACGTTCAGGCGCACGCGCCAGCCGCCGGAGAAATCGGCGACCGGCGTGTCGTGCGTCGCCGTCGGGAAGCCGAGGCCGTGCATCAGTTTCGCCGCGCGTGCGTCGGCGTCGTAGCCGTTGAGTTCGGCGAGGCGGTGGTGGGCGTCGGCGACCGCTTCCCAGTCCTCGCGCGCCATCGCGTCGCGCTCGGCGCGCACGGCGGCGTGCAGCGCCGCGTCGCCCGACATCACGAAGTCCAGCGCCGGGTCGGGCAGCTGCGGCGTTTCCTGCGACACCCAGGCGATGCGCGCCTTGCCGGGCAGGTCGAGGTCGCCCCGGTCCGGTTCGACCTCTCCCAGCAGCGCCGCGAACAGCGACGACTTGCCCGCGCCGTTGCGGCCGACGACGCCCACGCGGTAGCCGGCGTGCAGGGCCAGGTCGACGTCGGACAGCAGGAGGCGTTCGCCCCGGCGGAGGGCGAAATTGCGGAAGGAAATCATCCGGACATTGTACCGCCCGGGCCTCCCCCGCCGCGTAGCCGCTGCGTCAGCCGGCGGTCACTCCTTGTCGGGATCGACCACCTTGAACGGGTCGCTCTTGCTGGGCGCGGTCGGCAGCGGCGGGCGCGGCAGCACCTCGTCGCTGTTGGCCGCCTGCCACAGCATCGCCGCCAGCACCGTCGCGGCCTGGCGGACGTCGTCGGGCGGCGCATGGTCGAGGGTGTCGATGTTCGAGTGGTGCACGCGCGAGCCGTAGTCCAGCGGATCCTGGATGAACTGGAACCCCGGCAGGCCCACGGCCTGCATGTACTCGTGGTCGGTGCCGCCGGTGCGGCTCGCGACCACCGTGCCGGCGCCCAGCGAATCGAACGGCGCCAGCCACTTCCGCAGCAGCGGCTCGGCCGCGATGTTGTTCTCGGCGTAGATGCCGCGGATCTTGCCGGCGCCGTTGTCGAGGTTGAAGTAGGCCTTGAGCTGGTCGTACTCCGGCCCCTTGGCGATCGGGAAGCGCGCCGCCCATTCCGCGAAGCGCGCAGTGCCGAAGCGGGAAGCATCCACGGGACGGGTGGCCAGGTGCTGCTCGATGTAGGCGATCGAGCCGAGCAGGCCCTGCTCCTCGCCGGACCACAGCACGAAGCGGATCGTCCGCCGCGGCTTCACCCCGAGGCTCTGGATGATCCGGGCCGCCTCGATGACGACCACGCTGGGAACGCCGTCGTCGGCGGCGCCGTCTCCCGCGATCCAGCTGTCGAAATGCCCGCCGGCCATCACGTAGCCGGCGCGCGGGTCGGTGCCCGGGATCTCGGCCACCAGGTTGTCCGCGCTGGTGTCGCCGTCGTTGGTGTGCGCGGCGATTTCCAGGCTGATCACCGGCGGCTTGCCGGCGACCTCGAGCCGCGCCAGCCGGCGGTAGTCCTCGGAGGAGAGCTCCATGAACGGCAACGCCAGCGGATTGGCGGGGTCGATCAGGTAACCCTCGCCGGTCACGAGGCCGTTTTCGCGATAGCTCTTGCGCACCATCGCCAGCGCGCCTTCCTGCTTGAGGAACCGCGACAGCTCGAGCGCGAAGTCGGTCTGCTTGTTGAAATCGCGGTACGGGTCGAGGTCGTCGGCGGGCAGGTCGTACTTGTCCATGTCGGCCAGTTCCTTGCCGTCGTAGCGGCGGAACTGCGGCTTGTCGGACTGGCTCGCCTCGCCCGGCAGGCTGACCAGCACGATCTTGCCCGCGAGCTTGCCGCGCCATCTGGCGAAGTGCTCCGCCTTGCTCATCGGCGCCAGCACGACCGGCGCGGTGATCGTGCCGCCGGTCGCCGGGCTCCAGGCCACCGGCATCGCATGCATGGCGATCGCCCGCGGCTGGACCACGCGCGCCGACCAGCCGTCCAGGTTCCAGTTGCTCCCGAACGGATACGGCTCCTTGTGCACGTTGGACAGGCCGTAGGCGCGGAACTTGCCCAGCGCCCAGTCGGCGGCGCGGTCGAAGTTCTCGGAATTGGTGAGTCGCGGGCCGATGCCGTCCATCAGCTCGGAGGCGTTGGCCATCGCCTGGCTGTGGCTCAGGCCCTCGTCCATGATCCTGGCGATCTGGGCGTCGGTGGCGTCGCCGCCGGCGGCCCAGGCGGGCGCGGCGGCGAGGGCGAGCGCGGTGGCGGCGACAAGCAGGTGGTGGCGCATGTCTTTTCCCCGGTGCATCGCGACGGCGATGGCGATGGGCGTCGAGGCTACCCGAGCCGGCACGGCGCCGCGTAGGCCGGAGGTCATTCGCCCGTTCGGCTTCACCGGACCGCCACCGTGTGCCCCGCTAGCGTGCGGCGATGGACCTGAAAAGCGGCTATCCATGGTGGACGGTGCGCGATGCGCTGCCCGGGGCGTTCCCGCCGCTGGAGTCGGACCTGCGTTGCGACGTGGCCGTGATCGGCGCCGGCATCACCGGGGCGCTGGTGGCCAGCGAGTTCGCCGCGCACGGGCACGACGTCGTGGTCCTCGACCGGCGGGAGGCCGGCTGGGGCAGCACGGCCGCGAGCACGGCGTTGCTCCAGTACGAGATCGACGCGCCGATGCTCGACCTCGCGCGCCGTTACGGCGAAGCCTCGGCGGTGCAGGCCTATCGCGCCTGCCTCGACGCGATCGACGGCCTGCGGGATGCGCTCCGCGGCGTGCGCGGGGCGGAGTTCGCGGGCGCGCACAGCCTGTACTACGCCAGCCGCGCACGCGACGTGCGCGCGCTGCGCGCCGAGTTCCAGCTGCGCGCGCGGCACGGCTTTCCGGTCCGCTGGCTGGAGCCGGCGGAGATCCGCGCGCGCCATGGATTCGACGCGCCCGGCGCGATCCTGAGCACGGTGGCCGCGCGCATGGATCCGTACCGCGCGGCCTGGGGCCTGCTGCAGCGACTGCATGGCGCCGGCGCGCGCGTGCACGACCGTGCGACGGTGTCGGCCATCGAGCCGGGCGCGCGGGACGTCCTGCTCGCCACGCGCGAAGGCCCGCGCGTGCGCGCCCGCCACGTCGTCGTCGCCGCCGGCTACGAAGGGCAAGGCTGGTTGCCGCGCGGCATCGCGCGCAACCGCAGCAGCTACGCCCTGGTGACCGACCCGATACCAGCCGCGGCGCTCGGCCCGCTCGCGCGCACCCTGCTGTGGGAGACCGCGCGGCCCTACCTGTACCTGCGCGCGACCGCGGACCGGCGCCTGGTAATCGGGGGCGAGGACGATGCCGTCGACGTGCCTGCGCGCCGCGACCGGCGCGTCGGGAAGAAGGCCGAACGCCTGCTGCTCAAGGCCCGGGCGCTGTTCCCCGCGCTGCCGCTGCGCGCCGCGTTCGCCTGGGGCGGAACCTTCGCCGAGACCGCCGACGCGCTGCCGTTCTTCGGGCCGCATCCGCGGTTCGGGGCGCGCGTGCTGTTCGCGATGGCCTACGGCGGCAACGGCATCACGTACGCGATGGCGGGCGCGCCGCTGCTGCGCGCCCTGGCGGAACGGCGCCGCCATCCGCTGGCCCCGCTGTTCGGGTTTGCACGGCAGCGGCCCTAGCCGCCAAACTCCCGGCATCGCTTCCATGGAATCCCGATGCCCCACCACACCTCGCTGATCGCCATGCTCGTGTTCGGCTTCGTCCTGGCGTTCGCGCTGGGCGCGCTGGCCAACCGGCTGCGGCTGTCGCCGCTGGTGGGCTACCTGCTGGCGGGGGTGCTGGCGGGGCCGTTCACGCCCGGCTTCGTCGGCGACCAGGCGATCGCCCCGCAGCTCGCCGAGATCGGCGTGATCCTGCTGATGTTCGGCGTCGGCCTGCACTTCTCGCTGCGCGACCTGATGTCGGTGAAGAACATCGCGATCCCCGGCGCGATCGCGCAGATCGCGGTGGCCACCCTGCTCGGCTGGGGCCTGGCGACGCTGATGGGCTGGCCGCCGGTGCAGGGGATCGTTTTCGGCTTCTCGCTGGCGACCGCGAGCACCGTGGTGCTGCTGCGCGCGATGGAGGAGCGCCGGCTGCTCGACACCCGCCGCGGCAAGATCGCGGTGGGCTGGCTGATCGTCGAGGACCTGGCCTGCGTGGTCGCGCTGGTGCTGATCCCGGCACTGGCGGGCGCGCTCGGCGGCGCGGGCACCGGCGCGGACGGCGCGACCGCGACCGCGGCGCCCGGCGCGGCGGGCGTGCTGAAGGCGCTGGCGGTCACCTTCGGCAAGGTCGCCGCGTTCGTGGCGTTCATGCTCATCGTCGGGCGCCGCGCGATCCCGTGGGTGCTCGAGCGGGTCGCGGGCACCGGCTCGCGGGAGCTGTTCACGCTCGCGGTGCTGGCGATCGCGATGGGCGTGGCCTTCGGTTCGGCGGAACTGTTCGGGGTCTCGTTCGCGCTCGGCGCGTTCTTCGCCGGCATGCTGCTCAACGAGTCCGAGTTCAGCCACCAGGCCGCCCAGGATTCGCTGCCCATGCGCGACGCCTTCGCGGTGCTGTTCTTCGTCTCGGTCGGCATGCTCTTCGACCCCGGCGTGCTCGTCCAGCATCCCTGGCAGGTGCTCGCGACCACGCTGATCATCGTGGTCGGCAAGTCGGCGGCGGCGTACGCGATCGTGCGCGCGTTCGGCCACCCGAACGCCACAGCGCTGACGATTTCCACCAGCCTCGCCCAGATCGGCGAATTCGCCTTCATCATCGCCGGCCTCGGCCTGGCGCTCGGGATCCTGCCGAAGGACGGCCACAGCCTGGTGCTCGCCGGCGCGCTGATCTCGATCATGCTCAACCCGATCCTGTTCATGGTGCTCGACCGCTGGCAGGCGCGCGAGGACGCGCGCATCGCGGCGAACGCGGAACCGGAGCCGGACGTGGTGCCGATGGACATCGGGAACCACGCGATCGTGGTCGGCTACGGCCGCGTCGGCTCGCAGCTCGCGCACCTGCTCAAGGAACGCGGCGTGCCGATCGTGGTGATCGAGGACGATGCCGACCTGGTGGAGCAGGCGCGCGCCGCCGGGCTGCCTGCGGTGCGGGGCAACGCCGCCAACCGGCGGGTCATGCTCGAGGCGGCGCCGGAGCGCGCGAAGCTGGCGGTGTTCGCGATCCCGCAGGCGCTGGAGGCGGGCGAGACCATCGAGCGGCTGAAGGCGCTCAATCCCGCCATCACCGTGCTGGCGCGCGCGCACAGCGAAACCCAGGTGCGGCACCTGCTGCAGCATGGCGCCGACGCGGCGGTCCTCGCCGAGCGCGAGCTTGCCTATTCGCTCGCCGAAATGGTGATGGCCACGCCGCCCTACCGCCCCGCCCGCGCGTAGCGCCGACCCATGGTCGGCTCACCGGCCATCCCGTAGCCGAGCATGGCTCGGCTCTACGAGCGCGCGAACACCAGCTTGCCGCCCTCGGCGTCGACGCGCACGGTGTCGCCGCTGCCGAACTCGCCGGCGAGGATCTTCTGCGCCAGCGGGTTCTCGACCTGCGCCTGGATCGCGCGCTTCAGCGGCCGCGCCCCGTACACCGGATCGAAGCCGACGTTGCCCAGCAGCTCGTAGGCCCGGTCGGACAACTGCAGCGCGATGCCGCGCTCGGCCAGCCGCTTCTCCAGGCCGCGCAGCTGGATCTTCGCGATCTCGCGGATCTGCGCCTTGTCGAGCGGATGGAACACCACGATGTCGTCGAGGCGGTTGATGAACTCCGGGCGGAAGTGCGCCTGCACGACGCCCATCACCGCCGCCTTCATCTGCGTATAGGCCTCGGGCGAATCGTCGCCCGCGAGCTCCTGGATCTGGTGCGAGCCGAGGTTCGACGTCATCACGATCACGGTGTTGCGGAAATCGACCGTGCGGCCCTGGCCGTCGGTGAGGCGGCCGTCGTCCAGCACCTGCAGCAGGATGTTGAACACGTCCGGATGCGCCTTCTCGACCTCGTCGAGCAGGATCACGCTGTACGGGCGGCGGCGCACGGCTTCGGTGAGGTAGCCGCCCTCCTCGTAGCCCACGTAGCCCGGGGGCGCGCCGATCAGCCGCGCCACGGAATGCTTCTCCATGAACTCGCTCATGTCGATGCGCACCATCGCGTCGCTGCTGTCGAACAGGAACTCGGCCAGCGCCTTGGTCAGCTCGGTCTTGCCGACGCCGGTCGGGCCGAGGAACAGGAACGAGCCGCTCGGCCGGTTCGGATCCGACAGGCCGGCGCGCGAGCGGCGCACCGCGTCGGACACGACCTTGATCGCCTCTTCCTGGCCGACGACGCGCGCGTGCAGCTGCGACTCCATCTGCAGCAGCTTCTCGCGCTCGCCCTCGAGCATCTTCGCGACCGGGATGCCGGTCCAGCGCGAGACCACCTGCGCGATCTCCTCGGCGGTCACCTTGTCCTGCAGCAGCGTGAAGCCCTTCGTCTCCGCTTCCTGCGCGGCCTTGAGCTGCTTCTCCAGCTCGGGGATGCGCCCGTACTGGATCTCGCTCATCGCGGCGTAGTCCTGGCGGCGCTGCGCGGCCTCGAGGTCGAGGCGCGCCTGCTCGAGCTGCTCCTTGACCTTCGTCGCGCCCTGCAGCGTCGCCTTCTCGGCCTTCCAGACCTCCTCGAGGTCGGTGTACTCGCGTTCCAGCACGTCGATCTGCGCCTCGAGGTCGGCGAGCCGCTTCTTCGACTCCGGGTCCTTCTCCTTCTTCAGCGCCTCGCGCTGGATCTTGAGCTGGATCAGGCGCCGCTCCTTGCGGTCCATCTCCTCGGGCTTGGAGTCGATCTCCATGCGGATGCGCGAGGCGGCCTCGTCCATCAGGTCGATGGCCTTGTCCGGCAGCTGGCGGTCGCTGATGTAGCGGTTGGACAGCGTGGCCGCGGCGACGATCGCCGGGTCGGTGATCTCCACGCCATGGTGCACCGCGTAGCGCTCCTTGAGGCCGCGCAGGATCGCGATGGTGTCCTCCACCGACGGCTCGCCCACGAACACTTTCTGGAAGCGCCGCTCCAGCGCCGCGTCCTTCTCGATGTACTTGCGGTATTCGTCGAGCGTGGTCGCGCCGATGCAGTGCAGCTCGCCGCGCGCGAGCGCCGGCTTGAGCATGTTGCCGGCATCCATCGCGCCCTCGGCCTTGCCGGCGCCGACCATGGTGTGCAGCTCGTCGATGAACAGGATGATGCGGCCCTCGTTCTTCGCCAGGTCGGTGAGCACCGCCTTCAGCCGCTCCTCGAACTCGCCGCGGAACTTGGCGCCGGCGATCAGCGCGCCCATGTCCAGCGAGAGCAGGCGCTTGCCGCGCAGGCCCTCCGGCACTTCGTTGTTGACGATGCGCTGCGCCAGGCCCTCGACGATCGCGGTCTTGCCGACGCCGGGCTCGCCGATCAGCACCGGGTTGTTCTTGGTCCGGCGCTGCAGCACCTGGATCGTGCGGCGGATCTCCTCGTCGCGGCCGACCACGGGATCGAGCTTGCCGGATTCCGCGCGCGCGGTGAGGTCGATGGTGTACTTCTCCAGCGCCTGGCGCGCCTCCTCGGCGTTCTCGTCCTGGACCTTCTCGCCGCCGCGCATCGCGTCGATCGCGGCCTCGAGCTTCTGCTTCGCGCCGCCCGCGGCCTTCAGCGCGCGCCCGGCCTCGCCGCCGTCCTCCAGCGCCGCGAGCAGGAACAGCTCGCTGGCGATGTAGGCGTCGCCGCGCTGCTGGGCGAGCTTGTCGGTGACGTTGAGCAGCCGCGCGAGGTCGTTGCCGACCGAGACGTTGCCGGCCTGCCCCGACACCTTCGGCAGGCGCTCGAGGATCTCGCCGAGCCGTTCGCGCAGCACCGGCACGTTGACCCCGGCCTGGGAAAGCAGCGGGCGCGTGCCGCCGCCCTGCTGGTCGAGCAGCGCGACCAGCAGGTGCGCCGGCTCGATGAAGTTGTGGTCGCGGCCCACGGCCAGCGACTGCGCGTCGGCCAGGGCCTGCTGGAAGCGCGAGGTGAGCTTGTCCATCCGCATGGGTGCGATCTCCGTGCCTGGGCCGGACCGTCCGGCGACAGCATGGAGGTGAGGCCACGGAGCGCGAATGCAAGGCGGCGGTATGATCCCGCCAGGCCGATCCCGGGGGTGGCGCATGGCGATCAGGGCATGGCAGGCGGTAGCGGGTCCGGCGGTGGTGGGCGCGGCCCTCACCCTGGCGGCACTGCCTCCCGGCACCCGCATGGGAACCGGCGGGCTCAGCCTGGCCGCGGGCGTCTCGGCGCTGACCCTGATGGCCACCGCGGCGCTGCTGGGCTCGCGCTGGCGCTGGGTCGAACACGGGTTCGGCGGCCTCGACCGGGTCTACCTGGCCCACAAGTGGATGGGCATCTGGGCGCTGGGCCTGGCCAGCGTGCACTTCCTGTTCAAGGCGGGCGCCGAGGGCTGGGACGTCGCGGCGATCCTCGAACTGCCGGGCCCATGGACCCGGTTCGTGCGCCAGTTGTCGTACGTCGCGCTGGGCCTGATCGTGCTGCTCGCGCTCGACCGCAACATCCGCTATTCCACCTGGCGCTGGTGGCACAAGCTGTCGGGGCCGCTGTTCCTGGTGGTGGTGCTGCACTGGCTGAGCTTCCGTTCGCCGATCCGGCTGGAGAGCGCCGCCGGCATGTGGCTGGCGGTGTGGTCGGTGCTGGGCGCGGCGGGCGCGCTGTACAAGCTGCTGCTGTATCCGCTGTTCGCGCGGCAGGCCGAATACGAGGTCGTGGCGGTCCACCCGGGCGACTCGGCCGCGCACATCCAGCTGACGCCGGTCGCGCATCCGGTGCGCTTCGTGCCGGGGCAGTTCGGCTTCCTGCGCATGAAGCAGGAAGGCCTGCGCGAACCGCATCCGTTCACGATCGCCTCGGGCAGCGGCGGCGACGGTCGCGTGGACTTCGTGGTCCGGGCACTGGGCGATTTCACCGCGAAGCTGGTGGCGCAGGTGCGCCCCGGCATGCGCGCGGACGTGTACGCGCCCTACGGCCGTTTCATGCGCAACGCCGCGGCGCGGCGCGAGGTCTGGATCGGCGGCGGCGTCGGCATCTCGCCCTTCATCGCATGGCTGCAGGACAAGGCGGCCGGCGGCTTCGACAAGGTCACGCTGTTCTACTTCTACACGCCGGGACGCGAATTCCCGGAAATGCCGGTCGTCGAGGCGATGGCGCGCGAACGCGGCGCCGAACTGGTGGGCGTGTCGGGCGGCCCCGGCGATCCGGCGTTCGTCGAGCGCTTCGCCGCGCTGTGCCGCGAACACGGGTCGCATTCCGTGGACGTCGCGTTCTGCGGGCCGAAGGGGCTGCTCGGGCGCGTGCGCGACGCGCTCGACGCCAATGGCGTGCCCGCGGACCATCTGCGCCACGAACTGTTCGAGTTCCGCTAGCCGAGTTCCGCTAGCAGGATTCTGCTGGCCGCGTTCCGCTGGCGTGCCGACGCGTGAACACGGGCCTAACGCGCATGCGTCCACACTTGCGGGATGCTCGCCCGCGAAGCGAAACGACCGCGCCCGCCGTCG
>JBDZUW010000014.1:0-25144 GCA_040255375.1 Luteimonas sp. | reverse complement strand
CGTCCACACTTGCGGGATGCTCGCCCGCGAAGCGAAACGACCGCGCCCGCCGTCGCCCGCCGACGACTGGGCCCTGTTCCTGGACGTCGATGGATGCCTGCTCGATCTCGCCGATGAACCCGGTGCGGTGAGCGTGCCGCCGCGGCTGCGCACCGCGCTGCGATCGCTGGCATCGAGGCTGGATGGGGCGCTCGCCCTGGTAAGCGGCCGGCCGCTGTCCGGCGTGGACGCGCTGTTCGCGCCGCTCGAACTGCCCGGTGCCGGCCTGCATGGGCTGGAATGGCGCAACGGCGGCGCGCGCTCGGGACCGCCTGCCAGGCCGGCGTCGCTGGATGCGGTCCGCGCCGAAGCGCAGGCCATCGCGGCCCGGTTTCCCGGTGCGCTGGTCGAGGACAAGGAAATCGCGATCGGCCTGCACTGGCGCCGCGCCCCCGAGGCGATGCACGCATTGCGCGCGTTCGCCGAGGCAGCGGTGCCGCGCCTGCCGGGCTACCGGCTGCAGCATGGCCACCAGGTGGTCGAGCTGCGTCCCGCGAGCGGCGACAAGGGCACCGCGATCGCCACCCTGCTCGCCGAGGCGCCGTTCCGCGGGCGCATGCCGGTGTTCGCCGGCGACGACATCACCGACGAAAGCGGCTTCGCCGTGGTCAACGCGCATGGCGGGCTGAGCGTGCTCGTGGGCGCGCGGGAACCCAGCGCCGCGCATTACGCACTGCGCAGCCCGAATGCAGTACGGCGCTGGCTCGCCGCGGGAGCGACGGCATGAACGCAACGGCTCCGGCCGGCGCGAAGCCCGGCAACACGCTCGACCTGGGTCTCGTCGGCAACGGCAGCTTCGGTGCGCTGCTGGACGCGCGCGGTCGCGTCGTGTGGAGCTGCCTGCCCGCGTTCGACGGCGACCCGGCGTTCTGCGCGCTGCTCGAACCGAAGATCGACGGCGGCGACTGGGCCGTCGAGCTCGAGGATTTCGTCCGCGCGGAACAGCACTACATCGGCAACACCGCGATCCTGCGCACCGTGCTGCACGACGCGCACGGCGGCGCGGTCGAGCAGGTGGACTTCGCGCCGCGCTGGCGCCAGCACGGCCGCTTCTACCGCCCGGTGATGCTGGTGCGCACCGTGCGCCCGCTCGCCGGCAAGCCGCGCGTGCGCATCCGCCTGCGCCCCCTCGCCGACTGGGGTGCACGCGTGCCCGAGCGCACCTGGGGCAGCAACCACCTGCGCTTCCTGCTGCCGGGCATGACGCTGCGCCTGACCACGGACGCCCCTTTGCGCCTGGTGCGCGATGCGCTGCCGTTCGTGCTCGACCGCGAGCTGCGCTTCGTGCTCGGGCCGGACGAGACCCTGACCCGCTCGATCCACAGCTTCGTCGACGACGCGCGCCGCCAGACCGAGGACTACTGGTTCGAATGGGCGCGCTACCTGTCGCTGCCGCTCGAGTGGCAGGACGCGGTGATCCGCAGCGCCATCACCCTGAAGCTCTGCCAGTACGAGGACACGGGCGGCGTGGTCGCGGCGCTCACCACTTCGATCCCGGAAGCGCCGGGCACGCAGCGCAACTGGGACTACCGCTACTGCTGGCTGCGCGATGCGGCCTTCGTCGTGCGCGCGCTGAACCGCCTCGGCGCGACGCGCACGATGGAGGAATACATCCGCTACATCTTCAACCTCGTCGCCGGCGACGAATCGGAACTGCAGCCGGTGTACGGCATCGGCTTCGAGCGCGAACTCGCCGAGGAGGACGTGCCCGGCCTGCGCGGCTACCGCGGCATGGGCCCGGTGCGGCGCGGCAACCTCGCCTGGCTGCAGAAGCAGCACGATGTCTACGGCAGCGTGGTGCTCGCGTCGGCGCAGCTGTTCTTCGACCGCCGGCTGCGCCAGCCCGGCGACGTCGCGATGTTCGAGCGCCTGGAGCCGCTGGGCGAGCGCGCCTGGGCGCTGCACGACCAGCCGGACGCGGGGCTGTGGGAATTCCGCGGCCGCGCCCACGTGCACACCTATTCGGCGGTGATGTGCTGGGCGGCCTGCGACCGGCTGGCGCGGATCGCGAGACGCTTCGGGCTGGACGAACGGGCCGGGTACTGGCGCCAGCGCGCCGACACGATCCGCGAGCGCGTGCTGGCCGAGGCCTGGAACGCCGGACGCGGCCACTTCGCCGATGCCTTCGGCGGCGAACGGCTCGATGCCTCGCTGCTGCTGCTCGCGGACCTGGGCTTCATCGAGGCGCGCGATCCACGCTTCGTGGCGACGGTCGAGGCCATCGGCCGCGAGCTGAAGCGCGGCCACGGCCTGTTCCGCTACATCGCGCCGGACGACTTCGGCGCGCCGGAGACCAGCTTCACGATCTGCACCTTCTGGTACATCGACGCGCTGGCCGCCATCGGCCGCCGCGAC
This sequence comes from Luteimonas sp., assembly GCA_040255375.1. GTDB lineage: Bacteria > Pseudomonadota > Gammaproteobacteria > Xanthomonadales > Xanthomonadaceae > Cognatiluteimonas. The sequence continues at coordinate 22,750 of JBDZUW010000014.1, read as the reverse complement.
GAGGCGCGCGCGATGTTCGAAGCGGTGCTGGCGCGGCGCAATCCGCTGGGGCTGCTGTCGGAGGACCTCGCGTTCGATACCGGCGAAGCCTGGGGCAACTTCCCGCAGACGTACTCGCACGTCGGCCTGATCATCGCCGCGATGGCCCTGAGCCGGCCCTGGCAGTCGGCGGTCTAGGCGCAGTGACCTGAGCATGGGCCGCCTCGTCGTCGTCTCCAACCGCGTCGCGCTGCCGGGGGAAAACCGCGCCGGCGGACTCGCCGTCGCGCTGCAGGCCGCACTCGAGGACCGCGCGCGCCAGCGCCATGGCGGCCTCTGGTTCGGCTGGAGCGGGAAGATCGACCCGAACCGCTCCGGCCGGCTGCACGAGCAGCACGAAGGCGGCATCACCTACGCGACCATCGACCTGTCGCGCCGCGACCACGCCGACTACTACAACGGTTTCGCCAACCGCTCGCTATGGCCGCTGCTCCACTTCCGCATGGACCTGGTGGACTACAGCCGCGAGACCTGGGCCGCGTACCGCCGCGTCAACGCGCTGTTCGCGGAAAAGCTCGCGCCGATGCTGCACGACGACGACCTCGTGTGGGTGCACGACTACCACCTGATCCCGCTCGCGGCGCTGCTGCGCGAGCGCGGCGTGCGCGCGCGGATCGGCTTCTTCCTGCACGTGCCGATGCCGTCCTCCGACCTGCTCGCGGCGCTGCCGCAGCACGCGCGGCTGTTCGAAGGGCTGTCGGCCTACGACCTCGTCGGCTTCCAGACCGGGCGCGACCTCGAGCGTTTCCAGGACTACGTGCGCCTGTGGGGCCGCGGCCGCGTGGTCGCACCGGGCGTGCTGGAAACGGCGGGCGGGCGGCGCCTGCGCGCGGGCGCGTTCCCGATCAGCATCGACACCGCGCAGATCGAGCGCCAGGCCGCCGAGGCGATGGACAAGGCGAGCGTGCGCCGCCTGCGCGAGAGCCTGTCCGGACGCGCGCTCGCGATCGGCGTCGACCGGCTGGACTACTCGAAGGGGCTGCCGGAGCGGTTCCGCGCGTTCGAGCGCTACCTGCAGCGGCATCCGGCGCAGCGCGGCAAGCTCACCTTCCTGCAGATCGCACCGGTGTCTCGCGGCGAGGTCGCCGAGTACCGCACGCTGCGCCAGGAACTCGAGCAGCTCGCCGGCCATGTCAACGGCGGCCACGCCGAGCCCGACTGGACGCCGATGCGCTACGTCAACCGCAACTTCGCCCATCCCACGCTCACGGGCTTCTACCGCATGGCGCGCGTCGGCCTGGTCACGCCGCTGCGCGACGGCATGAACCTGGTGGCGAAGGAATACGTGGCGTCCCAGGACCCGGACGACCCCGGGGTGCTGGTGCTGTCGACGTTCGCCGGCGCCGCGCGCGAACTCGAGGCCGGGGCGCTGCTGGTCAATCCCTACGACCTCGACGGCGTGGCCGACGCGATCGCCACGGCGATGCGGATGCGCGCGCCCGAACGGCGGCAACGCTGGAACGCGATGATGGACGTGCTGCGCGCGCGCGACATCCATGCATGGCGGCGCGACTACCTCGGCGCGCTGGCGACCGCCTAGGCTCCCGCCGCGCTCAGCGATCCCGCCACGCCAGCGTCGCCATCCGCCCCGTGCGCTGGTCGCGCCGATGCGAGTAGAAGCGGCCGGCATCGGAGATCGTGCACAGCCCGCCGCCATGGATCGCCTGCGGCGGAACGCCCGCGCCGGCGAGGCGCTGCCTCGCCAGGCGGTACAGATCCACGCGCCAGTGGCCCGGCCGCGTCGCGGTGAACGCCGCCGCGGCTTCGGCATCGCGCGCCACGAAGGCGTCGCGCACTTCCGCGCCGATTTCGTAGGCGTCGGGCCCGGCCGCCGGCCCCAGCCACGCGAGCAGCGTGGCGGGCGGCGCGTCCATCGCCAGCACCGTGGCTTCCAGCACGCCGGCGGCGAGCCCGCGCCAGCCGGCGTGCGCGGCGGCGACCACGGCGCCGTCGGCGCTGGCCAGCACGACGGGGAGGCAATCCGCACTGAGGATCGCCAGCACCTTGCCCGGCACGCGGGCGACGGCGGCATCCGCTTCGGGTTCTTCGCCCGGTTCCGGATCCACGACGACGCGCGTGCCGTGCACTTGGCGCAGCCAGCACGGCGCCGACGGCAGCGCCAGGCCGCGCTCCAGCAGCTCGCGGTTCGCCTGCACGGCGACCGCGTCGTCGCCGTTGCGCAGGCCGAGGTCGAAGCGGTCGAACGGTGCGGCCGACCATCCGGCCGGCCCGCGCAAGGTCGTCAGGGCGCTCACCCCGGCCGGGGCAGGCCAGCCTGCCCGCAGCACGCTGTCGCGCACCAGGGCGGCGGCGTCCGGCCGATCCGGAGGCATCGCCGCCATCAGCGCCCCGCCGCCACGCGCGCGGCCGTATCCTCGCGCAGCGCCTTCAGCAAGCCCTGCAGGTCGGCGGGCACCGGGGCGGCCACGCGCACCGGCGCGCCGCCGACGGGATGCGCGAATTCCAGCACTTCCGCATGCAGCGCCTGGCGGCGGAAGTTCCGCAGTGCGTCGACCAGCGCATCGGTGGCGCCGCGCGGCAGCTTGAGCGGGCCGCCGTAGAGCGGATCGCCGACGATCGGATGCTTCAGGTACTGCATGTGCACGCGGATCTGGTGGGTGCGCCCGGTCTCGAGCCGGCACTCGAGCAGCGTGTGCGCGTGGAAGCGCTCGCGCAGGCGGTAGTGGGTCACCGCGTCGCGGCCGTCCTCGCGCACGGCCATGCGCAGGCGGTCGCGCGGATGGCGGTCGATCGGCGCGTCGACGGTGCCGCCGGAAACGAGCGCGCCGACCACGACCGCGAGGTACTGCCGGTGCACCTCGCGCGCGGCCAGTTGCGCCACCAGCGCCGTCTGCGCCTGCAGCGTGCGCGCGACGACCATGACGCCCGAGGTGTCCTTGTCCAGCCGGTGCACGATGCCGGCGCGCGGCAGCGCGGCCAGCGCCGGATCCCGGTGCAGCAGCGCGTTGACCAGGGTGCCGTCGGGATTGCCCGCGCCGGGATGCACGACGAGGCCTGCCGGCTTGTCGATCACGAACAGGTGCTCGTCCTCGAACAACACGTCGAGCGCGATGTCCTGCGGCCGCGCCTCGACCTCGAGCGACGGCACCGCGCGCAGTTCGACCGCTTCGCCGCCGCGCACGGGATCGCGCGGCCGCGCCGGCGCGCCGTCGAGGAGCACGTCGCCGGACTTGATCCACGCCGCCAGCCGGGAGCGCGAGTATTCAGGGAACAGCTCGGCGAGGACCGCGTCGAACCGGCGGCCCGCGGCGGCGCCAGGCACCCGGGCCAGGCGGGGGGCGGCCTGCGTGGCGTGAACTTCTGTCATGCGGCGGGGTCCTGTGGGAGGGGGGGCGCGGACGTGCGGTCACTGGCCGCGCTGCTATTATCCGACCTTCGTGCCCCCGCCGCCCCCGACGACGACCCCATGACCCGACGCATGCCCCGCGGCTCCCTCCTGCGCACCGCCCTGCTGGTCCTGCTGGCAGCGCTGTTCCTGTCCGGCTGCGGCAGCATCAAGCGCATGTTCAAGAACGGGGACGCGAACGAGGGCCAGCCCGTCGCCCAGCTGTACGAGAAGGGCCACGCCCAGATGGTGCAGGGCGACTGGAGCGACGCGCTCCTGATCTACAAGCGCCTCGTGGCGCAGTACCCCTATGGCCCCTATACCGAACAGGCCCTGGTCGAGACCGCCTACGCGCAGTTCAAGAGCGGCCAGAACGACGACGCGATCTCGACCATCGACCGCTTCATCCGCACCTATCCCACGCACCGCAACATCGCGTACCTCTACTACCTGCGCGGCCTGGTCAACTCCAACCGCGACACGGTGTTCCTGCAGCGCGTCTGGTCGCTGGACGCGAGCCGGCGCGACCTGTCGACGCCGCTGCAGGCCTACAACGACTTCAAGATCGTGACCGACCGCTACCCCAACAGCCGCTACGCCGCCGACGCGCGCGAGCGGATGTCCGGGCTGCGCGACATGTTCGCGCGCCATGAACTGGAGGTCGGCCTGTACTACCTGCGCCGCGGCGCCTGGGTGGCCGCCGCCGACCGGGCGACGGACACGCTCCAGACCTACCCGGGCACCGCCAACCAGAACGACGCCGTCGCGATCCTGGCCGAGGCCTACACGCGCCTGGGCAACAAGGCGCTGGCGGACGACGCGCGCCGGGTGCTGGAGAAGAACGACCCGCAGCATCCCTGGCTGCGCGGCGAGTGGCCCGACTATCCGTCCCACCTGCGCCGCCTGAACCCCTTCGCGGGCGAACGCTCGGCGCTGGACCGCTGAAGCCGCCGGCCCTCAGTACCCGTTGCTGATCGGGTAGCGTCGCTCGCGCCCGAACGCGCGCCGGCCGACCTTGGGTCCCGGCGCGGCCTGGTGGCGCTTCCACTCGCTGGTCCGCACCAGCTTCACCACGCGCTCCACCGTCGCCGCGTCGAAGCCCGCGGCGACGATCTCGGCCGCCGACTGCTCCTGGTCCACGTGGCGGAGCAGGATCGCGTCGAGCACGTCGTAGGGCGGCAGCGAATCCTGGTCGCGCTGGTTCTCGCGCAGCTCCGCCGACGGCGGCCGCTCGATCACCGCCGTGGGGATCACCTCGCCGCCGTTGGGCGCGCTGCCGCCGACGGTGTTGCGCCAGCGCGCGAGCGCGAACACCTCGGTCTTGTACAGGTCCTTGAGCGGCGCGTAGCCGCCGCACATGTCGCCGTAGATGGTGGCGTAGCCGACCGCGTACTCGCTCTTGTTCCCGGTGGTCAGCAGCAGCCCGCCGAACTTGTTCGACAGCGCCATCATCAGCGCGCCGCGGCTGCGCGACTGCAGGTTCTCCTCGGTGGTGTCGGCGGGGAGGTCCCCGAACTCCGGCGCCAGCGCGTCGAGGAAGCCCTGGAACGGCTTCTCGACCGGCACCGTCAGCAGGCGCACGCCGAGCGAGGCGCACTGCACCGCGGCCAGGTCGTTCGACAACCCGGTCGTGTAGCGCGAGGGCATGCGCACGGCGGTGACGTTCTCCGCGCCCAGCGCGTCGACGGCGATGGCGAGCACGAGCGCCGAATCGATGCCGCCGGAGAGGCCGAGCCAGGCCTTCGAGAAGCCGTTCTTGCGGCAATAGTCGCGGGTACCGCGGACGACGGCGCGCCAGGCCAGCGCATCGCGGCTCTCGTCGCCGTCCACGGTCCACTGCACCGGGCTGAAGCGGCGCGTGGCCGGATCGAAATCGGCGACCAGCCACTCGTCGAGGAACGCGGCCGCCGCGGGGTGCACGATGCCGTCGCCGTCGGCGAGCACGGACGCGCCGTCGAACACCAGCGCGTCCTGGCCACCGACCACGTTGAGGTAGGCGAGCGCGACGCCGCCGGCGGCCTGCGTCTCGGCCACGCGCTGCGCGATCAGCGCATCGCGCTGCGCATGCTTGTCGCGTTCGAACGGCGAGGCGTTCGGCACCAGCACCAGCTGCGCGCCCGCCGCGCAGGCGCCGGCCAGCGGCTCGGGGAACCACAGGTCCTCGCAGATCAGCAGGCCGACGCGCACGCCGCCGACCTCGAACACGCAGGCCTCGCCGTCGGGATCGGCGTCGAAGTAGCGGCGCTCGTCGAACACCGCGTAGTTGGGCAGTTCGCGTTTGCGGCAGGTGGATTCGATGCGGCCGTCGCGGAGCACGCTGGCCGCGTTGTACACGACCGCGCCGGCCGCCTGCGGCCAGCCGACCACGGCGACGATGCCGTGGATGCCGCGGGCGATGTCCTGCAGCGCGGCCTCGCAGTCGGCGAGGAAGGCCGGGCGCAGCAGCAGGTCTTCCGGCGGATAGCCGCAAAGCGCCAGCTCCGGGAACAGCACGACCTGGGCGCCGAAACCGTCGCGCGCCTCGGCGGCGAGCGCGGCGATGCGCGCGGCGTTGCCGGCGATGTCGCCTACCGGGAAGTCGAACTGCGCCAGCGCGATGCGCAGGGTCATGGGGCGGCTCCGGTCATGGCGGGAAGTCTAAGCGGTCGGCCGCGCTGGTAGCATCACGCGATGGAAGGCGCGTCGAACATCGTCCTCGTGGGCCCCATGGGCGCCGGCAAGAGCGTCGCCGGCGCGCTGCTCGCGCGGCGCCTGGACCTGGCCTTCGTGGACGTGGACGCCGAGGTCGAGGCCGAGGCCGGCGCCCGCATCGCGGACCTGTTCCACCGCGAAGGCGAGGCGGCATTCCGGGCGCGCGAAAGCGCCTGCCTCGCCCGCTGCCTGGCGGGCGACCGGCAGGTCGTCGCGACCGGCGGGGGCGCGGTGCTCGCCTCGGTCAACCGCCAGCGCCTGCGCGAGCGCGGCCTCGTCGCCTGGCTGCAGGCGGATCCCGAGACCCAGTTGCAGCGGCTCGAAGGCTGCAGCGACCGCCCGCTGCTCGAAGGCGCCGACCGGCTGGCACGCCTGCGCGCGCTCGCCGCCGAGCGCGACCCGCTGTACCGCGAAGTCGCCGACCTCGTCGTCGACACCCGCGGGCTCGATCCCGAGGGGGTGGCCGACGCATTGGCCGCGCGCAGCAGTGGACCCTGGCGCCGCGCACCGGCGGAGGCGGCGCCATGAGCGCGATCCGGCGGATCGACGTCGGCGGCGCGCAGCCCTACCCGATCCACGTCGGTCCGGGGCTGCTCGACGACGGTGCCGCGCTCGCCGCGCACGTCCGCGGCCGCCACGTGTTCCTGGTCAGCGACGGCAACGTCGCGCCGCTGTATGCCGCGCGAGTGGTGGCGGCACTGTCGGCGCACACCGGTGCCGAGGCGATGGTGTCCGTCGTCGCGCCGGGCGAGGCCGCGAAGTCGCTGCAGGGATTCTCGGAACTGCTGCGCGAGCTGGCGGATTTCGGCGCCACGCGCGACGCCTGCGTGTTCGCGCTCGGCGGCGGCGTGGTCGGCGACCTCGCCGGCTTCGCCGCCGCGTGCTGGATGCGCGGCATCGACGTGGTCCAGCTGCCGACGACGCTGCTGGCGATGGTCGACTCCTCCGTCGGCGGCAAGACCGCGGTGGATCTGCCGCAGGGAAAGAACCTCGTCGGCGCCTTCCATCCGCCGCGCGCGGTGTTCGCCGATACGACCACGCTGCGCACGCTGCCCGACCGCGAACTTCGCGCCGGCCTCGCCGAGACCGCGAAATACGGCGCGATCGCCGACGCACCGTTCCTCGCCTGGCTCGACGCGAACGCCGCGGCGCTGCTGGCGCGCGACGACGACGCGCTCGCCGAGGCGATCGGGCGCAGCTGCGCGCACAAGGCCGCCATCGTCGCCCGCGACCCCTTCGAGCACGGCGACCGCGCGCTGCTGAACTTCGGCCACACCTTCGCGCACGCCATCGAGGCCGAGCAGGGCTACGCCGCGGACGCCGGCACCCTGAACCACGGCGAGGCGGTGGCGGTGGGGATGGTGCTCGCGTCGCGCCTGTCCGCGCTGCTCGGCCTGGCCACGCCGGCGGACGCGGACGCGCTCGCCGCGACGCTGCAGCGGCTGGGCCTGTCCACCGCCCTGCCCGCCGGCCTGGACCCGGCCGCGCTGCTCGCGCGCATGCGACTGGACAAGAAGGCGGCCGCGACCGGGCTGCGCTTCGTGCTCTGGCAAGGCCCCGGCCGCGCGAAGCTCGTCGGCGGCGTTCCGGAATCCAGCGTCCTGCACGTCCTACAATAGGCGGCCATGCGCCTGCTGCTCCAACAACGCCCCGACGGCCGCGAAGCCCCGCGCTACGTCCAGCTCATGCTCGAGCGCGACCTGCTCGGCGGCTGGACGCTCGTGCGCGAGACCGGCCAGGCCGGCGGCCGCAGCAGCGTGCGCCGCGAACAGTTCCTGGAACAGGCCGAAGCCCTGGCCGCGTTCGAGCACGCCCGCGACCTGCAGCTGAAGAAAGGGTTCCAGCTGATGTTCGCGCAAGGCGTCGACGCCCCGAAATAGATGGAGACCGCAGTGCCCCCCAAGAACGACCGTTTCCTGCGCGCGCTCCGCCGCGAGCCCGTCGACTGCACGCCCGTGTGGCTGATGCGCCAGGCCGGCCGCTACCTGCCGGAGTACCGCGCGACGCGCGCGCAGGCCGGCAGCTTCCTGGCGATGGCGAAGAACCCGGAGCTCGCCTGCGAGGTCACGCTGCAGCCGTTGCGCCGCTTCGACCTCGACGCCGCGATCCTGTTCTCCGACATCCTCACCGTCCCCGACGCGATGGGCCTGGGCCTGCACTTCGTCGAGGGCGAAGGCCCGAAGTTCGAGCGCCCGGTGCGCGACGCCGCGGCGATCGCCAGGCTCGGCGTGCCGGACATGGAAACCGAACTGCGCTACGTGATGGACGCCGTGCGCACGATCCGCCGGGAACTGCAGGACAAGGTGCCGCTGATCGGCTTCTCCGGCAGCCCGTGGACGCTCGCCTGCTACATGGTCGAAGGCGGCGGCAGCGACAACTACGCGCGCATCAAGGCGCTCGCGCTGAACGACCCGAAGGCGCTGCACGCGCTGCTGTCGGTCAATACCGACGCGGTCATCGCCTACCTCGCCGCGCAGCGCGCGGCCGGCGCACAGGCGCTGCAGGTGTTCGACACCTGGGGCGGCGTGCTGTCGCCGGCGATGTACCGCGAATTCTCGTTGCCCTACCTCGTGCGCATCGCGCGCGAGCTCGCCCGCGGCGAAGGCGCGGACCGCACGCCGCTGATCCTGTTCGGCAAGGGCAACGCGCCCTATCTCGAGGAACTCGCGGCCAGCGGCTGCGAGGGCGTCGGCGTGGACTGGACGGTGACGCTCGAGGACGCCGCGCGCCGCACCGGCGGCCGCGTCGCGCTGCAGGGCAACCTGGACCCCGCGATGCTGTACGGCTCGCCCGAGGCGATCCGCGCGCAGGCCGGCCTCGTGCTCGACAGCTACGCCGCGGGCAACGGCGGCTCGCGCGAGGGCCACGTCTTCAACCTCGGCCACGGCATGTCGCCCGACATGTCGCCGGACCACGTGGCGGCGCTGGTCGACGCCGTCCACGCGCTGTCGCGGGACCGGGAGCCGGTAGCCGCGCGACGGGGCGCCCGCGTGCCTGCAACCTGATAGCCTCCCCGGCAACAAACGGGGAGAAGCTGCCATGCGCCATATCCTGGTCTCCTGCCTGATGGCCATCGGCCTGTTCGCGACCGCCGGCGCGGAAGCGGCGGCAGGCGCGGCATCGGCGCAGCAGGCGCAACCACCGCCCGCGTCCTACTTCGACAACACCGGCCGCGACGACGCGCTGTCGGGCGGCGTACGCATGATCCCGATCCATACGCCGTCGGGCGAATTCAGGGTCTGGACCAAGCGCGTCGGCAACAACCCGAAGCTCAAGGTGCTGCTGCTGCACGGCGGCCCCGGCGCGACGCACGAATACTTCGAGGCCTTCGACAGCTGGTTCCCCGGCGCGGGCATCGAGTACTACTACTACGACCAGCTCGGCTCGGCCTACAGCGACCAGCCCGCGGACATGGCGCCGCTGCTGTCGATCGACCGCTACGTCGACGAAGTCGAGCAGGTGCGCCGGGCGCTGAAGCTGGACAAGGACGACTTCTGCCTGCTCGGCCACTCCTGGGGCGGCATCCTGGCGATCGAGTACGCGCTGAAGTACCAGCAGCACCTCAAGTGCCTGGTGGTCTCGAACATGGTGTCGAGCATCCCCGAGTACAACCGCTACGCGCACGGGACGCTGATGCCGGCGATGGACCAGGCCGCGCTCAAGGAAATCCTCGCGCTGGAGGCGGCGAAGCGCTACGACGATCCGCGCTACGAGGCGCTGCTGCAGCCGTTCTACGAGGCGCACATCCTGCGCATGCCGGCGGCGCAATGGCCGGAGCCCGCGCTGCGCTCGTTCGCGCACATCAACAAGGCCGTGTACGTGCCGATGCAGGGCCCGAGCGAAATGGGCGCCAGCGGCATCCTCGCGGATTGGGACCGCACCGCCGACCTGCACCGCATCACCGTGCCGACGCTGGTGATCGGCGCCGCCCACGACACGATGGAACCGGCGCTCATGGAGAAGATGTCGACGCTGTTCCCGGACGGCCACTACCTGTTCTGCCCGCAGGGCGGCCACATGGCGATGTACGACGACCAGGCGACGTACATGCGCGGGCTGATCGGTTTCCTGCAGGGCCTGGCGCCCTAGCGTCCATGTCGCGCCGCCCCCGCGGGCGGGCCGGGAGGCGCCGGCAGCGGCAGGTCCACGACGAAGCGCGCGCCGGCGCCCGGCGCGCTGTCGACGGCGATGCGGCCGCCCATCGCCCGCACCAGCTCGCGGCTGATCGCCAGGCCCAGGCCGTTGCCGCCGCCGGGCCTGTCCTCGCCGATGCGCGCGAACCGGCGGAACAACCGTGCGCGTTGCGCGTCGTCGAGCCCCGGCCCGGTATCGCCGACCACCAGCCGCAGCCCCCGCCCGCCCTCGCCCGGCGACGCCTCCACGACGATCCCGCCACGCGCGGTGAACTTCACCGCGTTGCCGACCAGGTTGAACAGCACCTGGCGCACGCGGAGCGCATCGCCGACCAGGATGCGCGGCAATCCCGGCGCGACCACGACCCGGAACGCGAGGCCGCGGGCGCGCGCGGGCGGCGCATGCAGCGCGGCGATGCCGGCCACGAGCGCGCGCACCTCGAACGGCCGCGGATCCAGCCGCAGGCCCGTTTCGCCGATCCGCGCCAGGTCGAGCACGTCGTCGACGAGCCGCAGCAGGTGCTCGCCGGCCTCGCGGATCGCCTCGACCTGGCGCCGCTGGCCGGGCGGCAGCGGACCGTCGAGCAGCAGCTCGCTCATGCCCAGCACGCCGGTCATCGGCGTGCGCACCTCGTGTCCGAGGTCGGCCAGGAGCTTCCATGCGATCCGGGGCATGCGCCGATCCTTGCGTCGCGGAACCGCGCGCCGCAAGCGGCGCTACTGGAATTCGCGGGACGGCCGGCGTGGATCGCAGCGTTCCGCGCATGGCACGGGCACTGCGCCTAGAATCGCCGGATGGTCCACTTCGCGCCCGCGCCACGCGTTCCGCCTGCTTCCGCATCCGCGGCGACCGCGACGCAGCCCCGGCTGCGTGCCGCGCTGCTGGCGGCCGGCATCGTGGCCGCCGCATTGCTGGCGCCGCGTCCCGCCATCGCGCAGGCTGCGCGCTACGCGCTGGACCCCGTGCATACGCGGGTGGTGTTCGAGGTCTCGCACGCGGGCTATTCGCAGGCCATCGGCACCGTGTCCGGCAGCACCGGCACGCTGGTATTCGATCCGGAGGACTGGAGCAGCGCGCGCGTGTCGGTCAGCGTGCCCGTCGCGAAGCTCGACCTCGGCGACGCCGCATGGAACCGCGCCGCGCTCGGCCGCGGCCTGCTGGACGGCGCCCGGCACCCGGTCGCGACCTTCGTGTCCACGCGCGTCGAACCGGTGGACGCCACGCATGCGCGCGTCGCCGGCATGCTCACGCTCCGCGGCGTCTCGCGCGAGGTGGTGCTGGACGTGGCCTTCAACCAGCTCAGGCGCTACCCGCTGCCCCCGTTCAGGCGCACTGCGGGATTCTCGGCGACGGCGACGCTGAGCCGCGCCGCGTTCGGCGCGGACGCGTGGTCGAGCCTGATCGGCGACGAGGTTGCGCTGCGCATCGAAGCCGAGGCGCGGCGCACCGGCGGAGACGCCGGGGCCCCGTTGCCGGAACCCGCCTCCACCCCGAGCCCGACGCCATGAGCTGGAAGAACACCGCCGACCGCTGGGGACCCGTCAGCCAGGCCCTGCACTGGCTGGTCGTGCTGCTCGTGCTGGTGCTGGCGATCGTCGGCCTGAGCCTCGATTCCCTGCCGAAGACCCCGAAGTACTTCTGGGTCTTCACGCTGCACAAGTCCGTCGGCATCACCGTGCTCGCGCTGGTGCTGCTGCGCATCGGCTGGCGCCTGCATGCGGGCGCACCGCTGCCCGTCGCCGGAACGCCCGCGTGGCAGGCGCGCGTGGCGTCGACGACCCACGTGCTGCTGTACGCACTGCTGCTGGCGATGCCGCTGTCGGGCTGGCTCTACGATTCCGCGAGCGGCCTGCGCCCGTTCCGCTGGTTCGGGCTGGTGGCGATGCCCAAGCTCGCGGCGCCGGACGAAGCGCTGGCCGACGCCGCGCGCGAAGCGCACGAACTGCTGTTCTGGGCGCTCGTCGCGCTGGTGGCGCTGCATGTCGCGGCCGCGCTGCACCACCACCTGTTCCGCAACGACGCCACCCTGTCCCGCATGCTGCCGTCCAGGCGCAGGAGTCCTCCATGATCCCGTTCCGCACACGAATTGCCGCGGCGGCGCTCGCGCTCGCCGCGACGCTGGCCGCCGCGCCGGCGACGGCCGCCGACTACGTCCAGGCCGCGGGCTCCACGCTCGTGTTCGCCACGCAATACGACGGCGAGACGTTCACCGGCACCTTCCCGGGGTTCGCGACGAAACTCAGCTTCGATCCGGCCAACCTGGCCGGCGCCAGCCTCGACGTGACCATCCCGCTCGCCGGCGCGAAGACGGGCAACGACGACCGCGACAGCACGCTGCGGAGCAGCGACTTCTTCGACGTCGCGAAGTTCGCGCAGGCCCGCTACACCGCGACGAAGTTCCGCAGCCTCGGCGGCGACGCCTACGCGGCCGACGGCGTGCTGGACCTGCGCGGCGTGCGCAAGCCGGTGACGCTGTCGTTCACCTGGACGCCCGGCAAGGCGCCGGTGCTGGCGGGCAAGGCGACGGTGAAGCGGATGGACTTCGGGGTCGGCGGGGGCGACTGGGCCGACACGTCGCTCATCCCCGACGCCGTCGCCATCAGCACCCGCGTCGTCTTCGCCCCCGCGCCCTGACCGCCCCCGGCCTAGCCGGCGTTTTCGGCGAGGAAGGCGGACAGGGTCGCCGGGCTGAAGGGCCAGTCGAGCTCGCGGCCGGTGGCGGCATCGTGGAAGACCGGGACGCGCGTCCCGTAACGCGCCTCGAGCGCCTCGTCGCCATCGATGAAGACGCTGCCGAAGTCCGGCGCCCGCGCCGCCGCCAGCGCCTCCAGCGCCAGGTCGCAGAGGTGGCAATCGTCGCGCTGGAACAGCAGGAAACGCCGGGACATGCGGCATAGAATAGCGCCATGGCCGTCAGCACCTTCGACCTCTTCAAGATCGGCATCGGGCCGAGTTCCTCGCACACCGTCGGCCCGATGCGCGCGGCCGCCCGGTTCGTCGAGAAATGGCTGCGCGAAACCGGCGACCTGGCGCGGACCGCGCGCGTGCGCGCCGAGGTGTACGGCTCGCTGGCGCTGACCGGGCGCGGCCACGGCACCGACAAGGCGGTGATGATGGGCCTCGAGGGCCATTGGCCCAACGAGATCGACCCGGACGTCATCCCGCCCGCGCTCGAGCGCATCCGCGGCACGAAGCGCATCCGCCTCGGCGGCGCGCACGAGATCGCCTTCGACGAGAAGAGCGACCTGGTGATGAACAAGCGCCAGAAGCTGCCCTTCCACACCAACGGCATGCGCTTCACCGCCTACGACGCGGAAGGCGCCGTCGTCGCGACGCGCGATTACTACTCGGTGGGCGGCGGCTTCGTCGTCAACCAGGACGAGGCGGCGGAGGACCGCATCGTCGCCGATACCACGCCGCTGGCCTATCCGTTCGACACGGGCGCGCAGCTGCTCGAGCAGTGCGAGCGCAACGGCCTGACGATCGCGCAGCTGATGTTCGCGAACGAGCGCGCGTGGCGCGGCGACGGGGAGATCCGCGCCGGACTGCGCGAGATCGTGGACGCGATGCGCGCCTGCGTGCAGCGCGGCATCCGCGAGGGCGGCACGCTGCCGGGCGGCCTGCACGTGCAGCGGCGCGCGCCGCTCCTGCACGCCGAGCTCGCCGCGCGCCCGGAGGACGCCGCCGCCGATCCGCTGACCACGCTCGACTGGGTCAACCTGTTCGCGCTCGCCGTGAACGAGGAGAACGCCGCCGGCGGACGCGTCGTCACCGCGCCGACCAACGGCGCGGCCGGCATCGTGCCCGCGGTGCTGCACTACTACGAGAAGTTCTGCGGCGCGGGCAAGACGCCGGAGGAACTCGAGGCGGGCGTGTTCGCCTACATGCTCACCGCGGCGGCGATCGGCATCCTCTACAAGGAGAACGCCTCGATCAGCGGCGCCGAGGTCGGCTGCCAGGGCGAGGTCGGCGTGGCCTGCTCGATGGCGGCCGGCGGACTCACCGCGGCGTTGGGCGGGACGATGTCGCAGGTCGAGAACGCGGCCGAGATCGGCATGGAGCACAACCTCGGCCTGACCTGCGACCCGATCGGCGGCCTGGTCCAGATCCCCTGCATCGAGCGCAACGCCATGGGCGCGGTCAAGGCGATCAACGCCAGCCGCATGGCCCTGCGCGGGGACGGCAAGCACAAGGTCTCGCTGGACAAGGTCATCAAGACCATGCGCGACACCGGCCGCGACATGCAGGACAAGTACAAGGAAACCTCGCGCGGGGGCCTGGCGGTCAACGTCATCGAGTGCTGACCCGCCCCCGGGGCGGCGAAAGGGCATAGGATGGGGCCCGGGGACAGGGGATCCCGCCCATGCCGCAGCCGTTCCAGGAGACCTGGCTGTTCGAATTCCTGCTGGCCATGCTGCTGGCGACGGCCGTGTACGCGCTGTTCCGCCACGAGCAGCGCCGGCACGCCCGGCAGCGGCAGGCGCTCGAGGCGGAAGTGCGCAGCCAGCTGCTCGAGCTGCACGCCGCCAACGCGCGCCTGGAGCAGCGCAGCCAGTCGGACCCGCTGACCGGGCTGCGCAATCCCCGCTACCTCGCCAACCAGATCCCGGCCGACCTCGCCTGGTACGAACGCGAACGCCCGCGCGCCGGGCATGACGCGAGGGTGCTCGGATTCCTGCTGGTCGAGCCCGACGGCCTGGCCGCGCTGCCGCCGCGGGAACGCACCGCCGCCGTGCTCGCGGCGGCGCAGGTGGTCGGCACCCAGGCGCGCGCCTGCGATTACGTGGTGCGCTGGGAGGACGGCCTGCTCGTGGTGACGCGCCCGCTGCCGGAACGCGGCCTCGAAGCCATCGCCGCGCGCCTGCATGAAGCCTTCGCGCTGCAGGCCGGCGGCAGCGGGATCGCCGCGCAACCCGCGCCGCCCTGCTCCGTCGGCGCGGCCGCGTATCCGCTGCGCAGCGCGCGCCAGTCCGGCATCGGCTGGGAACAGGTGGTCGAACTGGCGGGCGCCGCGCTGCGCCGCGTGCAGCGCCAGGGTGGCGATGGCTGGGCGGTGCTGCACGCGGCATCGCCCGCGGAGCTCCCGCAGATCGTCGACGGCCTCGACGGCCAGGCGGTGGACGCACTGCTTCGGGCCGGGCGGCTGCGGCTGGAAGGCGCCGCGCCGCGGCTCGCCGCCGCGGACGGTGGAGCGCGCGTCCGATGAAGCCGTGGCTGCGCAAGGCAGTGCTCGGAGCGGGCTTCGTCGTCGCCTACGCCGGCGCCTGCGTGTTCGCCGGCAACATCGTCGGCCCCTCCCAGGTCGCGCTGTACTGGCCCGCCTCCGGCCTCGGCTTCGCGGTGGTGGTCGTCGGCGGCCTGCGCTGGGCGTTGCTCGTGCCGCTCGCGCTCCTGCTGCAGGCGCCGTTCACCACGCCGACATCCCACGCCTTCCTCGCGATGAGCATGGCCAGCAACACGCTCGCCCTGCTGGCCGGCGGCTGGCTCGCGCGGCGCCGCACCGGCCTGCGCCAGGGCACGGTGCTCTATGCGGTGTGGATGATGGTGGGCGGGCTGGTGACGTCGTTCGTCTCCGGCACGCTCGGCGGCTACAGCCTCTGGGTCGAGGGCATGGCCGTGCGCGACGGCCTCGGCGGCGCGCAGCTGCTGTGGGGCATGGGCGACTTCCTCGGCATCGCCAGCGTCGCGCCCGCGCTGATGATCGGCGCCGCGCGCTGGCAGCGCGGCGAGCTGCGCAGCACGCGTCCCGACCTGCTCGGCGAGCGCACGCTGTGGAACATGGCGCTTGCCGGCAGCTTCCTCGCGATGGCGTGGGCCATGAGCGTGGCCCGGCAGTTCGCGCTCGGCCTGGCCGCGCTGCCCCTCACGGTGATGCTGTGGAGCGCGGTGCGGTTCACGCCGATGCGCACCGCCGTTTCCGCATTGCTGACCGTGGGCTTCGTCGTCGTCCTGGCCTCGCAGGGCAGCGCCGGGTTCCCGCGACCCGAGGGCACGTTCGAGACCGCGATCCTGATCGGTTACCTCAGCCTGCTGGCGATGCTGCCGCAGGCGCTGGCGCTGGCGATCGACGAGCACCGCTGGATGCAGCGGCGCCTGGAGCGGCGCGCGAACACCGACGCGCTGACCGGCCTGCCGAACCGCGCGGCGTTCGAGCGAGAGGCTTTGGCGATCCTGGCCGACACGGCCGGCGGATCGCTCGCGCTGGCCTACATCGACCTCGACAACCTGAAGCTGGTCAACGACACCGCCAGCCATCGCGCCGGCGACGCGCTCATCGCCGAGGTCGCGGCGGCGCTGGCCACGCGCATCGGCGCGGACGACCGCTTCGCCCACCTCGGCGCGGACGAGTTCGCGGTGCTGATGCGCAACACCGGCGCGGGCGCGGCCCGCGAGCGCGCGCAGGGGCTGCTGCGCGCGATCGAGTCGGTGCGCTGCCGGTACGACGGCGAGGAATTCGCGACCACCGCGAGCATCGGCCTGGCGATCGCGCAGGCCGGCCACACCGGGTTCGCGGAACTGCTCTCGCAGGCGGACGCCGCCTGCTTCGCGGCCAAGGAGCTGGGTGGCGACCGGGTGCGCACGGCCGGCGCCGGCAGCAACACGCTCGCGGACCCGGTCTCCGGCATGCGCTGGACGGTGCGCATCCGCGAAGCGCTGCACCAGGGCGGGCTGCTGCTGTACGCGCAATCGATCATGCCGCTGCAGCTGGACCCGGAGCCCGGCGCCCGCTTCGAGCTGCTGCTGCGGATGCGCGACGACCGCGGCGGCGCGCCACTCGCGCCGGACCGCTTCATCGCCGCCGCCGAGCGCTTCCGGCTCGGCGTGCGCATCGACCGCGAAGTGCTGCGCCTGGCCCTGTCGCAACTCGACGCGAACCCCGGGGCGGCGGCCGCCGTCGCCCTGTGCACGCTCAACCTCTCGGCCGGCGCGCTGGTGGACGACGGCTTCGTGGACTACGCGGGGGAGTGCCTGCACCGCGCGCGCTTCCCCGCCTCGAGGTTGTGCTTCGAGATCACCGAGACGGGCGCGATGCGCGATCCGGCGCGCGCGCAACGCGCCATCGACGAGCTGCGCGCCCTCGGCTGCCGGTTCGCGCTGGACGACTTCGGCACCGGCTTCTGCAGCTTCTCGCACCTGCGCGCGCTCGACGTGGACTTCATCAAGATCGACGGCAGCTTCGTCCACGACATGGACCGCTCCAACCTCTCGGCCGAGGTGGTGCGCTCGATCACCCGCATCGCGCACCTGCTGCGCAAGCGCACGATCGCGGAGCACACCGAGTCCGCGGCGATCCTCGATGCGCTGACGGCGTTCGGCGTCGACTATGCGCAGGGCTACGCGATCGACCACCCGCAGCCGCTGCCGGCATACCTGGCGGGCCTGGCGCGCAGTGCCGTCCCGGCCTCATAGGCGGCATCCGCGGCGTCGGCGGCGATGCGCAGCGCGTCGTCGAGCAGCGCGGCCGCGGTGACGCCCGCGCCCGCGCCCGGGCCCTGGATGAGCAACGGCTGCGCCGGGTAGCGATCGGAGCGGATGGCGACGCGGTTGTCGGTGCCCGTGCCCGCGGCCAGCGGATCGTCGGCCGCCAGTACTTCCAGGCCGACGCGCGCCGACACGCGCGCAACATCGTGGCATTCAAGGCGGGCGACGTAGCGCGGCACGCCGCCGGTGGCGCGGGACCGGCCGTGCGCTTCGTCGAGCGCGACCGCGTCGAGCGGCCGCACGTCGACGTCCTCCGGCCGCAGCGGCACGCCGGCGGCGCGCGCGAGGATCAGCAGCTTGCGGCGGACGTCCTCGCCCGAGAGGTCCTGGCGCGGATCGGGCTCGGTGTAGCCGAGCGCCCTCGCTTCGTCGACGAGCTCGGCGAACGGCCGGTGCCCGTCGTGGCGCGACAGCAGCCATGCCAGCGAGCCGGACAGCACGCCGGCGATGCCGTGGATACGGTCGCCGCCCGCGCGCAGCGCGCGGATCGTGCGCAACAGCGGCAGGCCGGCGCCGACGGTGGCGCTGTCGCCGTAACGCGTCCCGCGCCGTCCGGACGCCCGCCGGATCGCTTCCCAGCGTTCGAGGCCGGCGCCCTGGCCCAGCTTGCAGGCGGTGACGACGTGCACGCCCGCGTCCAGCCAGTCCGCGTGGCGGGCGGCGATGGCATCGCTCGCGGTGGCGTCCACCACGATGCGCACGCCGCGCCCGCCCAGCGCCCTCACGGCCGCGCCCGCCTGGTCGCCGTCGCGCGCCGGCAGCGCCGCGCCGCTGCCGGCGAACGCGCGCACCGAGCGCGTGTTCGCGACCGCGGCGAGCCGCAGGCGGGCGCCGGGGCCGCGGCCGTCCCACTCCGCGAGGCGCGCGATCACCGCGCGCCCGACGTTGCCGGTGCCGAGCACCGCGAGTTTCGCCGCGCTCATCGCGCCACCGCGGCAGCGACGGCCCGCGCGGCGCGCTCGAGCCCGGCCGCCAGATCGCTCGCGAGGTCGTCGGCATGTTCGATCCCGACCGACAACCGCAGCAGCCCATCGCCGATGCCGGCCGCAGCGCGCACTTCCGGCGTCATCGCCGCATGCGTCATCGTCGCAGGGTGCGCCACCAGGCTCTCCACGCCGCCCAGCGACTCGGCGAGGGTGAAGCATTCGAGTCCGTCCAGGAATGCCCGCACCGCCGGCTCCCCGCCCTCCAGTTCGAACGACAGCATCGCGCCGAACCCCGATTGCTGCCGGACGGCGAGCGCATGGCCCGGATGCGTCGCGAGCCCCGGATAGTGCAGCGCGCGCACGGCGCGATGTCCGTCGAGCAGCGCCACGAGCGCCCGCGTGTTCTCCTGGTGCACGCGCAGGCGCGCATGGAGGGTGCGCAGGCCGCGCAGCGCCAGGAAGCTGTCGAACGGCGCGCCGGCGAGGCCGAGCGCGTTCGCCCACCAGCCCAGCTTCGCGGCGAGCTCCGCGTCGCGCGCGACCACCGCGCCGCCGACCACGTCGCTGTGGCCGTTGATGTACTTGGTGGTCGAGTGCACCACGATGTCGGCGCCGAACGCGATCGGCCGCTGCAGCGCCGGCGAAAGGAAGGTGTTGTCGACCACCGCGATCGCACCGGCGCGATGCGCGCCGTCGACGACGAAGCGCAGGTCGGTGATCCGCAGCAGCGGGTTGGACGGAGTCTCGATCCAGACCGCCCTGGGCGCCTTCGCCAGCGCTGCAGCCAGTGCACGCGCATCGGTGAGGT
This sequence comes from Luteimonas sp., assembly GCA_040255375.1. GTDB lineage: Bacteria > Pseudomonadota > Gammaproteobacteria > Xanthomonadales > Xanthomonadaceae > Cognatiluteimonas. The sequence continues at coordinate 3,324 of JBDZUW010000014.1, read as the reverse complement.
CGACGACATCGAGGACGAAATGGCCCTTGCGCGCGAGCGCATCGAACAGCCGCCAGCTGCCGCCGTAGCCGTCGTGGGGCACCACCAGCCGGTCGCCGGGCGACAACAGCGCGTTGAGCACCAGCGCGACCGCGGCCATGCCGCTCGCCGTCGCGACCGCGCCGGCACCGCCCTCCAGTTCGGCCAGCGCGCCGGCGAACAGGTCGCGCGTCGGGTTGCCGCTGCGGGTGTAGTCGTAGCGCCGCTTGCCGTCGAACCCATCGAAACTGAAGTTGCTTGAGAGCACGATCGGCGGCACGACCGCGCCGAACGCGGTGTCGCGGTCGATGCCCGCCCGCACCGCCAGGGTCTGGACGCGCGCGCTCATGCCAGCGCCTCCCGGAGCACCGCGTCCAGCGCCGCGGATTCCTTCAGGAACGCATCGTGGCCGTAGACGGAGCGCAACACGCGCAACTGCGGGCGGCGCAGGGCGGAGCCGCGGGCAAGGCGCTCGACCAGCGCATAGGCGTCCTCGATCGGCACCAGCCGATCCTCCGCCACGGCGACCACGGTGACCGGGACCGCAATGGACTCCGGTTCCACGGATTGCAGGTCGATCGACTCCGACAGGCGCAGGAAGCCGGTCGCCGGGGTGCGCGCGACGTACGCGCCGGCGCAATGGTCCAGGTAGTCCTCGGCACCGGTGCGCACGCGGCCATCCACGATCCGCGCCGCGCCGAAGCGTGCGTCGAATTCCTCCGGCGTGCGGTAACCCAGGATCGCGATCTGCCGTGCGAGCGCCAGCCCGCCGTGCTCGTCGCACTGCAGCGCGCCCAGCGCCAGCGCGCGCCGCTGCAGCGCACGGCACGCGCTCGCGTGCGGATGCGCGCGATGCGTGCCGCTGATCGCGACCAGCCGCGCCAGCCGCGCCGGATGCCGCGCCGCGAACTGCAGGCCCACCATCGCACCGTAGGAGCAGCCGACGAAGCCGTCGAGCGCGGCGATGCCGAGCGCGTCGAGCACCGCCGCGATCGCGTCGGCCTGATCGGCCGGATCGATGGGCGCGTCGAGCGTGCCATCGGCGCCGAGCCAGTCGATCGCGAGCAGCCGGCGGCCCGCGGGATCCAGCGCGCGCCCGGGGCCCGCCTGGTCCTCCCACCAACCGCGCGCGGGGAAGGCATCGCTCGCCACCACGTGGCGATCGGCCGAGATGCCGCCGGCGACGAGGACCACGGGCCGCCCGGGCGCACCCACGCATTCGTAGCGCAGGCGCACCGTGCGGGAGCCGGCATGGCGCAGGTCGAGCGTGCATTCGATGCTGCCGCGCTGCGCCTCCACGACAGGCACTGCTCCGGTCGGCGTACCGGCGGTGCGGAGAGGACGGGCGTCGGCGCGGGCGGCTGCAGGGATCGCGGTGGTCAGGCTCATGGCGGGGTCCGATGGCGAAAAGGGCCATCGAGCCCGCGGGGGAACGCCGGAAAGACCGTGCCGCCTCCCCGGCCGGGGAGGCAGCCGGGGCGCAACCATCTTCCGGTGGACCGACAGGTCCCCGCAGGATTTGGCACCGCGAAGGAACCCGCCGGCGTGTCTGGCGGATTCCATCAGGTTGCCCCGGCGTCGTCGGGCCTGTCCCTCGGCCGGTCTCGATGGATGGCGCCATCCTGCCGGGACGTTTGCCGATTGTCAATCGCTTCATCGAGATGAAGCGATGGAGTGTCGCCACAGGCCCGCGACGCGCCATCCGTCCGCATCGGCCGCCGCGGCACAGGCATAATTCCGCGCATGCCGATCCGACCCCTTGCCGGCGCCTGCGCCGCCGCCCTGCTGCTCGCCGCCTGCGCCACCGCGCCCCCCGAGGCGCCGCCGCCTGCCGCGCCCGCCGCGGTAGCGGCCGCCGCTGCGCCCGCCGCCCCGGCCGTGCACACCGTCCCGGAGGCCTGGGAATCGGCGAAGACCCCGGCGGAGGAACTGGATTCGCTCACGACCTGGACCACCCCCGAGGGCGGCACCTGGCTGATCGCCAGCGCCAAGTCGACGCATCGCCTCGTCGTCTACGACGCGCAGGACGGCCGCGAGCTGCGCACCATCGGCGGCAAGGGCGGAGCGCCGGGCCAGTTCAACCGGCCCAACGGGCTTGCCGTGTTCGGCGACCGCCTGTTCGTGGTCGAGCGCGACAACCATCGCGTGCAGGTCCTGGCGTTGCCGTCGTTCCGCCCGATCGGCAGCTTCGGCGCCGACGTGCTGCGCAGCCCCTACGGCATCTGGCTCAACGAGACCGAGCCCGACGAATACGAGGCCTTCGTCACCGACAGTTACATGGACGGCGCGCGCTTCGACGTCGTCCCGCCGTTCGACCAGCTCGACCGGCGCGTGCACCGCTTCCGCGTGCAGTTCGACCAGGACGGCCGCCTGCGCGTGCACGACATCGGCGCCTTCGGCGACACCGCGCCGGCCACCGCGCTGCGGATCGTCGAATCGATCGCGGGCGACCCGGCGGCGTCGCGGCTGATGATCGCCGACGAATCGCGGTCCGACGACCAGGGCCACCGCGGGTCCACGCTGCGCGAATACGGTTTCGACGGCAGGCCGACCGGCCGCAGCCTGCCGCAGGGCAGCTTCGCCGCCGAAGCCGAGGGCGTCGCGCTGTGGAGCTGTCCCGGCGGCGACGGCTACTGGATCGCGGTCGACCAGCTCGCGCCGCTCACCACCTTCCACCTGTTCGAACGCGACACGCTCGCGCCGGTCGGCAGCTTCCAGGGCAAGGCCACCGCCTACACCGACGGCATCGCCCTCGATGCCACGGCCAGCCCGCGCTTTCCCGGCGGCGCGCTCTACGCCGTGGACAACGATGTCGCGGTGACCGCGTTCGACCTGCGCGACGTGGTCTCGGCCCTCGGCCTCGACCCCGCCTGCGTCGAGTAGGCCGACCCCATGTCCGATGTTTCGCGCGAGGCGGCGCGCCGCCGCACCTTCGCCATCATTTCCCATCCCGACGCGGGCAAGACCACGCTCACCGAGAAGCTGCTGCTGTTCGGCGGCGCGATCCAGATGGCCGGATCGGTGAAGGGCCGCAAGGCCGCCCGCCATGCGACGTCCGACTGGATGGCGCTGGAGAAGGAACGCGGCATCTCGGTGACGAGCTCGGTGATGCAGTTCCCGTACGAGGGCCGCATCGTCAACCTGCTCGACACCCCCGGCCACGCCGACTTCGGCGAGGACACCTACCGCGTGCTCACCGCGGTCGATTCCGCGCTGATGGTCATCGACGTCGCCAAGGGCGTCGAGGAGCGCACGATCAAGCTGATGGAGGTCTGCCGGCTGCGCGACACGCCGATCATGACCTTC
>JBDZUW010000103.1:0-7131 GCA_040255375.1 Luteimonas sp. | reverse complement strand
CGGCGACCCTTCCCGGTGCAACTGTCCGGTCGGGCGGAGGGCAGGGCGGTCGCGGTAGACTGGGCGGCCCGAACGACGATCCCGCGACCCATGGCCCATTTCGAAGGCGACCTGCGAGCCGCGCCGGGCGCCCGCTTCGCCATCCTCGCCAGCCGCTGGAACCCGCGCATCACCGATGCGCTGGTGGCCGGCGCGCGCAAGGCCTTCGCCGACAACGGCGTGGCCGAGGACGCGGTGGACGTGGTCCGCGTGCCGGGAGCCTGGGAGTTGCCGCTGGCCGCGGCGCGGCTCGGTGCCGCGCGCAGCCACGCCGCGATCGTCGCCCTGGGTTGCGTGGTCCGCGGCGATACGCGCCACTACGAACAGGTCGCCGACGGCTGCGCCGACGGGTTGATGCGCGTCGCCCTCGACTACGCGCTGCCGGTATGCAACGGCGTGCTCGCGGTGGAGGACCACGCCGATGCCCTCGCGCGCGCGGGCGGCAGCCACGGCAACAAGGGCGAGGAGGCGGCATTGGTGGCGATCGAGATGGCGCACCTGCTCGGCACGCTGCCGGCCGCGGCGGGAGCGGCGCGATGAGCCGGCACCGCGGCGACGGCATCGACCCGGTCGCGCGTTCGCGCGCGCGCCGGCGCGCGCTGCAGGCGGTGTACGCCTGGCAGGTGTCCGGCGGCAGCGCCCGCGACGTGATCGCGCAGTTCGCGCACGAGCAGGCGCGCGAGATCGCGGACCTCGCCTACTTCGAGGACCTGGTGCGCGGCGTGCTCGCGCGCAGCCCCGAGCTCGACGCCGCGCTGGCGTCGCACCTCGACCGCGAGGTCGCGCAGGTCGACCAGATCGAGCGCGCGGTGCTGCGCATCGCCGCCTACGAGCTGCTGCACCGCCCCGACGTGCCCTACCGCGTCGTGATCAACGAGGCGATCGACACCGCCAAGCGCTTCGGTTCCGAACACGGGCACGCCTACGTCAACGGCGTGCTCGACAAGGCCGCCGCCGAGTGGCGCGCGCCCGAGGTCGCGGCGGCGCGGCGCGCGCCGTAGCGGCGCGGCCGGGCGCCGGCATGGAATTCGAGCTGATCGAACGCATCCGGCGCCGCGCCACCGCGCGCGGCGACGTGGTGCTGGGCATCGGCGACGACGCCGCGCTGCTGGCGCCGCCGCCCGGCGCGCTGCTCGCGGTCGCGACCGACACGCTCAACGTCGACGTGCATTTCCCCGGCGAAACCGCGGCCGCGGACATCGGCTGGAAATCGCTGGCGGTGAACCTCTCGGACCTTGCGGCGATGGGCGCGCGCCCGGCGTGGGCGACGCTGTCGCTGTCGCTGCCGCACGCGGACCTGGCCTGGGTGGACGCGTTCCTCGACGGTTTCCTCGAGCTCTCGGCGGCGCACGGCGTCGCCCTGGTCGGCGGCGACACGACGCGCGGCCCGCTGTCGGTCTGCGTCACCGTGCACGGCTTCGTCGCCCCCGGCGCCGCGCTGCGCCGCGACGGCGCCCGGGCCGGCGACGACGTGTGGGTCACCGGCACGCTCGGCGACGCCGCCGCGGCGCTGGTGCAGTGGCGCGCCGGCGGCGCCGCCGACGCGGCGCTGCGTGCGAGGCTCGATCGCCCGTCGCCGCGCATCGAGGCGGGACTGGCGCTCGGCGCCGGGCTCGCCAGCGCCGCGATCGACGTGTCGGACGGTCTGCTCGCCGATCTCGGCCATGTCTGCGCGGCCAGCGGCACGGGCGCCGACATCGAACTCGCGGCGCTGCCGGCGTCCGCCGCGCTGGCGTCGCGTTTCGACGCGGAAGCGCGGCGCGCGGTACAGGCGGGCGGCGGCGACGACTACGAGCTGTGCTTCACCGCGCCGCCCTCGCAGCGCGATGCCATCGCGGCCCTCGGCGATCGCATCGCCACCGCGATGACGCGGGTCGGCCGCGTTCTCGGCGCGGACGGCAACCGGGGCGTGCGCGTGCGCGCGCTGCTGCCCGACGGCAGCGAATGGCAGGCGCCGCGCGCGGGCCACGTCCACTTCCAGTAACCGGCGGCGATCGGAGCGGGCTTCCGGAGCGAAGCGCGCGGCTCACGGCGGCAGCAGCTTCCCCGGATTCAGGATCCCGTCCGGGTCGAACACGGCCTTCACCTGGCGCATCAACGCCAGCGCGCCCGCATCCACCGCATCCGCCATGAAGTCGCGCTTGGCCAGCCCGATGCCGTGCTCGCCCGAGAGCGTGCCGCCCAGCCCGATCGCGAGCGCGAACACGCGTGCGAGCGCGCCGGCCGCGGCGGTCGACTGCAAATCGTTCGCCGGGTCGTAGAGGATGTTGACGTGCAGGTTGCCGTTGCCGGCATGCCCGAACGTCACAAGCGGCAGGCCGGTGTCGCGCGAGATCGCGCCGACGCCGGCCACCAGCTCGGGGATGCGCGACACCGGCACCACCACGTCCTCGTTGATCTTGCCCGGCGCCAGCGTGCGCAACGTGGGCGACAGGGCCTTGCGCGCGGCCCACAGGCGCTCGCGCGCCGCATCGTCGCCGGCCTCGTCGAGCGCGAGCAGGTCGTCGCCATCCGCGGCCTGCGCCAGCGCGCGCACCGCGGACGCCAGCGTGTCGGGCTCGCCGTCGGCCTCGATCATCAGCAGCGCGCCCGCGGTCGCGGGCAGGTCGGCGCCGCCCACCTCGCGGGCGAGGCGCACGCAGGCGCCGTCCATGAACTCCAGCATCGACGGCGTGACCGGCTGCGCCATCAGGCGCGCGACCGCTGCGGCAGCGGCGTCGACATCGCGGTAGAGCGCGCGCAGCGAGCGGCGCGCGCGCGGCAGCGGCGTCAGCCGCAACGTCGCCTCCACGACCAGCGCGAGCGTGCCCTCGCTGCCGACCAGCAGGCGCTGCAGGTCGTAGCCGGACGAGCCCTTGGTGGTGGCCGTGCCGCAGCGCACGAGCTGGCCGGCGCCGGTCACCGCGGCGAGCGCGAGCACGTTGTCGCGCGAGGCGCCGTACTTCACCGCGCGCGGGCCGCCCGCGTTGCAGGCGAGGTTGCCGCCGATGGTCGAGAAGTCCGCGCTCGTCGGGTCGGGCGGCCAGAACAGGCCGTGCGGCCGCAGCGCGCGCTGCAGGTCGCCGTTGAGCACGCCCGGTTCGACGACCGCGCAGCGGTCGCCGGGCCGGATCTCGAGGATCCGCGCCATGCGCTCGAACGAAGCGACCACGCCGCCCGACGCCGGCACGCTCGCGCCGGTCGTGTTGGTGCCACGGCCGCGGGCAACCAGCGGCACGCGATGGGCGCGGCATGCGCGCACCAGCGCGAGCACCTGGGCGGCCCCGGTCGGCAGCGCCACCGCGTCGGGCAGCGCCAGGCGGCGCGAATTGTCGTAGCCGTAGGCGAGCCGCTCCGATTCGCCGTCGAGCCAGGCGCCGGCGCCGAACAGCGCGGCCATCTCCCTGCGGAAGGCTTCCGGCAGCGCCATCTCACTCCCCCGCGCGGAAGGCGTCGCGGATCCACCGCAGCCGCGGTGCGGCGGCGTCGCCGCTGGCCTCGACGACATCGAAGCGGCAATGCGCATCGTCGAGGCCGCGCCGGTGCAGGAACAGCATCGCCGCGCGTTCCAGCCGGCGGCGCTTGCCGAAGTCGACCGATTCCGCGCCGCCGCCGTGTCCGGCATCGCCGCGATAACGCACTTCGACGAAGACCACGACGTCGCCGTCGCGATCGCGGTCGAGCATCACCAGGTCGAGTTCGCCGCCGCGGAACGTGGCGTTCGCGGCGAGTGGCCGCAATCCCGAGGCCGCGAGCTCGCGGCAGGCCAGCGCTTCGACGCCGGCGCCGCGCGCGCGGCGGTCGAGGCTTCGGGGCGCGGGGGCGTCAGCCGCCGGCATCGCCCAGCGGCACCGCGTTCTCGCCGCTCCAGGTGGTCCACGCGGGCGTGCGCACGATGTTGCCGAAGCCGTCGAGCCGCAGGCGTCCGGTGGCGCCGGGGACGCTCGCATTCGGATCGCTGCCCAGGCGGTCGAGGTAGGCGACCAGCAGCCACGCGTCGTAACCGAAGGCGAACAGCCGCTGCGCCGGCCCGCGCGCGCTGGCCAGCATCGACGCGGCGCTCGCCGCGGACGGCAGGCCGGGCACGTCGCGCACGGACCAGGCGTCGCTCGGGAAGGCGATGCCGTCGAGCGCATGGCCAGCCGTGTCCTTCTCCGGTGCTGCGCCGAGCTGCGAGGTGGCGACGCGCAGCTTGCCGCCCAGGCCCGCCGCATCGAGCTGCGGCCCGAGCGCGGCCGCCTGCGACGCGCGCACCGCGAGGAACACGGCATCCACGCCGCCTTCGGAATGCGCGGCCGCACCGAGGGGAGCGCTCATGTCGGCCGGCGACGGTGCCACCGGCAACTCGGCGACGACGGTGCCACCCCGTTGCTGGAACTGTTCGCGGAATGCGGCGATCGCGCGCCGCATGCCGTCGTCGCCGTCGGCGAGCACGAGCGCGCGCGTCGCCTTGCGCGCGACCAGGTATTCGGCGGCCGCGATGCCATCGTCCTCCGGCGCGAGCGAGAAGCTGGCGCTGCCGGGCGGCGGCGCGACGTTGCCGCGGTTCAACGCGAGCACGGGCACGTCCAGGCGCTGGCCGAACAGCCCGCCGACCTCGTCGCGTCCCAGCGGCCCGACCACGAAATCCGCGCCCGCGGCGACCGCGCGGCCGTACGCGGCGGCGACGCCGCCGGCGGTGTCGTAGAACGTGATGTCCGGGCGGCGCCGGCGCTCGGCGTAGTAGCCCGCGAGGAAGCCGTCGCGCACCGGCACGGCCGCGGTGGCGAGATTGCCCGACAGCGGCAGCAGCACCGCGAGGCGCATCGGCGGCCGGTAACCGTCGCCTTCCGCGGCGGGGCGCCCTTCGGCGGCGGCGCGGTTGCGATCGAACGGGCGCGGGAGCGGCAGGCCGCGGTTGATGAGCGCGCGCCCGGCGAAGTCGTACAGCGGATCGCCGGCCGGCAGCGCGGCGGCCTCGCGCGCCAGGGTGGCATCGTCGAGGCGGGCGATGAGCCGGTCGATGCGCGAGGCGCCCGCCTGCCGTTCCGCCGCGGGCAGCGACGGCAGCGAGGCCGCCAGCGTGCGCGCCTCGACGAAGGCCGGGTCCGGCTTCGCCGTGACCGGCGCGCGCACCGACGTGGTGGCGCAGCCCGCGAGCAGCGTCGCCGCGAACAGCAGGGCGAGGAGCATGCGGACCGGCATCGCGGGGAGCCGTGGGCCGGACAGCTGTGGCAGGCGGATCTTCGGCATCGCGTCGGGGCTTCCTGCGGACCGGTTACGATTCTACCCATGCGCGGAAGCCCGCGCGGGAGCGCGAATGGCAGTCAGCAACGCCGGCCCCGGCGTCCTTCACGTGGTCGCGACGCCGATCGGCAACCTCGGCGACCTCTCGCCGCGGGCGCTGGAAGTGCTGCGTTCGGTCGCCGCGGTCTGCGCCGAGGACACCCGGCATACGCGCCAGTTGCTCGCGCATTTCGGCGTCGAGCGCCCGCTGCTCGCGCTGCACCAGCACAACGAGGACGCCGCCGTCGCGCCGCTGGTCGCGCGCCTGCTCGCGGGCGAGGACCTGGCGCTGGTCTCGGACGCGGGCACGCCGCTGGTGAGCGATCCCGGGTTCCGGCTCGTCCGCGCGGCGCGCGCGGCGGGCGTGAAGGTGAGCCCGGTGCCGGGCGCCTGCGCCTTCGTCGCCGCGCTGAGCGTGGCCGGGCTGCCGAGCGACCGCTTCGTGTTCGAAGGCTTCCTGCCGGCGAAGGCCGCGGCGCGCCGCGAGCGCCTCGCGGCGCTGGCGGGGGAGGCGCGCACGCTCGCGTTCTACGAATCGTCGCACCGCATCCTGGAGACGCTCGAGGACATGCGCGCGGCCTTCGGCGCCGAGCGACCCGCGGTGCTTGCGCGCGAGCTCACCAAGCTGTTCGAGACCGTCCTCGACGGCGACCTCGCGACGCTCTGCGCGCGCGTCGCCGCCGATCCCGACCAGCGCCGCGGCGAATTCGTGGTGCTGGTGCAGGGCGCCGGCGATGACGCGGATGCGCGCGTGGCCGAGGGCCGCCGCATCTACGCGAAGCTCAGCGCGCACCTGCCGCCCTCGACTGCGGCGCGGGTGGCGGCCGAACTGAGCGGGGCGCCGCGCAAGTCGCTGTACGGCTCCGGAGCCGGCGATGCGGACGCCGCGGCGGGCGGCGCCGGCGAGGCGTAGAATCGGCGGCGGCGGAGCCGGCCAGACAGCCGCGTCATGCACCTGCATGCCGAGGAAAGTCCGGGCTCCACAGGGCACGGTGCCAGGTAACGCCTGGGCGGCGCGAGCCGACGGAAAGTGCAACAGAAAGATACCGCCGAACGGCGTCGCGAGACGCGCGTGGCAAGGGTGAAATGGTGCGGTAAGAGCGCACCGCGAGCCTGGCAACAGGCCGGCACGGCAAACCCCACCGGGAGCAAGGCCGAATAGGGACCCCACGACGTGGCCCGCGTCAGGTCCGGGTTGGCTGCTCGAGCGTAGCGGTGACGCTGCGCCTAGAGGAATGGCTGTCCACGACAGAACCCGGCTTATCGGCCGGCTCCGCCCCTATTCCCTGATCTGCGCGCAGCGCAGATCAGGGAATAGGGGCGCGCCTTCTGCCTGGCTGCGCCAGGCAGAAGCCCAAACCGCTGCGCGGTTTGGGCCCCGGCGCTGCATGCCGCCAGACCCCCATCCGCGCTGCGCGCGGATCGCCCCCCTGACTCAGGGGGCTGGATGTTGGCCGGAGGGAAGGCGCGACCTGATCGGAGGGCCGGTGATCGGGGCGCCGGGCGCGATGCTGCGGTGCCGCATAGTGAATGCGGACGGGGCGCCGAAGCCCCGTCCGTGTGAAGACGGATAGTGACGAATCTCAAAATTTGAGATGAAACAGGGGGTTGTGGATAAAGCTTTAACAAGTCTCTGAAGTTTGCTGCAAGTCGTTGACGCGCCTAGCGAAATTGCCCGCCGAAAGTTGTTGACAACCCTTGGGACCACTCCTAAGGTGGCGACTCGTGGGGAAACCGGGAAATTAGTGGTTTCTCAAGGGTCGCAAACCCGCTTGAGACGGGGAATCGGGCAGGCATGTTCCAGGGCGAGACCGCCATCACCATCGACGACAAGGGCCGGCTGGCGAT
>JBDZUW010000194.1:0-1622 GCA_040255375.1 Luteimonas sp. | reverse complement strand
CCACGCGCTTGCCCTTGAACAGCGGGCCGTCGCAGTGCGGGCAGTAGGCCACGCCCTTGTTGCGGTACTGCTCCTCGCCGGGCACGCCCATCTGCCGCCAGCGCGCGCCGGTGGAGAGGACGACGGACTTCGCCTTCAGCGACGCGCCGCTTTCGAGCTGCACTTCGATGAGCCCGCCGGGCTGCGCCGCGGGCACGAGCTTCGCGGCGCGCTGCAGGTTCATCACGTCCACGTCGTACTCGCGCACGTGCTGCTCGAGGGCGACGCCGAGCTTCGGGCCTTCGGTGTACTGCACCGAGATGAAGTTCTCGATCGCCAGCGTGTCCAGCACCTGGCCGCCGAAGCGTTCGGCCGCCAGGCCGGTGCGGATGCCCTTGCGCGCGGCGTAGATCGCGGCGGCCGAGCCGGCGGGGCCGCCGCCGACGATGAGCACGTCGAACGGAGCCTTCTTCGCGATCTGCCCGGCGGCCTTCTTCGCGGCGCCGGTGTCGAGCTTCGCGACGATCTGCTCGATCGTCATCCGGCCCTGGCCGAAGGGCTGGCCGTTGAGGAACACGGTCGGCACGCTCATCACCTCGCGCGCCTCGACCTCGCCCTGGTACAGGGCGCCGTCGATGGCGACGTGGCGGATGTTGGCGTTGAGCACGCTCATCGCGTTCAGCGCCTGCACGGTGTCCGGGCAGCTCTGGCAGGAGAGCGACATGTAGGTCTCGAACTCGAACGTCCCCTGCAGGTTCCGCACCTGGTCGGCGACGTCGTCCTCCACCTTCACCGGATGGCCGCCGACCTGCAGCAGCGCCAGCACCAGCGAGGTGAATTCGTGCCCCATCGGGATCGCGGCGAAGCGCACCGACACGTCGGTGCCCGTGCGCACGATCGCGAAAGAGGGCTTGCGCGCGGACGCATCGTCGTCCGTGCGCAGCTTGATCTTGCCGGAGGCCTCCGCGATGTCGCGCAACAGCGCCTCGAGCTCGCGCGAGGCGTCGCTGTCGTCGAGCGCGGCGACCAGTTCGATCGGCTGCACGAGCCGCTCCATGTACGCGGTCAGTTGCGCCTTGAGGTCTGCGTCGAGCATGGCGTTACTCCGTGGGGACGCCTCCGGCCGGATCGCCGGAGACGCGGGGGGAAGAGGGTGTCCCGGGCGCGGGGGAGCGCCCGGGACGGTGCGGCCGGCTGGGGGGAAGCCGGCCGCCGGACAACGACGTTCAGATCTTGCCGACCAGGTCCAGCGACGGCTTCAGGGTCTTCTCGCCTTCCTTCCACTTCGCCGGGCACACCTCGCCCGGGTGGCTGGCGACGTACTGCGCGGCCTTGACCTTGCGCAGCAGCTCGGACGCGTCGCGGCCGATGCCGTTGTCGTGGATCTCGCACAGCTTGATCTGGCCTTCCGGGTTGATCACGAAGGTGCCGCGCAGGGCCAGGCCCTCTTCCTCGATCATCACGTCGAAGTTGCGGGTGATCGCGCCGGTCGGGTCGCCAACCATCGTGTAGTTCACCTTCTTGATGGCATCCGAGGTGTCGTGCCACGCCTTGTGGGCGAAGTGGGTGTCGGTGGAGACGCTGTAGATCTCGACGCCGAGCTTCTTGAACTCCTCGTACTTGTCGGCCAGGTCCTCGAGCTC
>JBDZUW010000102.1:0-7163 GCA_040255375.1 Luteimonas sp. | reverse complement strand
CGCGCTACAAGCCGCCGTTCCCGGCCAACTTCGGCCTGTACGGCAAGCCGACCACCATCAACAACACCGAGACCTATGCCTCGGTGCCGGCGATCATCCGCAACGGCGCGGAGTGGTTCCTCAACCTGGGCAAGCCGAACAACGGCGGACCGAAGGTGTTCTCGGTGTCGGGCCACGTCAACAAGCCCGGCAACTACGAGATTCGCCTCGGCACGTCGTTCGCCGACCTGCTGCAGATGGCGGGCGGCGTCCGCACCGGCCACCGGCTGAAGGCCGTGATCCCGGGCGGCTCGTCGATGCCGGTGCTGCCGGCGGACACGATGATGGGCATCACCATGGACTACGACGCGATCCAGAAGGCCGGTTCCGGCCTCGGTTCGGGCGCGGTGATCGTCATGGACGAGACCGCGTGCATGGTCCGTGCCTGCCAGCGCGTCGCGCGCTTCTACTTCAAGGAAAGCTGCGGCCAGTGCACGCCGTGCCGCGAGGGCACCGGCTGGATGTACCGCATGCTCACCCGCATCGTCGAGAAGCAGGCCACGCTCGACGACCTGCAGATGCTGCGCGCCGCGGCCGGGCAGATCGAGGGCCACACCATCTGCGCGTTCGGCGAGGCCGCCGCGTGGCCGGTGCAGGGCTTCCTGCGCCACTTCTGGGGCGAATTCGAGTACGCGATCGTGAACAAGCGGTTCCTGGTCGACGACCAGCTCGCGGGCACGGTGGTGCCGAAGGCGGTGGCGGCATGAGCGCCCAGCCGGTCAACCCGAACCTCCCGCCGGACCACGTCACCATCTTCATCGATGGCGTCGAGCTCGCCGCGCCCAAGGGTTCGATGATCATCCACGCCGCCGACAAGGCCGGCATCCCGATCCCGCGCTTCTGCTACCACGACAAGCTGGCGATCGCGGCCAACTGCCGCATGTGCCTGGTGGACACCGAAGTGGGCGGCCGTTCGGCGCCGAAGCCGTCGCCGGCCTGCGCCACGCCGGTCATGGACGGGCTGAAGGTCTTCACCCGCAACGACAAGGCGCTGAAGGCCCAGCGCAACGTCATGGAATTCCTGCTCATCAACCATCCGCTCGACTGCCCGGTCTGCGACCAGGGCGGCGAGTGCGAGCTGCAGGACCTGTCCATGGGCTACGGCCGCTCGGTGAGCCGCTTCTCCGAGCGCAAGCGCGTGGTCGCCGACGAGGATTTCGGCCCGCTGGTCGCCAGCGACATGACCCGCTGCATCCAGTGCACGCGCTGCATCCGCTTCACGGCCGAGATCGCGGGTACCTACGAGCTCGGCGGCATGATGCGCGGCGAAAACCTGCAGATCGGCACCTACGACGGCAAGCCGCTGACCACCGAGCTCTCGGGCAACGTCATCGACGTCTGCCCGGTCGGCGCGCTGACCAACAAGGTGTTCCGTTTCCGCGCCCGCCCGTGGGAACTCATCGCGAAGGAATCGCTGGGCTGGCACGACGCGCTGGGCAGCAACCTGTTCCTGCACGTGCGCCGCGGCGACGTGATGCGCGCGGTGCCGCGCGACAACGAGGCGGTCAACGAGTGCTGGCTGTCGGACCGCGACCGCTACTCGCACCAGGGCCTGTACGCCGGGGACCGCGCGACGAAGCCGATGCTGCGCGACGGCGGGCAGTGGCGCGAGGCGACGTGGGACGAGGCGCTGGCGAAGGCCGCGGCGATCCTGCGCGACAACGGCGCCGACGCGCTCGGCATGCTCGTGCACCCGGCGACGTCGAACGAGGAGGGCGAGCTGCTCGCCCGCCTCGCCGAGGCGCTGGGCACCGGCAACCTCGACCACCGCATCGCGCAGCAGGACCTGTCCGACGGCGCCGCCGCGGAGGCGTTCGCGATGGCGGTGGCGGACATCGAGCACGCCGACGCGATCGTGCTGGTCGGGTCGAACCTGCGCCACGAACTGCCGCTGGTGCACGCGCGCGTCCGCAAGGCGGTGTCGCGCGGCGCGAAGGTGCACGTGGTCAATCCGGTGGACTTCGATTTCACCTTCGACATCGCCTCGAAGGCGATCGTCGCGCCGTCGCGGATCGCCGCGGCGCTGCGTGGCGTGTCGCTCGCCGGCGCCACGCGCCCGGTCGTGATCGTCGGCGGCGTGGCCGAATGCGGCCCGCACGCGGCCTCGATCCGCGCCGCCGCGCGAGACTTCGCCGCGGCGAACAACGCCGCGCTGTGCCGCGTCCCGCAGGGCGCCAACGCGCTGGGCCTGGCGCGCCGCGGCGTGCTGCCGCGCTCGCGCGACGCCCGCGCCATGCTCGCCGACGCGCGCGCCGCCTACGTGATCTACGGCATCGAACCGGGCCTCGACTTCGCCGACCAGGGCGAGGCGATGCGCGCGCTGGGCAACGCCCAGGTCGTGGCGTTCAGCCAGTTCGCCTGCCAGTCCACGCTGGCGGTCGCCGACGTGATCCTGCCGATCGGCCTGCTGCCCGAGATCGACGCGACGCTGACCAACCTCGCGGGCCACGACCAGCGCGCCGTCGCCGCCGGCAAGCTGCCGGGCGAAGCGCGCGCCGGCTGGCGCGTGCTGCGCGCGCTGGGCGGCGAACTCGGCGCGGCCGGCTTCGGCTTCACCGAGCTCGCCGAAGTGCGCGCCGGCATGGCGACGCGCGAGGTGCGCGGAGCCGCGTCGCCGGCCGCCGCCAGCGGTGCTGCCGCCGCGGGCGCGGGCACCGGCTCGCTGGAAGTCGCCGCCTCGCAGGCGATCTACCGCGGCGATGCCATCCTGCGCCGCGCCGCCGCGCTGCAGGCGCATCCGCTGACGGTGGGCGCGCGCATCGCGCTGAACCCCGCCGACGCGCAGGCCGCCGGCCTCGCCGACGGCGCGATGGCGAAGGTCGCCGCCGGGCAGGGCACCGCCACGCTGCCGGTCGCGGTGGACGCGCGCGTGGCCGCCGGCTGCGCATGGATCGAATCCGGCTACGGCGCGACCGCGCCGCTGCTGGCCGCCGGCAAGGTGGAGGTCGCCCGCGCATGAATCCGCTGATGACCCACGTCGTCGACCCCGTGCACCAGTGGCTGCTGTCGCTGGGCCCGGTCGGCCTCGTCGCCTGGCTCGTGCTGCTGATCCTCGGCATCGCGGTGCCGGTGATCCTCGCGGTCGCCTTCTACGTCGTCTGGGAACGCAAGCTGATCGGCTGGATGCACGTGCGCCACGGGCCGATGTACGTCGGCATGGGCGTGCTGCAGGCCTTCGCCGACGTGTTCAAGCTGCTGTTCAAGGAAGTCGTCCATCCCAGCGCCGCGCACCGCGTGCTGTACGTGCTGGCGCCGATGGTCGCGCTGGTGCCGGCGTTCGCCGCCTGGGCGGTGGTGCCGTTCGACGCGCAGGTGGTGCTGTCCAACGCCAACGCGGGCCTGCTGTACCTGCTGGCGATGACCTCGCTGGGCGTGTACGGGATCATCATCGCCGGCTGGGCCTCGAACTCGAAGTACGCCTTCCTCGGCGCGATGCGCGCCTCGGCGCAGATGATCAGCTACGAGATCGCGATGGGCTTCGCCATCGTCGGCGTGCTGATCGCCGCCGGCAGCCTGAACCTCAGCGACATCGTGATGGCGCAGTCGGGCAACGCCGGCTTCCTGGAGTGGTTCTGGCTGCCGTTGCTGCCGCTGTTCGTCGTGTACTTCGTGTCCGGCGTGGCCGAGACCAACCGCGCGCCGTTCGACGTGGTCGAGGGCGAGTCGGAGATCGTGGCCGGCCACATGGTCGAGTACTCGGGCTCGCAGTTCGCGCTGTTCTTCCTCGCCGAGTACGCGAACATGCTGCTGGTCAGCTTCCTGACCTCCACGTTCTTCCTCGGCGGCTGGCTGTCGCCGGTTCCGGCCGCGTGGATCCCGCAGGGCATCCCGGTGCTGTCCGCGCTGCTCGGCGACGGCTGGTGGTGGCTGTTCGCCAAGGTCTTCTTCTTCGCCAGCGCCTTCATCTGGTTCCGCGCGACGTTCCCGCGCTACCGCTACGACCAGATCATGCGCCTGGGCTGGAAGGTGTTCATCCCGGTGACCCTGGGCTGGATCTTCGCGACCGCGCTGATGGCGTACTACGGTGTCTTCGAGGTGGGTGCCTGATGGCCAGGTTGCTTGCATGGTTCAAGGGGCTGCTGCTCATCGAGCTGCTGCAGGGCATGTGGCTGACCCTGAAGTACCTGTTCCGCCCGAAGTACACGCTGATGTACCCGATGGAGAAGACGCCGCAGTCGCCGCGCTTCCGCGGGCTGCACGCGCTGCGCCGCTACCCGAACGGCGAGGAGCGCTGCATCGCGTGCAAGCTGTGCGAGGCGGTGTGCCCGGCGCTGGCGATCACCATCGACTCCGAGCAGCGCGCCGACGGCACCCGCCGCACCACGCGCTACGACATCGACCTGTTCAAGTGCATCTTCTGCGGCTTCTGCGAGGAGTCGTGCCCGGTCGATTCGATCGTGGAGACGCACATCCTCGAGTACCACTTCGAGAACCGCGGCGAGAACATCGTGACCAAGCCGCAGCTGCTGGCCCTGGGCGACCGCCTCGAGGCCGAGATCGCCGAACGCCGCGCGGCCGACGCGCCGTTCCGCTGAGCGATGAGCACGCCGACGACCAGCTTGAGGAATCCATGGACTTCGCCCTGATCGCCTTCTACGCCTTCGCCGCCGCGGCCGTGCTGTCCGCCGTCGCGGTCATCGGCGCCCGCAACCCGGTGCATTCGGCGCTGTTCCTGGTGCTGACCTTCTTCACCGTGGCCTGCACCTGGATCCTCGCCGGCGCCGAGTTCCTCGGCCTCGCGCTGGTGCTGGTGTACGTCGGCGCGGTGATGGTGCTGTTCCTGTTCGTGGTGATGATGCTCGACATCGACGTGGCGCGGATGCGCGAGGGCTACGTGCGCTACCTGCCGGTCGGCCTGGTGGTGGCGGTGGTCATGCTCGCCGAGATGCTGGCCCTGATCGGCGTGCGCGCCCGCGCCGTCGAGCCGTTCGCCGGCAACGCCGCGGCGGTGGCCGCGGGCGAGGGCAACACCCACTGGCTGGCGCGCGCGCTGTTCACCGAGTTCATGCTGCCGTTCGAGGTCGCCGCGGTGATCCTGACGGTGGCGGTGATCGCGGCGGTGATGCTCACCCTGCGCCGCCGCGAAGGCGCCAAGCACCAGGATCCGCTCGACCAGGCGCGCGTGCGTGCCGCCGACCGCGTGCGCCTGGTGCGCATGGAGGCCGTGCGCCCCGCGCCGGCTGCCGCCGACCAGGCCGGCGAACCACAGGAGCCGAAGGCATGACGCCGACCGCCACGCTCGCGACCGCCGCCACGGCGCTCTCGCTGGGCCATTTCCTCGCGCTCGGCGCGGCGCTGTTCTGCATCGCCGTCGCGGGCATCTTCCTGAACCGGAAGAACGTGATCGTGCTGCTGATGTGCATCGAGCTGCTGCTGCTCTCGGTGAACGTCAACTTCGTGGCCTTCTCGCGCCACCTCGGCGACGCGTCGGGCCAGGTGTTCGTGTTCTTCATCCTGACCGTGGCCGCGGCCGAGGCCGCGATCGGCCTGGCGATCCTGGTCACCCTGTTCCGCAACCGGCGCACGATCGACGTGGCCGAGATCGACACCTTGAAGGGCTGAGGCGATGCCGGACGTCGAAACTCTCTACAACGGCCTCGCGCTCCCGGCCAACGTGCTGCTGGCGGTGGTGCTGGCGCCGCTGCTCGGCGCGATCGTCGCCGGACTGTTCCGCAACCAGGTCGGCCGCGTCGGCTCGCACGTGGTCACCATCGCCGGCGTCGCGATCAGCTGCGCGCTGTCGTGCTGGGTGCTGTGGCAGCTGGTGGGGAAGGGCGCGCCGCCGTTCAACGAGAACGTCTACACGTGGTTCAGCGTCGGCGGCTACGAGGCCCACGTCGGCTTCATGGTCGACAAGCTGACGGCGATGATGATGGTGGTGGTGACCTTCGTGTCGCTGCTGGTGCACGTCTACACCATCGGCTACATGGCCGACGACCCGGGCTACCAGCGCTTCTTCAGCTACATCTCGCTGTTCACCTTCTCGATGTTGATGCTCGTGATGAGCAACAACTTCATGCAGCTGTTCTTCGGCTGGGAAGCGGTGGGCCTGGTCTCGTACCTGCTGATCGGCTTCTGGTTCAAGCGCCCGAGCGCGATCTTCGCCAACCTCAAGGCGTTCCTGGTCAACCGCGTCGGCGACTTCGGCTTCATCCTCGGCATCGCCGCGGTGCTGTACTGGTTCGGCACGCTGGACTACGCGACGGTGTTCGCCAACGCGCCGACCATCGCCGACAGCACCGTCTCGGTGTTCAGCGGCCATGCCTGGTCGGTGGCGACCGTGATCTGCATCTGCCTGTTCGTGGGCGCCATGGGCAAGTCGGCGCAGGTGCCGCTGCACGTGTGGCTCCCGGACTCGATGGAGGGCCCGACCCCGATCTCGGCGCTGATCCACGCCGCGACGATGGTCACCGCCGGCATCTTCATGGTGGCGCGCATGTCGCCGCTGTTCGAGCTGAGCGAGACGGCGCTGGACTTCGTGCTGTTCATCGGCGCGACCACCGCGTTCTTCACCGGCCTGATCGGCATCGTCCAGTACGACATCAAGCGCGTCGTCGCGTACTCGACCCTGTCGCAGCTGGGCTACATGACGGTCGCGCTGGGCGTGTCGGCCTACAGCGCCGCCGTGTACCACCTGATGACCCACGCCTTCTTCAAGGCGCTGCTGTTCCTGGGCGCCGGCTCGGTGATCATCGCCATGCACCACGAGCAGGACATGCGCCGCATGGGCGGCCTGCGCAGGTACATGCCGGTCACGTTCTGGACCATGCTCGTCGGCACGCTGGCCCTGGTCGGCACGCCGTTCTTCAGCGGCTTCTATTCGAAGGACACGATCATCGAGGCCGCGGCGGAACACGCCCACGAGGCCCACGGCTGGGTCGCGACCTACGGCTACTGGGCGGTGCTGCTGGGCGCGTTCGTGACCTCGTTCTACAGTTTCCGGCTGCTGTACATGACGTTCGCCGGGCCGGAGCGCTTCCGCGACGCGCACGGCGACGACCATGGCCATGCGGCGCATGCGCACGACGATCACGCTCATGACGATCACGCTCATGACGATCACGCTCACGACGATCACGCTCACGACGACGGCCATGGCCACGGCGCCCACGAGCCGCACGAGT
>JBDZUW010000193.1:0-1630 GCA_040255375.1 Luteimonas sp. | reverse complement strand
TGGCGCTCCCTACGAGATTCGAACTCGTGTTTTAGCCTTGAGAGGGCCACGTCCTAGGCCTCTAGACGAAGGGAGCGGGGTGGTCGCGCGGAGGAGGCCCCCATCGACCCCGGCTGGACGGCCGGCCCCCGGTGGCAGCCGGGCTGCGTTCGGGGCTTGCTAGTATAGAGGGCTTGATTGCCGCAAGGCAACGATCCTCCGCCCCCTGCGGCCCGGCCGCCGACGATGCCCAGCCAAGACCCCGCCAACGTTTCCGACAATGCCTCCCGCGACGCGTTTCCGTCGCAGGCGCCCGCGCTGCAGTCGCGCACGATCCCGCGCGACGCCCACGTCATCTCCCGCAAGGACATCAGCCCGAACGCGCTGCGCGTGCTGTACCGCCTGCGCGATGCCGGCTTCGCCGCCTATCTCGTCGGCGGCGCCGTGCGCGACCTGCTGGTCGGCGGCAATCCCAAGGATTTCGACGTCGCCACCGACGCCACGCCCGAGGAAGTGAAGGCGCTGTTCCGCAACTGCCGGCTGATCGGCCGCCGGTTCCGGCTCGCGCACGTGGTGTTCGGGCGCGAGATCATCGAGGTCGCGACGTTCCGCGCCAACACCGACGACGGCAGCGGCGACCGCCAGCTGCACGAGGGCGGGCGGCTGCTGCGGGACAACGTCTACGGCACGATCGAGGAAGACGCGGTGCGCCGCGACTTCACCGCGAACGCGCTGTACTACGCCATCGAGGATTTCTCGGTGCGCGATTACGTCGGTGGCTTCGAGGACGTGCAGAACCGCGTGCTGAAGCTGATCGGCGACCCGGAAACGCGCTACCGCGAGGATCCGGTGCGCATGCTGCGCGCGGTGCGCCTGGCGGCGAAGCTCGGCTTCCGCATCGACGACGCGACGGCCGCGCCGCTGCCGGCGCTCGCGCCGCTGTTGCGCGAGGCCGCGCCGGCGAGGCTGTTCGAGGAATGCCTGAAGCTGTTCCTGTCGGGGCACGCCGTGGAGAGCTTCCTCGGCCTGGAGCGGCACGGGCTGCTGGCGGTGCTGCTGCCGGAATCGGCCGCGGCGCTGAAGGCGAACCGCAGCGGCGCGCTGCGCAACATGGTGCTCGAGGGGTTGCGCGGCACCGACGCGCGCGTGGCCGCGGACGAGCCCGTGTCGCCTGCGTTCCTGTTCGCGGTGCTGCTGTGGCCGGCCTATTGCCGCGCGCTGATGGCGTTGCAGGCGCAGGGCGTGCATCCGGCGGAAGCGCAGCGTCGCGCGGCCGACCGCGTCACCGTGCACCAGCTGGAGGCGATCGCGCTGCCGCGGCGCTTCTCGCTGCCGATGCAGGAGATCTGGCTGCTGCAGGCGCGGTTCTCGCAGCGCAAGCGCGTCGGCCGGCTGCTCGCGCATCCGCGTTTCCGCGCCGCCTACGATTTCCTGGTGCTGCGCCAGGCCGCGTCCCCGGAGCACGCCGAGGAGGCGCGTTTCTGGCGCGAGGCGCAGCAGGCCGCGGGCCTGGAGTCCGGCGGCGCGGAGGACGATGCGCTGGACGCGGACGCCGACGCGGCCTCCGCGGCCGAGGACAACGATGCTCCGGAAGGCACGGCGCCCCGGCGCCGCCGGCGTCGCCGGCGCCCCGGCGGCGGCAGCGGCAACG
>JBDZUW010000192.1:0-1634 GCA_040255375.1 Luteimonas sp. | reverse complement strand
ATGAGCTCGCAGATCGTCCGCCAGGTGCGGATGGAGCTCGAGGAAGTCCTGCAGCTCCTGAAGCGCTGAACTCGCTATAATCTCCAACCCGCGTCGGGGTATAGCGCAGCCTGGTAGCGCATCTGCCTGGGGGGCAGAGGGTCGTCGGTTCGAATCCGGCTACCCCGACCAATAGCAACGAAAAGCCCCGGCAGTGCCGGGGCTTTTTCGTTCAGGCAGCCCTCGCGGAACCGCGGTCAGCGCGCCCCGATCGCCGTGGGCGCCTGCCCCAGCTGCGGCCAGCGCCGCAGCAGCGCGGCGCGGATGCCGTCGGCGTCGAGCCCGGCCTCCGCGAGCAGCTGCTCTCGGCTGGCGTGGTGCTGGAACGCATCCGGCAGGCCGAGGTGCAGCATCGGCAGCGCGATGCCCTCGGCGGCGAGCAGCTCGGCGACGCCGCTGCCGGCGCCGCCGGCGACGACGTTGTCCTCGAGCGTCGCGAAGCCCTCGTGCGACTGCGCGAGCTGCAGGACGAGCTCGCGGTCGAGCGGCTTCACGAAGCGCATGTTGACGACCGTGAGCCCGAGTTCCGCGCCCACCGCCTCCGCCGCCGGCACCGTCGCGCCGAACGCGAGCAGCGCGATGCCCGCGCCGCGGCGGCGCAGCTGCGCCTTGCCGACCGGAAGCGATTCGAGCGCCTGCGCGATCGCGACGCCGGGGCCGGTGCCGCGCGGATAGCGCACCGCCGCCGGGCCCGCGTGGCGGAAGCCGGTGGTCAGCATCTTCCGGCACTCGTCCTCGTCGGCCGGCGCCATCACCATCATGTTCGGCACGCAGCGCAGGTAGGACAGGTCGAGGTTGCCCGCGTGCGTCGCGCCGTCGGGGCCGACGACGCCGCCGCGGTCGATCGCGAACAGCACGTCGAGGTCCTGGATCGCGACGTCGTGCACGAGCTGGTCGTAGCCGCGCTGCAGGAACGTCGAATAGATCGCGACCACGGGCTTGGCGCCCTCGCAGGCCATGCCGGCGGCGAGCGTCACCGCGTGCTGCTCGGCGATCGCGACGTCGAAGTAGCGGTCCGGGTATTCCTGGCTGAAGCGCACCAGGCCCGAGCCTTCGCGCATCGCCGGCGTGATCGCCATGAGCTTCGGGTCGGCCGCGGCCATGTCGCACAGCCAGTCGCCGAACACGTCGGTGTAGGTCGGCTTCTTCGCCGCGCCGGGCTTGCTGACGACGCCGCGCTCGGGGTCGAAGGGCGAGACGGCGTGATAGCCGATCTGGTCGCCCTCGGCGCGCTCGTAGCCCTTGCCCTTGGTGGTGATGACGTGCAGCAGCTGCGGGCCCTTCAGGCCGCGCAGCGTGCGCAGCGTGGACACCAGCGCGTCCATGTCGTGGCCGTCGATCGGGCCGGTGTAGTGGAAGCCCATTTCCTCGAACAGCGTGGACGGCACGAACATGCCCTTCCAGTGCTCTTCCCAGCGGCGCACGAAGCGCGCGGGACCGCTGCTGCGCTTGTCGCCGAGGATCTTCTTGCCGCCCTCGCGGATCGCATTGAGCGTGCGCGAGCCGGTCATGCGCCCGAGCATGCGGGTCAGGCCGCCGACGTTCTCGCTGATGGACATCCGGTTGTCGTTGAGGATCACCAGGATGTCGGGCTC